>DATKDL010000191.1:0-17362 GCA_035512695.1 Anaerolineales bacterium | reverse complement strand
AGGCGAGGCAGTCGGCGCGGGAAGGGGGGAGGTACGGCACGCGGTCAGAACCGGCACCGCGAATAATAGCAGCAGGGATTTTTTCATAGATCTATCCTCTCACACGAAGAGTCTGTCGTAGAATAAACCCCTTCTCGACAGAGCGGGTGTACACTGGTTCATCAACCATTCTACTACTTGATCTTGATCAACCTGTTTTCCTAACTCGATGAAAATCCTCATCCTCTCCAACTTTTACCCCCCCGCCCGCTCCGGCGGGTACACCCAGCTCTGTTTTGAAGTCGCCGAAGCGCTCAAGGCGCGCGGCCACACGGTCGAAATCCTGACGAGCAATCATCGCCGTGAGACGGCGCCCGCGGGCGAGCGCGGCGTCCGGCGGCAGCTGCACCTGGAGGGGGACCTTTACTACTACCAGCCGCTTGACTTCTTCCTGAACTGGCGGCGCCGGCAGCGCGAGAACGGGGCCGCGCTGCGGCGGGCGGTCGCCGAGTTTGCGCCGGACGTCGTCTTTGTCTGGGGGATGTGGGCGCTCTCCCGGGCGGTCCCGGCGCTGGCGGAGGCGCGGATGCCCGGGCGGGTCGTTTACTACATCTCGGATTACTGGCCGGCTGCCGCCGACCCGCACGCGGAGTACTGGAACCGGCCGGCACGCCGGCGCTGGGCGCGGCCGGTCAAAGCCTTCTTCCGGCGGCTGGCGGGGATCGTGCGCGGGGACGGGGCGGCGCCCGGTCTGCGGTTCGAACGGCCGCTCATCGTCAGCCGGCGGGTGCGGGACCTGCTGCTGGAGCGCGGCGTGCCGCTGCAGGACCCGGTCGTCGTCCACTGCGGGACGGACCTGGCGCGGTTCCACGGCCTCGAGCCGGCGCACCCCGATCCCGCCCGGCTGAAGCTGCTCTACGCCGGGCAGATGGTGGAGGACAAGGGTGTCCACACGGCGGTCGAGGCCCTGGGGCGGCTGGTCGCCGAAGGTTGGGGCGAGCGGGTCTCCCTGACCCTGATCGGCGCCGGGCACCCGGCCTACGAGGCCCTGATCCGGGATCTGGTCGACCGCCTGGGTCTCGGGCCGCAGATCGTGTACGCCGACCCCGTGCCGCGCGAGACCTTCCCCGCCTTTCTAGGCCGGTTTGACGTCCTCGTATTCCCGTCGGTCTACGAAGAGCCCTTCGCCCGGGTGGTCCAGGAGGCCATGGCCGCCGGGCTGGTCGTGATCGGGACGACGACCGGCGGCACGCCGGAGATCCTGGAGGACGGGGTCAACGGCCTGGCCTTTGCCCCTGGGGACGCCGCGGCGCTGGCCAGGGCGGTTCTGAAGCTGCTCGAGACGCCGGGGCTGGCGGGCGCGCTGGCCGCGGCCGGCCGCCGGACGGTGTTCGAACGGTTCGACCAGGTGAAGATGGTGAATGCGGTGGAGGCGTATTTGGAAGAAGGCCTGCGGTCGTGAGGTCCTGAGAGACGAAAAAGGTAAACGCGGGTGTGGGCGCGGGCTAAGCCCGCGCCCACACCTATTTTCGGCGGGTTTTTATGGAAGGACCGGTTCGAGCGTGATCGCGTTGGACTGCAGGTCCCCGCTGGAGGCGATGAACTCGACCGGCTGCGCCAGGTTGACGGCGGTGAAAACCGCCACCCCGGCCAGGTCGCTCAGCGCCGTGATCGTCGTCATGGTGCCGTCCGCCGCGACGCGGGTAAGCGTGACCGCTGCGTTCGCCAGCGGGTTCAGATCCGCATCGTAAACGGACACGGTCAGCGTGAGGGCGTCCCCGGCCAGGACCTCTCCGGCCAGGAGCGGGTCGAGGATCAGGACGGAAGCGCCGTCTTCAGACGCATCCGAACCGCCGCCGTCCCGGGCTCCTGCATCACCCGGGAGGATGACCCGGATGTTCCCGCCGTCGATCAGGCTGTCGGCGGCGTGGTCGCCGGTACGGTAGACGCATCCGGCCGTGCATTCGAGGAAGAATGCGTCGTTCCCGATGCCTGGCGTGCCGTTGTCGGCCGCGCAGACCCGGAAGCTGGCCGGGGCGCCGTTGAAGGTCCCGTCGCCGGTGAACTCGATCACAGCCGCGCCGGAAACGACGTCGGCGCAGGCGGCTCCTCCGTCGTGGATCGACGTGACGGTGGTCAGATCGATCCGGACCGAGCGGTCGCGGTCCTTCAACTGCAGGCTCCCGGCCGGGCCGGTATCCGTGTATTCGGCGTCAAAACCGAAGTTGATCTTCCCGCCGTCCGCGGCGGCCAGCCAGCCGCTGCCGGCGGCCTGCCCGCCTTCAACCACGGGGAGTTCAGGACATTCGACGTTGGCCGGGTTGGACCCGTCCCCGTTCGGGTCGGCGGGATCGTAGTCGTCGATCCCGTCGAACAGGGCGTCGACGGCGTCGCGCAGTTGGGTGATCCCGTAGCCGTAGAATATGTCGCGGCCCGGCAGCAGATCGGCGCCGGATTCGACCGTCGAGACCCCGAGGTGCGAGCGGATCTGGTCGTTGGTCAGGGCCGGGCAGGCGCTCCACAAGACGGCCGCCACACCGGAGGCATGCGGGGTCGCCATCGAGGTGCCGCTCAGCTCGGCGTAGCCGGTGTCCCCGGACTGGTGGATCGTGATCGTCGTCTCGGAGCCGACCCAGTTGGCGGCCAGGTCGCTGCCGTCGGCCAGGCTCATGCCTACGGCCGGGACCGGGGAGCAGCAAGCCCCGTAGGTGCCGGAGAAGCTGCCCGCGACGTTGTTGTAGACGATGACGGCGACCGCGCCGCCCGCGGCGGCGTTGTCGATCTTGGCCTTGAACGGCAGCCCGCCGCGCTGGCAGAGGGCGATCTTACCTGCAAAAGCGCCGGGTGTGGGCGGCAGGTTGCAGTCCCCGCCGTTGGCCAGCTCGGCCGTGATCTGCCCGGCCGGGTCTGCGAACTCTAACGGGATCGAGCCGTAGGTCGGCCCGCCGCTAACCGCGACGGTCTCGACGTACGGCCAGGCGCTCAGGACGCTGACCCCGGGAGCGGCCAGCTCGACCTCGGGGACGAAGCTCGAGAAATCGGCCACCGTCCCGGTGCTGTCCACCGCGGCGATCGAGATGACCGACGGGTAAGAGGCCGGGTAGTTGTTGACCGGCGCGCCGTCGTTCCCGGCGGCGGCGACCACCAGGATGCCCTGGTCGTACAGGGCCTGGTAGCCGGCCGCAAGCGAACCCTGCGGGCCGCCCAGGCTCATGCTGATGATGTCGGCGCCCTGCTCGGCGCACCAGTTGGCGCCCGCCAGGATGGTGGAACTGGCCTGGCCTTCGCCGAGATCGTTGAAGACGTCGGCGATCAGCAGCTCCACCCGGCCGGGTGAGACCCCGACCACGCCGGTGGCGTTGTTCATCGCGGCCACGGTCCCGGCCACGTGGGTTCCGTGCCCGTGCCCGTCGGCGAACGGATCCTCGTTCACCCAGCTCTGGCCTGCGACGATCGTGACCCCGCCGCCGCCCAGGTCTTCATGGGTGGCCCAGATGCCGGTGTCGACGACGCAGACCCGGATCCCTTCTCCCGTCGGCGCGCCCGGGTCCAGAACCCCGTCCCGGTCCGCATCCCAGGTGTCGCGCGCCTGGACCATGTCGATGCCGTACGGCGTTTCCTGGTCGAAGAGCGACAGCAGCGGGTCGGTCTTGACGTCGACCACGCCCCGCTGCCCGGCCAGGTCGGCCGCTGCCGCAGGATCGATGTCGATCGCCAGGATGTGGATATTGTCGAATTCGTGGCGGATGGCGCCGCCGCGATCGGTAACTGCCGACAGCGCGCCGGCCTTTTCTCCGGCCGAATATTCGACCAGGAACAGCCGGTCGGGATCGAGCAGGGTCTGCGACCTGGCCGTCCCGACAGAGCCGAAGAACAGCAGCAGCGCAAGCAGCAAAGCCGCTGGGCGGAAGGATTTGAGCAGGTTTATTTTTCGCATGGTTGACTCCTTGAAAATTGGAAAAAACGTTTGCGGTAATTGGGCTCGGCAGCGGGTTTCACCCGCTGCCGAGCCCAATTACCGCCATTTCTTTTTCATTCCGAATATTCAGGACAGAACGGGTTCGCCTGGGAGAGGGAAGACGTGTCGTGCAGGACGGCGCGGAGGGCGTCGACCCGGCCGTGGCCGAAGCACATGTCGTAGCCTACCAGGCCCAGGTCGACTGCCGTGGACTGCAGATTGGACTGCACCGTTCCGGGCGACAGCTTCACGTCGCCGTCCGGGCGCAGCACGCCGAACTGGCTGACGATCAGGGCGGCCACACCGGCGACGTGCGGAGAGGCCATCGAGGTGCCCTGGATGCATCCATAACTGTTTCCCGGGAAGGCGGAGAGGACCGTCGTCGTGCAGTCACCGGTCGTCCCACTGCCTCCGGGAGCGGCCACGTCGGTCGGTCCGAAGCCGTAGTTCGAATACCTGGCTTTCTGAAGGAGCGGCCCGAGCGACATGGTCCCGATCACGCCGGCGGACTCGGCGGGAATAACCTCGCAGTCGTTCCCTTCGGGCGGGTTAGCCAGGTCGACGTCCGAGTTGCCAAGGGCGGCCACCGGCGCGACGCCCCGCTGGCGGGCATAACCCAGCGCCCGCTCGACCGACCGGCGGAAGGCGCGCTGGGTGGGATCGTTGGAGCATTTGAACTCGGTCGAAGCCAGCAATTCGTCGTCGTCAACGAAAAAGCTCATATTGATCACGTCCAGCCGGATATCCCCGGCGTACGTGATCCCGGCCACCACGGCGCTGGCGTAGCAGTAGCCGGCCGTGTCGCAGACCTTCACCGGGACGAGGGTGACGTTGGGGGCGACACCGGTGATCCCGATGCCGTTGTCCTGCGCGGCGACGATCCCGGCCACGTGCGTGCCGTGGAAGCCGTTATCGATGCAGGGGTCCGGGCTGCCGATCCCCGGGCCGAAGGCGACGAAGTCGCGCCCGCGGGCGCAGTCGACGTTGGTCGACCCGCCCGGGACGCCGTCGTCATCGAACTCGATATGTGTCCCTTCGATCCCGGTATCGAGGATCCCGACGTCGACGGCCCGCACGCCGGTCTGCAGGGCGTGCGCTGCCGGTGCGTTGATCTGGTCCATGCTCCACTGGAGCCCTTCGAGCCCGTCTGCCGAATCGAGGTCGACCACGGCGCCGGCCTGCAGGGCTTCGTCCAGAGTCTGGAATGCCTTCCAGCCGTAATCCCGGCCGACCACTTCGACCAGCCCGGAGCCCTGCACGATTGTGGCAAACAATGCGTTTTCAGATTGGACGATGAACACGCCGATCTGGCCGGACAGATCGGCTTTGACCGTCCCGCCGGCCGACTGGAGCAGAGTCAAAGCCTGGGCCAGGGTGGCCGTCATCGAGAAGGTCCCGTCCGCGTTCTGCGTCCCGTCGAACACGACCAGGTAGGTCTGGGGGCCGGCTGCCGCGGAAGGGCGCACCGCAACCGAGAAAGCCCCGAAAATCAGGGCCAGCAAAAACGTGATCACGAGCGTTTTCTTGAACATGGCTTCTCCTGTATATTGGGAGGCAATTTCAGGGGCAGGTGTGCCGGGCTGAACCCGGCGCACCCAGCTCTAAATTTGCCATCCGCTTGAGTGGACCTTAAATTAATGCAGCCAGGAAGGTCGAAAAATACATCCAAAGACGGCGAACCCTGGGTGATCGCCTGTGCGTGATACACAGCCCCTTTCAAGTGTTTTCCCCCCATGAGCCGGGTCGCCGGGCGCTCCGCCGGGCCGGCCGATTGTTACAGCGGGTAGGCGAATCGAAGAGGCGCAGACAGCGTATTGCCTGCGCCTCTCTTATTTTCCATCGTCCGGACGGCGAGCTTCTCCTGGCTACCGGTCGATCGACACGCTCGCCGCCGCCGATTCCCCGGCGGAGTCGACCGCCGTGAGAGTCAGCGTCCAGGGGCCCTTGCCGGAGACCTTGTAGGGGCCTTCCAGCTCCCAGGTCAGGCCGTCCGCGTTCGGGCTGAAGTCCTCCAGGGTCCAACGGTTGAGCTCGCGGCCCTTGTCATCGGTGAGGACCAGGGTGAGCTCGGCGATGTCGGCCTGACCGTCCGGATCGAAAGCCGCAGCCTCGAAGTGGATGAAGTTCTTTTTGCCGGGGTCCGTCTGCTTCGTACCGGTCAGGGAGACCTGCGGCGGCTGGTTGCCGGGGAATGATAGACCGGTCTGCGCCTCACCGTACCAGTCAGCCGGCCCGACCGCCGTGAGCGGATCCACGTAGTCCGACGTAGCGGAGAGGGTCATTTGACCGGAGGCCCCCGCAGGCGCTGTGAAGGAGCTGCTGTAGGTGCCGAACAGGTCGGTCGTCACCTGGGTGGTGGCGACCGGGTTCCCGGCGCCATCGAGTAGGCTGACGGTCACGGTCGCGCCGGCCAACGGGGTCTGCTCGACCTCGCCGGTCAGGAGGGTCGTCACCTGGGCCACGGCGCCCGAGAAGCCGACCGTGTCGCCCGGCTCGTATTCGCCCGCTCCGGTCTGGAGCGTTACATCGAGGTGGTTGACGTTGAAAACGAAGGGCAGCGCCCGCAGCGTCCCGGACCCGGGGATGGAGAAGGTGACCGTCGTCGGGCCGGCGACGCCCTGCCAGCTGTCGTCCAGGGTGATGCTGCTGTCGTATTCACCGGGATCGGAACGGGCGAAGATCGCGTCGTCCACGAAGGCGATGTTCCCGAGCCGGTCGGTGTAGATCGCCTGGATCGAATCCTCCAGGCCGTTCTCCGGGACGCCGTCCGCGTCGATCAGGCTGAAGATGAGGAAGCCCATGTCACCTGCCCGAAAGTTCTCGGTGATGATCCCGACCAGCCCATAGGTTTTGTACAGTCCGACGACGCCCAGATACCGGTCGAAGTTGGGAGCCGTGTTGGGCGGCCAGTTTTCCGGCTGGTTCCCGTAGGCGATCTTAACCGTGGCCGTGTATTGTGCGGCCGCGGCGGCGAACGGGTACAGCCTGAGGGTGTAGGTGCCGAACACGTCCGGGACGAACAAAGCCGATTCCCCGATGTCCAGCCCGTTCCCGCTCGAAACCACGACCCGCCCTTGCGGATCGAGCACTTCCATGTCGAAGGCGTCCTCGGTTTGCGGGGTCCATTCGACAGCGACCGTCCCGTAAAGCGTCCCTTCCGGGACTTCAAAGGTGTGGTCGATCGGTGGGGAGACGCCGGTCGCCCCGACGACGGTCAGCCCGGAGAACTGGTATTCATCGAAAGGCACCGGTTCGTCCGGGTCGAAACCGAGCACGTCCCCCTCGGAGAACTGCTGATCGCCGGCCAGGAATTCAGCCAGATTGCCGGGCATCGCCAGGCTTTCTTCATAAGCCGCCAGGACGTCCATGTAGCCGTAGCCGGCCTCGTGGAGCATGAAACCGGGCATCGGCGTGGCGTTGGCGGTCAGCAGGTACATGACTTCGTCGGGGGACAGGTTCGGGTTGCCCGAGAACAGCAACGCGGCCGCCCCGACGACGTGGGGAGTCGCCATACTGGTTCCGCTCATCGAGACATAATGGCCTGTCCAGAGCGGGTTGACCGGATTGGGAAACGTGCTGAGCCCGGAATCGGCGCCGATCTGCGCCCGGGCCGCGTAGATGTCGACGCCGGGGGCGACGATGTCGGGATGTTTGAAAAAGTCGCCGTCAGCGCCGCGCGACGAAAATTCCGCCAGGCCGCCGTTTTTCTTCCCGGCTGCTACCGAGAGCAGCCAGGGTGCGATCGAATACGGGTTGATAATGTCGTACCCTCCGGAGTTGCCGGAGGCGAACACGCTCAGGATGCCTTCCTGGTAGGCGGCATAGGTCGCCATCACGATCGGGTTCCGAAGGTTGACATCGCCCCCGGAAGACCCCCAGGAGTTGTTGACGACCCGGATGTTGTACGCCTCGTGGTGGGTCAGGATCCAGTCGTAAGCCTGGACGGCGGTCAGGACACCGATCGTCTCCCCCGCGCCGAGACCGACGATGCTGACGTCCGGGGCCACGCCCTTGTAATAGCCTTCGGAGACGAAGCCGGTCCCCCCGATCGTCCCGGCCACATGGGTGCCGTGACCGGAGGTCTGGTCGGTGATCGCCAGGTTTTCAAGGGCGGCCTGGAACGGCAGGAACTTGACGTTCTGGACCACCTTTTCACCGTAGAGCAGGTCCGGATGGGTCGCATCGATCCCGGTGTCGACCACGGCGACGGTCACGTTCTCCCCGGTCTCAGCGTACTGCGCCCAGACCTGGTCGGCTTTGACCAGCGGGACGGATTCGGCCAGGAAGTATTCCAGGTCCGAGTTGAGGGTGATCGAGTAGATCTCCGGCCAGGCGGCGATCTGCTCGATCTGGCCGGCGGTCAGGACGGCGCCGGCCATCGGGAGAGTCTCCATCCCGAAATACAGGCTTGCCAGCGCTTCGACCTGCGGGGCGGCGGCCGGATCCGAGAATACGACGACGACCTCCAGCGGCGCGTCCAGGGGCAGCGCGCCGAGCTGGGTCTGGAGGGCCGGGTCGATTTTCAGATCGTAGAAACCGGAGGCCGCCGCCGAGCCGGCGTTCAGCCCGGCCAGGGGGAAGAACCCGCTCGCCAGCAGCAGGACACACAGGGCGGTGGTGATCGCTTTTCTAATGAAGACTGGTGATAGGTGTTTGTTCATGGGATTTCTCCGTTGGAATGGGATTTGCGTGCGGCATATGCGGATACATGCAGCCGAGTCCCCGGAAAAATACACGGATTTTTGGACTATAATTTTCAGGATGAAACGGATATCTGCGGGGGCTTCCCCCTCGCTTGCCCCCGTTTTTTCCTGAAATTTCATTGGGGGCTCCCAACCTCATGCCCGAAACCGATCACGATCTGATCCAGGCCTGCCGCAAGGGGGAGGCCCGCGCCTGGGAGCGGATGCTCGAGAAATATGAAAGGCTGGTCTATTCGGTCGGCCTGAAAACGGGGCTGACGGTCGAGGACGCGGCGGATATCACCCAGGTCACCTTCACGATCCTGATGCAGAGCCTGGAAGATCTGCGCGCGGACACACGTCTTGCTCCCTGGCTCGCCACCGTCGCCCGGCGGCATGCCTGGCGCATCATGGCGAAACGGCGGCGCGAGCCGGTCGGTCACGTAGCGGACGTGGCGGAATCACCCCAGATTGCCGAGAAGTCGACCAACCCGTTCGAGACCTGGGAGCGGATCGAATGGCTCCGGATGGGCCTGGAGAAACTGGACGAACGCTGCCGGAAGCTGCTGCAATCGCTATATTTCGAGGCGGAACAACCCAGCTACGCCGAGGTGGCCGAGCAGTTCGATATGCCGGTCGGCAGCGTCGGACCGACTCGGGCCCGCTGCCTGGAGAAGTTGAAAACATTCATGACTGAGGCGGTCACGATCTGAAGCGGGCGATGTATTTTTTGCCTCTTAGGCTGCATTTAAAGTATAGATACACACCGGACCTGAGCAATTGCAACGGATCGACCTTATAGAAGAGAAAATTGACATGACCTCCGCTGAAACCCCCCCATTCTCCCGGCTGCTCGACTGGCTTGAAGGCCGGCTGGACGAGACGGACGCGCGCGAACTCGAAGACCGGCTGCGTTCCGCCGATCCCGCGGCGGAAGCCGACCTCGATTGGCTGCGTGCGTTTCTCGACTCGGCCGAGGCGGCACGCGCGACGACCCCGCCGCCGGAGGTCCGCCGGGACCTCGTCCAAAAATTCACGGCGTTCGCCCGGGAACGCCGCGCGCCCGGCCTGTTCGACCGGCTGGTCGCCGCGCTGACCTTCGACAGCGCGTTGGCGTCGGCCCCGGCGGGCATCCGGTCGGTCCATACCGAGGGCAAGCAGCGCCAGCTGATCTACGAAACGGACCTGGCGGAGATCGCCCTGAACATCTTCCCGAACAGCGACGACGAGAACCTGACTCTGAGCGGGCAGATCTATCCGAGGCGCAGCCTGGAGCTGGTCGGGCTCAGTGTCCAGATCATCGACCCGGACGGGCCGGCACAGAAAGGGCTGACCACCAGCGACGACCTGGGGGAGTTCATGTTGGAAGGGATCCCGCCGGGCCGCTACGCGATCCTGATCAGTTCGGACGGTTTCGAAATCGCCCTCCCTGAAATCCACCTCCAGCGCTGAACGATGACCGACAGCGCTTCGCTCACCGACGATACGCTGGACCATCTGTTCCGATCGAGCGAGGGAAGCCAGCGGATCGCCTATCTAGAAGCCGTCGATCTCCTGAACCCGAACGGCCTGTCAGCGCTGCTGGACCGGGCCATGATATATGCGCGCGCCGATCCGGCCAGGGCGCGGCAGCTCGCCGAGATCTGCGCCGAAGCCGCCGAAGCGGCGGGTGCCCCTTCGATCATACCGCGGGCCATATACACCCGGGCCCAGACACACGCCATCAACGGCGAGCTCGAGCTTGCCCTCGATCTCATCCGGTTCGCACGCCGGGAATATGAGGCGTTGGACGACGAACTCTCGGCGATCCGGACCAACCTGGGGAAGATCCATGTTCTGAATGAATTGGGACGCTATGACGAAGCACTGGAGGCGGGCGAGGAGACGCTCCGAATCGTTTCCGCGCTGGATGGCGCCGATCCGCAGGTCGGAATGATCGCGGCGCTCGCAAATATGAACGTCGGCGTCTGTTACGAGACGCTCGGCCGGTATGACCAGGCCCTGGATGCCTACGATCAGGCCGAAGCGCGGTTTGAAGCGCTTGGGATTCCGGACCGCCTGGGCGATGTCCGCAACAACCGGGGGATCGTCCTGGTCCACCTGGGGAAGGTTCGAGAGGCATTGACCGCCTTCGAGGCCGCCCTCGCTGTCTGGGTGGCGGAAGATCTAACGCTCCTGCAGGCTCAAACGCTCAGCAATATCGGTGAAGCGCACCTGGCCCTGGGGGACTTTACCCGGGGGCTGAACGCCTACGAGGCGGCCCGGGAGCGTTTCGAGACGCTCGACGCCGGAGCGGAGCACAGCGTCCTGCTGCGCAAATCGGCCGACGCCTACCTGGCGCTCAACCTGCACCCGGAGGCTATCAGCACCTATCGCGGGGCGGTGGAGATGCTGGAGGGTTCCGGGATGGTGGACCAACGCGGGCGGGCGCTCCTGGGGCTCGGGGCTGCGCTGACCGCCCAGGGGAACCTGGAGGAGGCCGGCGACCGTCTGGAACGGGCGGCCGAGCTGTTCCAACGCGCCGAGAACGTCCCGATGCTGGTCGCCGTCATGCTCGAGCTTTCGTCGCTCCGGGCGGTCCGGGGGGACGGCAAAGGCGCCCGGGCGGCGGCGGTGCGGGCGCTGGGGATGATCGATCCGGAAAGCTGGCCGGTCGAATACCTGTACGCAAATTTGAGGCTTTCCGATCTGCACCTCCCCGACCTGGAGGCGGCTGAACGGCATCTATCCGACGCCAGGCGGGTGTCTGAGTTGTTCAACCTGCCTGTGATCCGGTACCGTCTGAACAGCCGCCTCGGCCATATCCGCAAGCTGCAGGGGCGCCGCCGGGAAAGCGAGACTCTGCTCCGGTCCGCCCTGGCGGACATCGAAAACCTGCGCGGCCGGCTGGCCCACGAGGCCATCCGGACCTCCTTCCTGGCCGACAAGACCGGCGTCTACGAAGAGCTGATCGAGCTTTACCTGGTCGGCGGTGATCGGGACAGGATCCGAAAGGCCTTTGAGATCTCGGAGCGGGCGAAATCGCGCACCCTGGCGGACCTGATGGCCGGGGCGGTCGCTCGGAAATCCGCCGAGACGGAAACGGACGGACCCGCGGCCCGGATTCGAGCGCTGCAGGCCGAGCTGGGGGCGATCTACAACCGCTATTTCGCGACAGAGAGCGGACCGCCTGAAAGGTGGGCGGCCCTGAACCGGCAGGTGACGGAGCTGGAAGGGGAAATCAGCCGGTTGCGCCTGCAGACCGCCGGGCGGCAGACCGCCGGTTTCCCGGTGGCGTTGGGCGAGCCGGACGATCTGGCCGGGAGCGGGCCGCTCCTGGTCTACCATTTAATCAACAACGAGATCCTGGCGTTCCGGATCGACGGTGAGAGGATCCGGCTGGTGCGCGGTTTTGCGCCGGTCGGAGAAGTCGTGGGTTTGCTGCAGCGCCTGGCGGCCCAATGGGAGCGGTTCAAGGCCGGGGAGGCCTTCGTGCGCCGGAACCTCCCGGCCTTGCGGGGATCGGCCAACCGCCTGCTGGAGGACCTTTACCGGGCCTGTTTCGCCCCGGTGGAAGATTTCCTCCCGGAAGGTGGGGGGATGACGATCGTCCCGCACGGGCCGCTGCACCAGGTGCCCTTCCACGCCCTGTTCGACGGGGAACGCTACCTGGCGGACCGGTTCGAGATCGCCTACGCTCCCAGCGCGACCGTGTCCGCGATCTGTGCGCGCAGGCCGAAGACCCCGGCGCGCCGGGCCCTGGTCGCCGGCCTGGCGGACAGCCTTGTCCCACTGGTCGAGGGTGAGGCGCGGCGGGTGGCAGAACAACTGGACGGCGCCGGCATCGCGGCCGAGCTGCTCATTGGACCGAACGCCAACGCCGCGAGGGTCGGCGCGGCTGCGGGCGGGGCGGACCTGATCCACCTGGCCTGCCACGGTTTGTTCCGGTCGGACAATCCATTGTTTTCGGCGCTCAAGCTGGCCGACGGCTGGCTCACGGGTGTCGACGTGATGGAACTCGATCTCCGCCCGGCGCTGGTCGTATTGAGTGCGTGTGAATCGGGCCGGAGCCGGATCGTGCGAGGGGAGGAGGCCGTTGGCCTGCCGCGCGCCTTCCTGGGGGCCGGTGCGGCGGCCGTTCTGGTGAGCCTGTGGCTCGTCCACGACGATGCTGCGGCGGCTTTGATGTCGACCTGGTACCGAAAACTTGGGGAAGGAGCCGACCGCGCTGCGGCGCTCGCTGAGGCCCAGCAGGTGCTGCGCGAGACGCATCCGCATCCGTATTATTGGGCGCCGTTCGTCTTGATCGGACAGAGGTGAGGGCGAAACGGGGGGCGCCGGGGCGGATTTTCCGTCCCGGCGCCCCCCGTTTCGCCGAAGATCTCGGCCCTTTGGTGAGGGATTAATAATTGAAACCGGTGAAAAATCAGGTACAATGTCGAGTGATCCGAACGCTGCGATCGCCTCATCAAGCCGGCCCAAAAAAGTTAAAAGGGAAAGACGGATGATAAAAACGCACAAGCCAGTCGCATTCCTTTTATTTCTCTTTCTGCTGCTCGCTGCTTTCGGGCTGCAGACCCAGCCCGTACAGGCGGTCGACCTGCTCGACCACGAGGTGGATCAGGTCGTCGTCCGAGTTGCCCCCGGGGGGGATATCGGAGAGGTCAACGCGGTCTATGGGACCACCGTCCTGGATACGATCCCCGGCCAACCGGATATCTATCTACTGCAGGCCCCGCCCGGGGCCAACCTGCTGGACCTCGTCGTAACCCTGGCAGGAGATCCGCAGCTCCTTTATGCCGAACTCAACTACCTGACCGCAGATCCGGAAGACGGCAGTACGAACCGCATCTACGGCTGGGGCGACGGAGAAACATTTAAGACCCAGCAGTTCGGCTCCAGGATCAACCTGGCTGCCGCTCACGGCTACGGATTGGGGGCCGGCACCGTGGTTGCAGTTCTCGACACCGGGATCCAGGTCGATCATCCCGAATTTTCGGGCGTGATCTCACCGCTCGGTTTTGACTTCGTCGACGGCGATCCGGACCCGTCCGAAGAGGCAGACGGGATCGACGACGACCTGGACGGGCAGATCGATGAAGGCTACGGCCACGGCACGCACGTGGCCGGGATCGTCCACCTGGTCGCGCCGGAGGCGACCCTGCTCCCGCTGCGCGTCCTGAACTCGGACGCCCGGGGGAACACCTTCAAGGTCGCGGCGGCAGTTTTCTATGCGGCTGCCAACGGCGCGGACGTGATCAACATGAGCCTGGGGAGCGCCGGGCGGTCGATTCTCCTGAGCGAGGCGGTCGCCGAGGCAGCTGCGTTGGGGTCGGTCGTCGTAGCCGCGGCCGGGAACACGGACAGCAGCCTCGAGCAGTACCCCGCGGCAGAGAGTTGCGCCCTGGCGGTCAGTTCGGTGCGGACGGACAACAATAAGAAATCATCGTTCTCCTCGTACGGGTCCTGGATCGGGCTGGCGGCGCCCGGGGATAAGATCGTCAGCACTTTCCCGATCGATGGCTACGCCTCCACCAGCGGGACCTCCATGGCGGCGCCTTTCGTGGCCGGGCAGGTCGCCCTGCTGAAGAGCCTGGCGCCGGATCTGACGTTGGGCGAAATTGGTGCCCTGCTTGGCGGGACGGTCCAGCCGGTTAACGATACGCTCTATCCGGGTCTGTTGGGGGAAGGGCTGATCGATATCCTGGCGAGCCTGGAGGCGCTGGTTTCGAGCAGTGGGTTCGATCCGGGGAGCAACGTATTCGCAAGCTGCGCCGGGAGCTGAGGCAGTCGAGAACGAGCGGGGATAGGGTCCACCGACGGCAGGCATGCACTCGCCGGCCTGAAACGCTAAACCGCCCGGGCAATTGCCCGGGCGGTTTAGCGTTTCAGGCCAGCGTTAATTCACTTCAAGACCGGATCCAGCAGGACCGCATTCGATTGGACCGCCCCCACCGAAGCGATGTACTCGGCGCTCACGCTCAGGTTGAGCGCCGTGAACACCGCCACCCCGTCGAGGCCGGTCACGGCGGTCAGGGTGCTGTTGCCGCCGTCGGGCAGGATCTGGGAAAGACTCACGGCCACGTCGGACATCGGCTGGTTGTACTGATCATAGACGACGACGGTGAAGGTCTGCACCTGGCCGATGATCCCCTCGGTCTGCAGGATCGGGTAGAGGATCAGCGTGGTCGCTTCCGGATCGCTCTCACCGGTCGCATCCCCGCCGGTCTCGCCGGCCGGCTCCGTCACGACGTTGATATTGCCGCCGCCGAGCACGTCGCTGGACATGAGGTCGCGCGTGGTGTAGCTGCAGCCGGCCGTGCATTCCAGGTAGAACAGGTCGGCGGTGCCGGGTTCGCCGTTGTCCTGGACGCAGGTCCGGAAGCCGGCCGCGGCGCCGTTGATCGTCCCTTCCCCGTGGAACTCGACCGAGTTATCCCCACCCTGGATCGATCCGCATGCTCCGGTGACCGGGCCGACGAACGTGAGGGTGCTGATGTTGATCTTGATATCGGCCGCCCGGTCGTTGAGATGCAGATGCCCGGGCATCCCTTCCTCGGAACCCGTCGCGCTGAAACCGAAGTTCAGCTTCGGCCCGTTCCCGTTCGAGAGCCAACCACCCCCGGCCGCTGAGAAGAAACCGCCGGTTTGCTCCGGGATCTCCACCACGATCGATTGGACGTTGGAGTACGGGCCGCTCACAGGTTCGCCCGCGCAGTCCCCGAACAGCCCGGCGACCCGGTAGAAGTACGCTCCGTCCGTCCGTCCGATCACGTCGTAGGCCAGCGTGCCGCCGTCGACATTGGCGATCTGGCTGAAGTCGTCCACGTCGATCCGGATGTCGTCGATGATCCAGCCGACGGCGAACGAGACGAGATCATCCGTGTCGAAGCGGAACCGGACGACGACCGATTGGCCGGCAAAGCCGCTCAGATCTACCGTCCGCACGCCGGAGAACAAACCGTTGTAGGTCGCCAGGGTGACGAACGGGCCGCCGTCCCCGCTGGCTTCCACGTGGGCATAATCAAAACCGGGCTCCGAGTTCTCGAACGAGGCGAACGAGAGCACGGCGTTCATCCCGGCCGGGATCCCCACCGGGTTCGCCATGGCGAGTGAGGCATCCAGGTTGTCGACGTAGAGCACGCTATAGCCCTGCGTACCCGTGTCCGGGTGCGGGGCCGAGTTCCATTCCGGCGCGCCGGTCCAGTTGCTGTTGCTCCCCAGCAAGAGTGGCTCCTCGGCGTCGTCGCTGAAGACGGTCCCCATGAAGGTCCCCTCTTCGACCAGGTAGGTGCAGACCGCCGTGGCCGGTTCGGCCGGGGCGTCCCAGGTCAGACGGTAGCTCCCGTCCCGGTCCACGCCGTCCTCCCAGTCGGGATCGGCGTCATCGGAGACCGGGTGGAGGAACGGCGGCCCGGTGACCGGCGCACTCGTCCCGGAACCGGTGACCGGTATCTTGACGACCGAAGCGCAGGGCGCCGCGCTCCCACCGGGACAAGCTTCGACGGAGTCGTAGTAGATCAAACCGCCGTCCTGGTTGAGGTAGACCGGATCCACGTGCAGGACGAGCGATTCGGATGCGGTGACGTTCGGGACGCTGACCGTCGTCTTCAGCAGCCTGGGGACCCCGGGCAGGGCGACGTTGAACGTCAGCCGCTGTTCGAGGACCAGGGCGCCGTCCGCCCACAGGCGGATCGTGAAGTCGTCCGAGAAGACCAGGTTGCAGCCCGGGCAGCCGTACCACCACTCGACCGTCATCGGTCCACCCAGGGTGACGGGCTCGTCGAGATGCCAGATCCAGTTGGGGTCGTAGATCGTGCGGTCGTTCCCGCCGTTCAGGACCGTTTGGACCGGCCCCCAACTCGCCGCGGGACCGGCGTCCAGGACGGGGTTCTCAGAGAGGAACGGCCCGTCGCAGGCCGTGATATCGGTTGCGCCGTCGCCCGTGCAGCCTTCATCCAGGTTGCCCTGGAAGTGGAACGTCGTGCGCTCGATCGCCTCGCCGGCAGCAAAGACGGCGACCGGGAAGTGCGCCGCCGGGATCGAGGGGTCGTCGGGTAGGAAGACGACCCGCGCGAAGACCCAGGTCCCTTTCGGCTCGACCGCGGTGACGTCCGCAGCGAAGCGGACCGTGACGGTCTCGCCTTGGGACAAGGTGAAGGCGGCCGGCGTGACGGTCAGGCCCATGTCCCCGGTCGCCTCGACGGCGACGGTCCAGCTCACCGCGCCCGCGGCGGAGCCTTCCAGGATGCGGGTCCAGGAGCAGGCGCCGTCACAGTCGCCGTCCGCCAGGCTGGGCAGGTTGAGGGCCGCCGGGTCGCCGCCGAGGTCGGGGCTGGCGTTCTGGTAGTTGACCAGTGATTCGTCCAGGACAAAGCCCGCCCGGCCGGCCTGCGAGAGGTCGACCCGGCCGGCGCCCACGTCGAAGGGGTCGGCGGGGGTCGCGCTGTCCTCTTTCAGGATCGGGTGGACTTCTTTGCCGCCTGCTGGGGCGTTGAAGGCCGTCGTCATCAGGGCGGACTTGACCTGGTCCGGGGTCCAGTCCGGGTGCAGGGCGCGCAGCAGGGCGCCGGAGCCGGCCACGTGCGGGCTGGACATCGACGTTCCGCTGATGATCCCGTATTCGTCCGGTCCCGGGTTGGCCGGGTCGGGGGTGTGGAAGGCGGCGAGGATATCGACGCCCGGGGCGGTCACGTCGGGCTTGAGCAGGTCCGGCGCGGCGTTCGGACCGCGCGAGCTGAAGCTGGCCATCACGTCGCCGTGC
>DATKDL010000190.1:0-2507 GCA_035512695.1 Anaerolineales bacterium | reverse complement strand
TCGAGGCCGAAGAACGTGTCTTCCGGCCCGGTGGTATCCGTGGCGCCGTCGGTGTAGAGCAGGAGGGTCGTTCCGGGGGTGAGGTGGATGCCCTGGGTGTCGAACACCGGATCTTCGAAGAGGGCCAGCGGCTGGCCCTGGTCGTGCGGGGGGACGATTTCGTGGCCGTCGTTGTTGAGGATGATCGGCAGTTCGTGCCCGGCGCGTGCGTATTCGAAATAGCCGCTGTCGCAGTCCATGATTCCGTAAAGGACGGTGACGAACATGGCCGCTTCGGACATATCGTGCATCAGGTTGTTGACCCTTTTCAGGACCGTCCTGGGAGAGGTCGAGCGGCGGGCTTCGGCGTGGATCAGGCTGCGGGTGAGCGCCATGAAGATGGCGGCCGGGACCCCCTTGTCGGAGACGTCGCCGATCAGGACGCCGATGCGGTGTTCGCTCAGGCGGATAAAATCGAAGAAATCGCCGCCGACCTCGCGGGCGGGGGCCATCCGGGCGCCGAGGTTGTAGTTATTGGGCTGCGGGAGTTCGCGGGGGAGGATGTCTTCCTGGATCTTGCGGGCCAGTTCGAGTTCGCGCTCCATCCGCTCCTTGTCGATCAGCTCGGCCTGGGCGGCGCGCAGCTGTTCGAGGGCCTGTTCGAGCATCTCGTTTTTGGACTGCAGCCAGTTGTTGACGTCCCGGACCCGCAGGCTGAGGACTCGGGAGACCTCGTAGGCGAGTTGGGGCTGGTTGTGGATCAGGTCGTCAAAGCCGGCGCGGGTCATTTCGAGGGCGACGACGTCGGTGTGGGCGATGACGGTGGCGACCCGGACGCCGTCCGGTTCGAACAGCGCCATCTCGCCGATAAAATCGCCTTTTTTTGCGATGAAAAGCTGCTGCTCTTCCGGGGTTCCGATGGATTTGATGATGGCGGCCTGGCCGGAGATGATCGTGTAAAAACTGTCGCCGCGGTCGCCTTCCCGGACGATGATCTCGCCCCGGCTGAAGGAGGCCAGGTTCATCGTGGCGGTCAGCTGGCGGAGGTCCTCTTCGGAGACGGAGGAGAAAAGCGGGATTTTACGGAGTTCGGCGGGGTCGAGGAGGCGGTCGGTCATCGATTCTGATTGTAATCGATTCTTGATTCTCGATTCTCGATTAATATGTCCGAGTGTGGAGACATGGGTTGTGGATCGGGGCGGTGGGGGTCACGTTGGGGCTGCGGATATGGCTGCTGTATTCGGCAGCGGTGCCGTTCAATTCGGATGAGGCGGTGGTGGGGTTGATGGCGCGGCATATCAACCAGGGGGCGCGGCCGCTGTTTTTTTACGGGCAGTCTTACATGGGGAGCCTGGATGCGTTTTTGACCGCGGGGGCGTTCCGGGTTTTGGGGGAGACGGTCCTGGCGATTCGCGTCGTCCAGATCCTGCTTTACCTGGCTTTCTTGTTCACCGCCTGGCTGCTGGCGCGGCGGCTGTTGCGCGACGAATTCGCAGCGGGGCTGGCCGTGTTCGTGATGGCGGTGCCGCCTGTCCTGGTGGTGACGTACACATCGGCGACGCTGGGGGGGTATGGGGAGTCGCTCGTTTTCGGGAACCTGATCCTTCTGCTCGGGTACGAAGTGCTCTTTGGAGAACGGAGGCGGTCGTGGTGGGCCTGGGGGGCGCTGGGGCTGGTGGGCGGGCTGGCGTTCTGGACGCTGGGGATCGCGGGGGTTTATTTGCTGCCGGTGGCCGTGGTCGGGCTTTTGCGGTTCCGGCGAGAGATGCTGCCGTATATCGCCCTGGCGGGCGCTGCGTTTATGATCGGGAGTGCGCCCTGGTGGTACGAGAACCTGGCGAACGACTGGGCCGCGCTGGACGTGCTGATCGGGCGTTCGACGCTGAGCCTGGCCCAAACGACACCGTGGGACCGGCTGGCAGGGCTGCTGCTGCTGGGGCTGCCGGCGCTGCTGGGGATCCGGCGGCCCTGGGAGAGCGAGCTGGAGCCGGTCTGGGCGCAGGGGCTGGGGCTGGTGCTGTTTATCGGGCTGGTGGTTTTCATCATCGAGGTGCGGCGGAGGAAATGGGATGTGTTCGCGCCCGGTGGGGGATTGCTGCTGGGATCCTTCACCGCGGGTTTCTTCGCCATTTTTCTGGCGACCAATTTCGGGATCGATTCGACCGGCCGGCTGCTGCTGCCGCTGTACCTGCCGGTCGGGTTGGGGTATGGCGCCCTGGCGAGCCGGCTATGGGCGCTGCGGCCGGCCGCGGGGATCGCCCTGGTCGTGATGATCCTGGTTTTCAACCTGGCCTGCGTGCTGCGGGCGGCCGTTTCCCCCGCGGGCCTGACGACCCAGTTCGATCCGATCACGGAATTCGACAACGACCACGACGTTCAGCTGATCGGTTTCCTGGAGGCGAACGGGCTGGAACGGGGCTTTAGCAATTATTGGGTGACGTACCGGCTGGCTTTCCTGAGCGGGGAGGCGCTGATCTATGCACCAAGGTTGCCGTACAAATATGATCTGAGTTATACGGCAAACGACA
>DATKDL010000189.1:0-20354 GCA_035512695.1 Anaerolineales bacterium | reverse complement strand
CATCTTCCGGTGCATCCGCCCCCCCCAATTCGCCTTCCTTTCGAATTTGTGGTTTTGGAGGCGAACGTGAATCCTTCGAGAAGTAGAGTGCCAGTACTGTATCTGATCCTGATCGCGATCATCGCCATGGTGATCGTCTTTCAGTTCCAATCGCAGTCCGCCTCGCAAACGATTGTACCGATCAACGAGGTCGCGGACATGATCCGGGCCGGATCCGTTGCCCGAATCGAAGAAGATGATGACCGGCTGAGCATCGTCCGCAAGGACGGGGGAGATCCGGTGCTCTCTTACAAGGAGTCGACCTCCACTTTGGTCGAGCAGCTCGCCGCATTCGGTCTCGGGGCCGAGGAGCTTTCCTCCAGAAACGTCCTGATCTCGATCAAACCCCCCAGCCCCTGGCTGGGTTTCGCCACGATCTTCGGCTACATCTTCCCGTTCCTGATCCTTGGCGGGGTTTTCTGGTTTGTCTTCCGACAGGCGCAGGGCAGCAATAACGCCGCCATGTCCTTTGGAAAATCCCGGGCCCGGATGTTCACCGGCGATCACCCGACCGTGACCTTCGAAGACGTCGCCGGCGTTGAAGAGGCCAAAGAAGAGCTCCACGAGGTGGTCGAGTTCTTGCAAGAGCCCGAGAAGTTCATCTCGCTCGGCGCCCGCATCCCGAAGGGCGTCCTGCTGGTCGGACACCCGGGAACGGGCAAGACCCTGATGGCCAAGGCTGTTTCCGGCGAGGCCGGGGTGCCTTTCTTCTCGATCTCCGGCTCGGAGTTTGTCGAGATGTTCGTCGGTGTCGGCGCCAGCCGCGTGCGGGACCTTTTCGACCAGGCCAAGCGCCACTCCCCGTGTATCGTCTTTGTCGACGAGATCGACGCCGTCGGCCGGCACCGCGGCTCCGGTCTCGGCGGCAGCCACGATGAACGTGAGCAGACACTCAACCAGCTGCTCGTCGAGATGGACGGGTTCGACACCGATACCAATATCATCATTATGGCGGCCACCAACCGCCCGGATATCCTCGACCCGGCCTTGATGCGCCCCGGGCGCTTCGACCGGCGCGTGATCCTCGACCGCCCCGACATGCGCGGCCGGGAGGGCATCCTCAAGGTCCACGTCAAGGGCAAACCGCTTGACCCGAACGTCGACCTGGGCGTTTTAGCCCGCGCCACTCCGGGTTTCGTCGGCGCCGATCTTGAGAACATGGTCAACGAAGCAGCCATCCTGGCCGCCCGTCGCAACCAGCGCGTCATCACCCAGACGGACTTCGAGGAAGCGATCGAACGCGTGATCGCCGGTCCGGAGCGCAAGAGCCGCCTGATCGAGGATGACGAGAAACTGATCCTCGCCTATCACGAGGCCGGGCACGCCGTGGCGATCAACGCAATGGCCGAATCGGATCCGGTCCACAAGATCTCGATCATCTCGCGTGGCATGGCGGAAGCTTACGTCCTGTCTCTTCCCGAGCAGGACCGGCGCCTGACCTCCCGCAACAAGATGTTCGCTGACCTGGTCGGTACGCTTGGCGGCCGGGCCGCCGAGGAGATCGTTTTCAACGACATCACCTCCGGCGCCAGCAACGACATCGAGCGCGTCACCCAACTCGCTCGCCGGATGGTAACCCGCTGGGGGATGAGCGAGGAACTCGGCCCGATGGTTTACGGCAAGAAGGACGAACTGATCTTCCTGGGCCGCGAGATCTCCGAGCAGCGCGATTACTCCGAGGCGGTCGCCCAGGTCATCGACCAGGAAGTCCGCCGGATTGTCAATGAAGCTTACGAAAAAGCCAAGTCCGTCCTGATCGAATACCGGGACAAACTGGACGAGGTCGCCCGCCGCCTGATGGAGGCCGAGACGATCTCTCGCGACGAGTTCGAGCAGATCTTCCCGCCGCCGCTCCCCAAGAATAACGGCACACCTGTGATGCAGGGTGCCTGAGCGCAAATAAAAAGGCCCCCGGCAGTCGCCGGGGGCTTTTTTATTTGCGCTCGTTGTGCATCCGCACCAGCTCCCGCCGCAGGATCTTCCCCACGTTCGACTTCGGGATCTCTTCGATGAATTCGACTTCGGTCGGGACCTTGTACGTGGCCATCTTTTCCTTGCAGTAGGCGCGGATTTCATCGCTGGTCGCCGTTTCGCCTTCATGCAGGACGCACCAGGCCTTAACGGTCTCGCCGCGGTAGGGGTCCGGGACGCCGGCGACACCGACTTCGGCGATCTTGGGGTGCGCCTGCAGGACTTCCTCCACCTCGCGCGGCCAGACCTGGAAACCGCCCGGTTTGATCAGCTCTTTCTTCCGGTCGACGATGTAGAAATAGCCGTCTTCGTCCATGTAGACGATATCGCCGGTGTACAGCCAGCCGTCGCGCAGGGTGTTCATGGTCTCGGTGGGCATGTTATGGTACCCGAACATGATCTGCGGACCGCGCAGGACAAGTTCGCCGATCTCCCCCTGCGGGAGCACCGTCATCCCGTCGTCGAGCGAAACAATGCGCGCTTCGACGTCCGGGAGGGGCAGGCCGATCGAGCCCTCTTTGTTCACACCCATGACCGGATTGACGTGCGTCGCGGTCGGGGCTTCTGACAGGCCGTAGCCCTCGAACAGGTAGCCGCCTGTGAGCTCCTCGAACCGTGCCTTCGTCTCCCGCAGCAGCGCGGCCGAACCCGAGATGCAGATCTTGATGCTCTTCAGATCGTATTTACCGGCCTTCACGTCCGGGTGGACGTTGATCGCATTGAACAGCGTCGGTACGCCGGGAAACATCGTCGCTTTATGGCGGACCAGGTTCTTGAGGACGTCGTCGAGATCGCGGGGGTTCGGGACCAGGACCAGCTTCCCGACCGTGGCGATCCCAAACCCGAGACCGGTGACCATCCCGTAAGCGTGGAACAGCGGGATCGCAAGCAAGACGACTTCGTTCCCGAAATCGAGATTGGTGACCCAGGATATGATCTGCAGCGTGTTGGCGACCAGGTTGCGGTGCAGGGCGACGGCTGCTTTGGGCACCCCGGTCGTCCCGCCGCTATACTGGAAGAGGGCTTTATCATCCGGTCCGACGGTCACCTGCGGCCGGTCCTCGGGTTTGTGTGCATCGATCAGGTCCTGGAACCAGCGGTCCCCCGGCGCCAGGTCGACCCGGAAGCCGTCCTTCTTCTCCCGCAGCAGGGTGAAGAGCAGGGAGGTCACCGGCGGCAGGGCTTCCTTGATATTTGTGACCACGATCGTGCGGATCGAGGTGCGGGGTTGGACGGCCTTGACCTTCCCGTAGAAATTGCTCATGACCAGCATGACTTCGATTCCGGCGTCGTTGGCCTGGTGCTCGATCTCTTTCTCGCTGTACAGCGGGCTGGTGGCGACGATGACGGCGCCCAGTTTGAGCGCGGCAAAATAACCGATGATGAATTGGGGCGAATTGGGTATGAAGATCCCGACCCGGTCGCCCTTCTTCACGCCGAGTGATGCCAGTCCGGCGGCCAGGCGATCGGTCGTTTCGTTGACCTCCCGGTAGGACATCCGGGCCCCTTTAAAGATGGTGCAGGTTTTCTCCGGGTGCTCCGCGGCAGCCTTTTCAAGAAAATGGAACAGCGGTACTTCGGGATAATCGATGGTGTGGGGGACGCCTTCGTCGTAGCTTCTGCGCCAGGGGAAATCGTCGGTCATCGTTCCTGCCTCCCTCTCCGGTATCTGTGTAATTGAATATCGGTGCGGGGTCCTGCCCCGCACCGATATTCAATTACACGATAATTTTTTTGAGTATATCGATCAGCAGAATCATTGTCAAACCGTATCGTCGTGCGCCAGGAATCGCCCGACCAGGCTCTCGGCTCGATCGAGCGCACCGGCATCCATCTCGATCCAGTGGATATCCGGATCCTCCGCCTTGAACCAGTTCGCCTGGCGCCGCACGAGCGTTCGGGAGCGTTTCTTCATGATGGCTGCCATCTCATCCCGGTCGATTTCACCGCGCAGGTGCCGGGCCGCCTCCATGTATCCGATCGCGCTGAATGCCGGGAGCTCGGGAGAATACCCGCGATCCAGCAGGCCGGCGATTTCGGCGACCAGCCCGGCCGCCAGCATCGAGTCGATCCGGCGGTCGATGCGTTCGTAAAGTTCGGTGCGCGACCGGATGAGACCGAGGAGGAGCGTCCGAAAGCGGGGCTCCGCCCGGCGGCTTTGCCGGGAGAAAGACCGGCCCGTTCGCAGGACGACCTCAAGCGCTCGGATGGAGCGGCGTGCGTTCCGGAAATCGATCCGAGCGGCCGCCTCCGGGTCCAACACGGCGAGCCAGCGGTGGACTGCTTCGGCCCCGGCGGTATCCGCCAGGGCGAACAGGGCTGCCCGCAGCCGTTCGTCCGGGGGCTGCTCGGGGATCCGCCAACCCTCCACGATCGCCCGCACATACTGGCCGCTGCCCCCGGCGAGCAGCGGCAGCCGGCCTCGGGCGCGGATTTCACCTGAGATTCGGATCACAGCGGCCTGGAATTCGGCCAGGCTGTAGGTTTCGTCCGGTTCCAGAAAGTCGACCAGGTGGTGGGGGACAGCGCGGCGCACAGCGGGGGAGGGCTTGTCGGTGCCGATGTCGAGACCGCGGTAAAACAGGCGCGAATCCGCCGAGATGATCTCGGCCCCGATCCGCTGCGCCAGGCGGATGGACAGCGCCGTCTTGCCGACCCCGGTCGGTCCGACCAGGGCGATCAGCGGCGGGCGTTCAGCCGGTGACGGCATTTTCGAAATGGACGATCTCCGGCGCCAAGCCGGCGGCCGGCCGGACGGCGATCACGTCGATCTGCCAATCGCCGTCGTGTTCCGGGTGCGCTGCGAGATACGTGAGAGCTATCTTGATCAGGCGCCTCTGCTTGGACTCGGTGACGGCGGTTTCCGGAAGGCCATAGGCGTCCGTACGCCGGGTCTTGACTTCGGTAAAGACGATCGCATCGCCCCTGCGCGTGACGAGGTCCAGCTCCCCGTACCGGGTGCGATAATTGCGGGTGATCAGGATGTCGCCCCGCCGGACGAGAAATTTTAGCGCAATGGTTTCGCCCCATGTGCCGAGCGATTGGCGTTTGGTGGGCATCAGACCAATATTACCGCAATTGGGGTGTGGGTCGCCGGGACTCGCCCGGTCGTAACGGTTTCGAAACTGCAACCCGGTACAATACCATCGTGATGACTCCTCCCAGCGATTATTTTCCAGGAAAATGGCTGCCACCTGTGCGCGTCCTGTGGGCGCTCGCGGCGGGGGTCCTGTTTGCCATGTACATCCCAGGCATGCCGCTGGTCTTCGAGGAGCTGACCGAGACTTGTGCCGGCGACGGCTGCACCCCTATGTCGCTGACCGCAGGTGAGGCGGAATTGCTGGCGGAATACGGCCTTGGGTTGCGGGAGTATGCGGCCTTGAGCGTCTCGCTCGAAATCATGCTGACGACCGTCTTCACATCCCTGGCCGTCCTGCTGATCTGGCAGCGCCGGCCGCTGCGGATGGGCGTGATCACCGCATTCTTTTTCCTGTTCCTCGGTCCGGTGTTCTTCGGGGAGGGGGTGCGCGCCTTTAACCGTGTGTACCCCGGGTTTCAGACGCTCGAACTCGTCCTGACTTCCGCGTCCGTCGTTTTGTTCATCCTGATGCTGCATCTGTTCCCGAACGGACGGTTTTACCCGCGCTGGAACGGGTTTTGGGTGCTGCCGTTCTGCGTCCTGGTCGTTTTGGAACCGGTCCTCCTCCCGGCCGGTTCGCAGACCTATTCCGCCAGCACCTTCGTCGTCGTTTGGGGGATGTCGGCGGCCGTGATCGGGCTGGTCATGCAAATTTACCGATACAGGAAAATATCATCCGTCGTCCAGCGCCAGCAGACCAAGTGGGTCTTATTCGGCCTGTTGGCGATGTTCCTGGGGATACTGCCCTGGATGGTCTTCGTCGAGATCGCGCCGCTCGAACCGGGCCCGGGCCGGTTGATATTCAACCTGAGCATCTTCCCGCAATACGCCCTGGTTTTATTGATGCCATTCTCGCTCGTGGTCTCGATCCAGCGCTACCGGTTATGGGATATCGACCTGATCATCCGCCGCTCGCTCCAGTATGCATTGCTGACCGGCTCGATCGCCCTGATCTACTTTGGCGGGATCATCGTCATACAGTCCGTGATCCAGGCGCTGACCGGCCAGGGGGATTCCCCGATCGCCACTGTCCTGACCACGCTGCTGATCGCGGCGCTGTTCAACCCGCTCCGCACCCGCGCGCAGGACGTGATTGACCGGCGCTTCTTTCGGGCCAAGTACGATGCCGAGCAGGCCTTGAACCGATTTGCAGCGGCTGCGCGCGACGAGGTGGACCTCCAGCGGCTGGCCGGCGAGATCCTCGGCGTCGTCGGGGAGACGATGCAACCGCAGGTATTGAATCTCTGGATTTCTCCGGTTGAAGGGGACGGTGTTACAATCGGAGATTCATGGCCGAGATCAAGCTAACCGCCCTCCGAGATACGATCCAAATCCACCTGCCCGACGGAACGACAATCGAAGGCCCGCGCGGCGCCCTCGCCGGGGACCTGCTGGCTCCGATCGAAAACGAATCCGCTCCGACGATGGGCGCCCTGGTCGACGGGCGGCTGCGCGAGCTGACCTACCCGATCACGATGGATGCCCGGGTGAGCCCGGTGACGATGGCGGACGAGGATGGGATGCGGATTTACCGCCGGACGCTGACCTTTCTGCTCGAGACCGCCTTCGACGAACTGCTCCCCGGCGCTCGCATGGAGATCGACCATTCGGTTGCAGCCGGCGGCTATTTCTGCCAGGTCTATGACGACGGCGAACTGGACGAGGCCAAGCTGGCGAAGATCGAGACGCGCATGCGTGAACTGGTCGAAGCCGATCTGCCGATATCGAAACGCTCCGTACCGCTGGCGGAAGCCATTGCCCTGTTCGAAGCGCGCGGCTACCATGACAAGGTCAGGCTGCTCAACCACCGTTCAAAAAACTATCTGATCCTGTACAGCATCGGCGATACCTCGGATTACCACCACGGCTATATGCTCCCGAGCACGCGCTTTGTGCGCTGGTTCTCCCTGGAAAAAGTCGAAGGCGGGTTCACGCTCCGGTTTCCGCGGCGGGGCAGCCCGACACGGCTTTCGCCGCCGCACGAATTCCCCAAGATGCTGGCGATCTTCCGCGGCTACGGCGATCTCCTGGAGAAGCTTGGGATCGAGAGCGTCGGCGCCCTGAACGACGCGATCCTCAACGGCCGGATCCGCGAGATCGTCCTGGTCTCGGAGGCGCTGCACGAACGCCGGATCGCTGAAACGGCCGCCATGATCGCCGCGCGCGTGGACGAGATCAAAGTCATCCTGATCTCCGGGCCGTCCTCTTCCGGCAAGACCACTTCCTCCCGGCGCCTGACGGTCCAGCTGCTGGCGCAAGGGATCTCTCCCTACCCGCTCGAGATGGATAACTATTTCGTCGACCGCGAGCGGACACCGAAGGACCCGCGCGGCGAATTCGATTTCGAATCGCTTTATGCGCTCGACCTGGCCCGCCTGAACGACGACCTCGGCCGGATCGTCCGGGGCCAAACGGTGCAGCTGCCGCGCTTCGATTTCCGACTCGGAAAATCGGTTCCGGGTGAGACGGTCCGGCTCGAGCGCGGCCAGATCGTCATCATGGAAGGTATCCACGGGCTCAATCCGGACCTCCTGACCGGGTTCCCCACCGAGCGGACCTTCCGGATGTACATTTCGGCGCTGACCCAGCTCAACCTGGACCGGCACAACCGGGTTTCTACAACGGATACCCGGCTGATCCGCAGGATCGTCCGGGATGAACGCGAACGCGGGTACTCGGCGCAGGATACGATCCGGCGTTGGGATTCGGTCACGCGCGGGGAGAAGCGCAACATTTTTCCCTTCCAGGAGCAGGCGGACTACATCTTTAATTCCGCCCTGGTCTACGAGCTCGGCGCGCTCAAACCGTTCGCCGAACCACTCCTGCGCCAGGTGCCTTACGGCTGCCCCGAGCACGTCGAAGCCAAGCGGCTGATCTCATTGCTGGAATGGGTGCTGCCGATCGATCTCGAGCTGGTCCCCGACAACTCGCTGCTGCGCGAATTCCTGGGCGGTTCGATCCTGAAAAACCTTCGGGCCTGGGGACATTAGCCGGAGGATGGACGGCGCAACCGCGGCGATCCTGTTCGGGCTCGGCTCTGCACTTGCGTGGGGCGCCGGGGATTTTATCGGAGGCTTCGCTTCACGGCACACAAACCCGCTTGCAGTGATCGTGATCTCGCAGATGGCCGGCCTGGGGATGCTGGTACTGGCTGCCGTCCTTTCGGCCGAACCCATCTCGAGCGGGCGGGACCTGGCATTTGGTGCGCTCTCTGGACTGGCGGGTGTGGTCGGGATCGTGGCGCTCTACCGGGGCTTGGCCGAACACAAGATGGGGACGATCGCGCCGCTGGCGGCGTTGATGACGGCGCTGCTGCCGATCATCGCCGGGACGATCCAGGAGGGCTTTCCCAAACCCGCCCAGGTGGCCGGAATCCTGATCGCAGCACCGGCGATCTACTGGGTATCCCGAGATGACCGGTCGACCGGTCCCTTGTCCCACCTTTCCTGGGAGATCCTGAAGTACCCGCTGGTGGCCGGGTTGGGTTTCGGCCTGTTCTTTATTTTGCTCGACCGGGTTTCGACCGGCGCGGTGTATTGGCCGATCGTTGCGACCCGCAGCGCTTCGATCGCGGCCGTCGTCCTCTGGACCCTGGCGAGCGGTGGACTGCGCATAAGAGCGGGGACCCCCGCCGGCGCAGCAGGTTTGCCTGGGTTTCTGCTGCCCTGGATTCTCCTGGGAGGCGTGTTTGACGCCGGCGGCAACGTGTTCTTCGCCCTGGCGACCCAGGCCGGGCGGCTGGATATCGCAGCGGTCCTGGCCTCCCTTTTCCCGGCCGGGACCGTGTTCCTGGCCTGGCTGGTATTGAAGGAGCGCTTGTCCGGGACACAGTGGCTCGGAGTGGCGGCGGCGTTTGTTTCGGTGATATTATTCTCCATCTAGTGTCGCAATGAAAAAATTTCAAATTGCTTTGATTTTTGCCGGTCTGTTGGCCGGAATGGCCGCCGTTTACGTCATCCGGAATTGGGATCCATACCGCGGTATCCCCCAGGTCACGCTGGTGCGGTTGAATGCCGGGGAAACAGAATGGTATGCCGAGGGCATCCAAAACTACGATGCGCTCGTGACGGTCGCGTTCGCAACCGAGCAGCGGCAATACGAGATTGAAGTGCGCGCCGGGCATTTGAGCGCGGCCCGCTATTCGCAGCAGGATGAAGAGACCGGTCTGTGGGGGCCTTTCAGCGAAGCCCAGGCCGATGACGCGGCGTTCTTCACCATTCCGGGCATTTTCGCAACGGTCCGTGCAGCCCTGTTCAACGAGGACGTCCCCCGAGAAGTCCTGCGGATGGAGCTGGATGCGGAATATTCCTACCCCGCAAAGGTTTTCCTGGGTGAGATCATCGAGGAAGGGGCTCCGGTGGAAGGGACGGGGTTGTTGATTGAGGTGGTGGGGTTTGAGGAGAAGTAAGGCGAATAGGCGAATAAGCGATTCGCCCATTCGCTTATTCGCCCATTTACGCTTTCACTCAGGGTAGTTCGGCCGGACGGAAGGCGGCTTCGGTGAGTTCGCGCGGGTTGGTGATCGGGTCGAAGTTCATCGGGACGAGCTGCCCGCCGCCGCCCAGCGTGGCGAAGGCGACGAAGTAGAAGATCGTCTCGCTGTTTTCACCCTGCAGGCGATCCTGGTAGGCGAAAAAGATATAGCGCCCGTCCGGGCTCCACTCCGGCCCGGTGTAGCAGCAGCCGCCGCCGTCGATCGGGTTGATCCGCTCGCCCCGCCGCAGCTCCTGGTTGTACAGGTACAGGTCGCCGAAGCCGTCGTTGCGGACGAAATTGTTCATCAAGGTCAGGGCTTCGCCGTCCCAATCCCAGGCGAAGATGTTGTTGCCGGTGATCGTGAAGCGGGTGGCGGGGAACGCATCGAACACGGTTGGGGTTTCGACGCAGTTCGTGATATCGACGATATCGATCTGGTCGACCTGGGTCGCACCGAGACCGACGGCGATCCGCAGCACGGCGATCCGGGTCCCGTCGTTGGAGAACTCGACGCCCTTGGCGGCCACGTTCGTTTCCCGGTCGTAGGGGGCAAAATGCTCGCAAGCAGCCAGTGCGATCAGGTGCGTCCGGAAGCGGGCCGATTGGAGCGCTTCCAGGTCGAATTCCACCACGAAAAGCTCTCGGTTCAGGCTGATGGCGATCAGTGAGCCGTCCGGAGAGATATCAAAGCCTTCAAAAAACTCGGCAATTTCAAAACAGGCGATGTAATCCTGGACGCCTTCGATCGTGACCGTGTTGATGCAGCTGCCCGAAATGTAGGCCAGGGTCTCCCGGTCCGGGAGCCACCTGAGATTGAATTTCTCATTCCCGTCGACGGTGAGCTGCGTCATGTTTGACCCGTCCAGATTGGCGGTCCAGACATCGTCACCGAGCAGCAGGGCGATCATATCCGCCCCGCCAGTGATTTGCGCGGCGGCGGTGGCAGTCGGTTCCGGCGTGGCGGTGTCTCCGATCACGACGACGACCTCCTCGGTCTCCGTCGGTTCGACCGTCGGCTCCGGTGTACCGGTCGGCTCCTGCGTAGCCGTCGGGGCGGGCGTGTCGGTGGGGTCGATCGCGACGGCCGGCAGCGTGGCCGTCGCCGGACCCCCTCCGTTCCCGCCGAAAAAATTGAGGCCCGTCAGGGCGAACGCAATCAGGATCACCACCCCGACGGCCCCGATCCCGGCGTACAGCAGCCAGGGGGTCGATCTGCGTCTCCCGGGCCTCTCGGAACCATCGCCGCGCCGGACGATGGTTTCCGAACCGGCCAGCTCGGCGCCGTCCGCCTGGACGGTCGCGCCGTCCACGACCGGTGTTGGAATGGCGGCCCGCGTGGGGGAGGCATTGATCGCCTGGCCTTTGACCACGGCGGTGAAATCGACCGCCATCGCCGCCCCGGTCGGATAACGGTCGTCCGGGTCCTTCTGCATGGCCTTTTCGATCACCTGGTCGGTGCCTTCGGGCAGTTCCGGGCGGAGCTTGGAGATCGCCGGGACGGGATCCAGGACATGCGCCATCATCAACTTGGCCGGCGTATCCGCCTTGAAAGGCATGTCCTTGGTGAGTATATGGAAAAGGATGATCCCGAGGGCGTAGATATCGCTTCGCCCGTCGATCTGGCGGTCGCCCTGGATTTGCTCGGGGCTCATATAGGCCGGGGTCCCGATGATCTGGCTGCCCGTCAGGGTGGAGCCGCCCTCCGAAAGCCGGGCGATCCCGAAGTCGGATAGGAAAGCGTTTCCGTACTGGTCGAAGAGGATGTTGCCGGGCTTGAGGTCCCGGTGGATGATGCCTTTGGAGTGGGCGACGTCGAGCGCCTGCCCGATACGGGAGATGATCGATTCGGCTTCCTGCGCGGTCAGCGGGCCTTCTTCCAGCCTTTCCGAGAGCGAACCGCCGGTCATCATGCGCATGACGATGTAGGGCGTCCCGTCGTCCTCGCCGAAATCGTAGACCGGGACGATGGCGGGGTGCTCGAGCAGACCGATCGTCTTGGCCTCGCGCTCGAAGCGGACCCGGAACTGCGGATCGTGGGTCAGGGCGATTGGCAGGATCTTGACGGCGACATCCCGGTCGAAGCGCGGGTCGTGGGCGTGGTAGACGGAAGCCATCCCGCCGCGCCCGATCTCCCCTTTGATGACATACCTGCCGATTTGGGTCTTTTCCATCTAGCCTTTTTTCGTGAGCTTCCCCAGCACCACGCTGATGTTGTCGCTGCCGCCGTTTTCGTTTGCGAGCTGGATCAGTTCTTCGGCAGCCGTTTCCAGGTCTTCCTGCTCGGACAGGCGGGACCGGATCTCCGGGTTGCGGACCATCTCCCACATCCCGTCGCTGCACAGCAGCAGTTCATCCTCAGGCTCGATGGGGATCGTCCAGACGTCGACTTCCGCATCGTCGAACTGGCCCAGCGCCCTGGTGATCACGTTGCGGCGCGGGTGGACGTAGTACGCCTCGTCGGTCAGCTGGCCGTCGCGGACCATTTGTCCGACAAACGAATGGTCTTCGGTGAGCTGTTCGAGCTCGCCGTCCCGCAGCCGGTAGCCGCGGCTGTCGCCGATGTGGGCTATCGTCAGGTTGTCGCCGTGGATGAGGGCGCAGGTCAGGGTGGTCCCCATGTTGCCGGCCTGGATCGGATTGTCGTGGGCATACGCCAGGATTTTCTTATTGGCGGCCTGGATGGCGATCCGGAGCCGGGTTTCGATCGGGCTCTCACCATCGGTCTGCGTTTGAGGATTGGCGTTCGGGCGCGTGTCGTCCTCGGCGTCCTGGTCCATAAACCAGGACATGTGCTCGAAGACGGTCTGCACGGCGATCTGGCTGGCGATGTCGCCGGCTTTTTGCCCGCCGACTCCATCCGCGACAATCAGGATCCCGAGCGGTTCTCCTTTGGATGGATCCCGCACGAACGCGAACACCGAGTCTTCATTATGTTTCCGAACGCGTCCCTGGTGGGTTACTGCGGCAGATTGAAGAATAAATTCCATTGGGTGCTATTTTACGTGACTTCGAGTGGGGATGCAACCAATTCCATCACACCATCCGCGTCTTGCCTGTACCGGACCTCCCCCTGCGGGATGAAATTATCGACGACAAGGGCGCCGCGATCCATCAACTCGTAGAGGTGGGCAAAGGCCGGCTTTGCGTGGACCCATTTCTCGACGACGACCAGGCCGTGCCCGGGCAGGACGGTGAAGACGGCGGCGCGCGGGTCTTCCGGGTTTTGGAGCGCCTCGGAGGTCCGAAAAGCGTTGACGATGGCGCGGGCCTGGGCCTCGGTCGCGCAGGATACGGGATATTGATAATAAGCCGGTTCAAGTGGGACGAACTCCACCTGCGACGGGTCGAAACTCGCCACCCCGCGGTGGCCGTGGAGCTTGGAACGCACGACCGGGACCGGTTTGTCGATCCCCCAGCTGTCCGGCAGCCGGATCCTGGGCAGGTAAGCATCCATCTCCATCATCTCGACCGATTCCGAGGACGGCGGGTCGTTGACCTTGCCCTCGACGTGCGCGACGATCGCGCCGGAGCCGTCGGGCTTGACCCCGACGATGACGGCCAGGTCATCCCCGGTGATGGCGTCCTTCGATACCGGCCGGGCGGAACCGGTCACGGTCGCGATCAAGGCGTCCAGGTCGGGCTCCCAGGTGGCGAAGCAGCCCTCGCTGTACTGGCTGGCGACGGAATCGGAGATCGACGGGACGTGGACCAGGTTGGCAATCAGGACCATCTCGGTGAAGAAATTCCGCTTCCCCAGCTCGAGTGCGGCCGATTGCATGGCGCGCGGCGCTGCCAGCACCTCCCAGGTCGCCTTCGGCACGACCGGACCAACCACCTCGTGGTTGGTGATTTCCTCCGTGCTCAGCACCGTGGCGAGCCGCAGCATAATATCGGTATAGAAATAATCGTCATCGGATCGGCGGTCGACGCGCGGGAAGGCGCCGACCAGGTCGATGATCCGGACGTATTCCGGGGTCTTATCGCCGATGACGAGGAGTATTCGAATGCTTTTCGACTGGCTCTGTAGGAGACGGGTGAGGGCCATCAACGGCCCGCCGCGCGAACCCTGTTCATAGAGTGTCTGGTAAGCGTGTGGTGAGAGACCCGGAAAATCGTAGTCGGCCGGATCGGGCGGAGACTTTGGGATCACGCGGGCGAAATGGTCGAGGAATTCCTGGAGCCGGGCGTGCGTAGCGTGCATGGCTGTGATAACGACCGGGGCCTCATCCAGGTCATACCGCCGCCTGCCGGTGAACAGCAGGGCGTTCCGCCAGTTGACCGGTTCGCCGAACCGCCCGGTCGTCGCGATGATCTTCGTGTCCCGCTTTGGCGTATCGAGCACGCTGTGCCCGGCCGCGGTGAACGCCCGCTTGAGGCCTTCCATGAACTCGCCCAGGATCGGGTCGTCCAGATCGCCCACGAAAACCAGCTCGAGCCGCCGGAGCCAGTCATGGACCGGATGCGGCCAGCCGGGCCGGAGCCGCAATTCCGGCCGGCTCATATCAAGCACAACCGCCCTCAAAGCATCCGCGAATACGGGGCTGCCCGTTGCGGCAGCCCCTCCGCAGGTCCAGGGTTTTTGGAGATTTTAGAATGCCGATCTGCATGGTGGATTTGCTTCCGATCCCGGAAAGCCAGTATATCATTGACTGAGGCTGGTAACCAATGTAGACTGAGGAGATGAACGAACAAATCCCCCAGATCGCCGGCAAGATCACGACGATCGAGCGGCATATCCTCGAGGAGCAGCGTTTCCACCCGGAGGCGACCGGGGTGTTGACGTATTTGCTGTATGATATCGCCCTGGCCGGGAAGATCATCGCCAGCCAGACGACGAAGGCCGGGCTGGTCGAGATCCTGGGTGGGACGGATCAGATAAACGTCCAGGGGGAAGACGTGATGAAACTCGATGTGATGGCCGACCAGACCATGTACCGGCTGAACGACCACACCGGGCGGCTGGCGGTGATGGCTTCCGAAGAGCATCCCGATATCCTGCCGATCCCGGATCATTTCCCGCTCGGGAAGTACGTCCTGCTCTACGACCCGCTGGACGGCTCATCCAACATCGACTACAACGTCAGCATCGGGACGATCTTCTCCGTCTTCCGCAGGGTCACCGAGGACGGCCCCGGCACGCTGGAGGACTGCCTGCAGCCGGGGAGCGAGATGGTCGCCGCCGGTTACCTGGTGTATGGCTCGAGCACGATGCTGGTCTATTCGACCGGGCGGGGCGTGCACGGTTTCACACTCGACCCCTCAGTGGGCGAGTTCTTCCTCTCGCACCCGAACATCCGCATCCCGGAGAAACCGAAGTACTACAGCATCAATCACGGCTACTACCGCTATTGGTCGGAGGGTGTGCGCCGGTATGTCCGATATCTCCAGGGAGAGGACGGAGTGAGCGGGCTGTCACTGCGCTACATCGGTTCGATGGTAGCCGACTTCCACCGCAACCTGCTGGCCGGCGGCGTGTTCTGCTACCCGGCGGATACCAAGGACCCGTCCAAGCCCGACGGCAAGCTGCGTTTGCTGTACGAGGCGGCGCCGCTCTCGTTCATCGCCGAGCAGGCCGGCGGCGCCAGCTCGAACGGAAACACCAGCATCCTGGACATCCCTCCGACCGAACTGCACCAGCGGACGCCGCTGTACGTGGGGGACAAGAAACTGGTGGCCATGGCGGAGGAATTTCTACAAAATTACGATTAAACAATACTGAAAAAACAGATGGCCGGGTGTGGCTGTGCCACACCCGGCCATCTGTTTTTTCAAAAGGACAACACATGGACATCGCCATCATGATCGAAGGCCAGAACGGATTGAACTGGCCGCGCTGGAAAAAGCTTGCCGCAGTTGTCGAGGGCGCCGGGTTCGCCGGGCTGTACCGGTCCGATCATTTCACCAATACCTCCCTCCCCGATCTCGATTCGCTTGAATGCTGGACCTCGCTGGGCTGGCTCGCGGACAACACCGACCGGATCGATTTCGGGCCGCTGGTCAGCCCGGTCTCCTTCCGCCACCCGGCCATGCTCGCCCGGATGGCGGCATCTGTCGACGACCTGTCCGGCGGCCGGCTGCAGCTGGGGATGGGCGCGGGCTGGCAGGATCGGGAGCACAAGAACTATTCGTGGGACCTGCTGGACGTCAGCGGCCGGATGGACCGGCTGGAAGAAGCGTTGGAGATCGTGTCTCACCTGCTGAAATCGGATGAGCCCCTGACTTTTTACGGCACTTATTACAACTTGCACGACGCCGTCTTGCTGCCGCGTCCCACCCGCCCCGGCGGCCCCCCGATCACGATCGGCGGCAACGGCCCGAAACGGACCCTGCCGCTCGTCGCCCGCTATGCTTCTGAGTGGAACGCCGTCTTCCTGACGCCGGAGCGCTTCCGCGAGCGCAGCGCCCGGCTGGACGAGCTCCTGGAACGCCAGGGCCGGGCGCCCGGTGACGTCCGGCGGACGATGATGACCGGGCTGTTCTTCGGCCGCTCGGCTGCTGAGGTCGAAGAACGCATGCAAAGCCGCGGTCGGACTTTACAGGAATCGCGCGACCTCGGCCTGGTGATCGGCGAAGCCGATGACGTGATCGCCCAGCTGAAGGCCCTGGAAGCCGCCGGCCTCGAACGGGTCATGCTCCAGTGGCTCGACCTGGACGACACCGAAAGACTCGAAGAGATGGCGGAGCTTATCCCCCAAACCACTCGATTTCCAGCACCTGGCCGGTGATAAAGCGGGAATCGTCCGAGGCGAAAAACACCGCCGCCCCGGCGCAGTCCTCGGCGGCCAGCATGCGGCCCTTGTCTTCGGCGATCGCCTCCCGCATGGCCGTGTCGACTTTGCCGGGGGCGATGGCGTTGACGCGGATGTTGTCCGGTTTGCCCTCCTCGGCCGTCGCTTTCGTGAACCCGATCTGGGCCCACTTGCTGGCCGAATAGGCGGCGTACATCGGGTAGGCGCGGGTGCCCGAGGTCGAAGAGATATTGATGATCGACCCGCCGCCGATCTCCCGCATCGGCCGCCAGACGTGCTTGGTGCACAGGAAGGTCGTGCGGGCGTTGACATCCATCATCTTGTCCCAGGTGCTGTTGGGGGTGCCGTAGGCCGGCCGAAAAGCGCCCGCGCCGGCGTTGTTGACGAGGGTGTCGATCCGGCCGAGATGCTTGAGGGCAGCCGCAACCAGCGTCTTGACCTGCGCCTCGTCAGCCGCATCGCACGCGACGGCCAGGGCTTTCCCCCCGGCCGCGTTAATCTCGGCCGCGGCGGCTTCGATCTCCGCGAGCGTTCGGGCTGCCAGGAGGACGACGGCGCCTTCGGCGGCGAACGCGCGGGCGATCGCCAGCCCGATCCCGCGCCCGCCGCCGGTGATGATGGAGGTCTTGTTTTTTAATCGCATCGTCTGGGGATTATGTCAAAATGAAGGGCAGCCGGGGCTCCACCCCGGCTGCCCTTCATTTTGACAACCCTGTTCAACCGAGTCTATTTCTCCTCGTTCTTTTCGGGATGCTCGTTCCCCGCTTCCTCTTCTTCCTCGTCGTCCCCCGTCAGCCCTTTCCGGAACGCGCGGATCCCGCCGCCGAGTTCGCCGGCGATCTTCGTGATCCGTCCCACGCCGAAGACGAGGACGACGATGACGAGCAGGATGAGGAGCTCGGGTCCTGCGATGTTTCTGAGCATGGTGCACCTCTTTGGTTAGTACTTGAATACTGGGGATTCTACCTCTTTTTAACACGGAGATGCAAAGGTGCGGAGACGCTTGGTAAAATCTCCCTATGCAAATCCTCACGATCATCGGCGGAGGCCTGGCGGGTTCGGAGGCCGCCTGGCAGGCGGCGGTCCGGGGCGTCAACGTGCGGCTGTACGAGATGCGGCCGGGGCTGAGCACCGGCGCGCATGTGGGGGCCGACCTGGCGGAGCTGGTCTGTTCGAATTCGCTGGGATCGAACCTCGTCGACCGGGCGTCCGGGCTGCTCAAGGAAGAGCTGCGGCGGATGGGGTCGCTGCTGGTGCGCTGTGCGGACGAGACGGCGGTGCCGGCGGGCGGGGCGCTGGCCGTTGACCGGGAGGCCTTTGCACGGCGCGTGACGGAGGCGGTCGAAAAGCATCCGAATATCACCGTCGTGCGGGAGGAGGTGCGGGCGATCCCGGATGGGCCGTGCGTGATCGCTTCGGGTCCGCTGACCTCGTCTGCGCTTTCCAAGGCGATCCAGGAGTTGAGTGGAGAGGAACACCTGTACTTCTTTGACGCCATTTCGCCGATCGTCGATGTCGAGAGCATCGATTTCGCCATCGCCTTCCGGGACAACCGCTACGGGCGCGGGGCGGCGGCGGAGGGGGATTACATCAACTGCCCGATGGACCGGGAGGAGTATGAGCGTTTTGTGGAGGCGCTGGCCGGGGCAGAGCGGATCGAGCTGAAGGAGTTTGAGACAGCGGTCGAGCAGGGGGTGAAGGCGGGGCTGCACGAGTATTTTGAGGGCTGTTTGCCGGTGGAGGTGTTGGCGAGCCGGGGGCCGAAGACGCTGGCCTTTGGGCCGCTGCGCCCGGTCGGGCTGACCGACCCGCGCACCGTGAGGCGGCCGCACGCCGTCGTCCAACTGCGGCAGGACAACCTGGCGGGGAGCCTGTACAACCTGGTCGGGTTCCAGACCAATTTGAAGTTCCCCGAGCAGCGACGGGTATTCCGGATGATCCCGGGGCTGGAGAAGGCCGTATTCGAGCGCTACGGCCAGATGCACCGCAACACGTTTATTTATTCACCGGTGCTGCTGGAGCCGACTCTGCAGTTCAAGGGGCGGCCGGAGCTGTTTTTTGCGGGGCAGATCACGGGGGTGGAGGGGTATGCCGGGAACATTGGGACCGGGTTGTTGGCGGGGGTGAATGCGGTCCGGGTGATGGCGGGGGAGGCGCCGGTCGTCCTGCCGGCGGAGACGATGTTGGGGGCGCTGTGCCGGTACGTGACGCAGGCGGGGGCGGCCGATTTTCAGCCGATGAAGGCCAATTTTGGGATATTACCACCATTGGAAGACGAGATCCGGCGGGGTCGCCGCGAGCGTGCGGCGGCGTATTCGGAGCGGGCGCTGACCGCCCTCGAGACTTCCTGGGCTGCGTATAGCCACACAACAGCCTGAATTCATAGTTGACGAGCTTAAGTATTTGTCGCATAATGTGTTTATCCAGAGATTCCAAACGTCATAAGTTGGGGTATCCAGCCTGGCATAGAAATTCTTAGATCCAACAGAAAGACCATCCCTGCAACATCACACATCATCGCAGCTACCAGGGGGTATTTATTCATTCTCTGTTGCGAAAATAAGATATCTCTAGCGCAGCTGTCTATCGCGATCTATAGAAGTCGCCGGGCTCCCCATTTTCCGGGGAAACCTGGATATCCGTGAGTGGATCTACCGGAGTGCAATCTGGCGAAACAGATTGAAAAGCCCCAGGTGGAGTTGGTCGTTGCGCTCCGCTTATTGGGAACACCGGTGATGACATTCCAGGGGCGACCCATCACCCTGCCGCGCCTGCAAGCCCGCGCGCTTTTCTTTCGACTCGCGGCCGCAAAAGGACCCGTTTCACGGGAAGAGTTGACCGAGCTGTTTTGGTCGGACCATCCTCCCGCCGCCGCCCGTCGAAACCTGACCCGCCTGCTCAGCTACCTGCGCAGCCAATTGCCCCGGCCCGATTGGGTCCAGGTCGGAACAACCTCCGTCTCCATCCCTCACGAGCGCGTGAAGACCGACGTCGACCGATTTACCGAACTGTGCAACACCGGTGAACCGGCCGATTGGGAACGCGCCGTTTCCATGTACCGCGGTCCCTTTCTGGCCGGATTCGTTATGAAGACCAGCCCTGAGTTCGATCATTGGTTAACCGGGGAGCAGCGGCGACTGGAGCGGCTGTACCTGGAGGCGCTTGACCGGTTGGTCACAGCCAATTTGCACCGGCCGGCCGCCGCCATCCGGTATGCGCAACAATACCTGGCTACAGACGAGTTGGCGGAAGATATCCACCGGAGCTTGATCACCCTTTTTGCGGCAAACGGGAACCGGACGGCGGCTCTCCAGCAATACGAAATCTGCGTGAAGGTCCTGGAGCGCGAGCTGGGCGTCTCACCGCTGCCTGAAACGCGGGCCGCATACGAAACCGCCCGGCAAGGCAGGCGCACCGCCGCGCGCCCACCCCCGCCAAAGCCGGATTGGACAGTGCTCCCCAGCCTGGACCTGCCGTTGGTCGGTCGAGAAGAGTCCCTGGCGGCATTGGAATCTGCGTGTGGGCGGCAGCGCCTGGGAGGGATGATCCTGATTTCAGGGGAAGCAGGCGTCGGCAAGACCCGCTTGATGCAGGAATTCGCCATAAGGGATTCGCGCGCAGTGTTGTCAGGGAACAACCATCCCAGCACACAATCCCTCTCCTATCACCCGCTCGTGCAAGCGCTCCGGCAGGCCATACCTCACCCACATCTTTGGACGGGCATTCCGCCCCTGTGGCTGGGGGAGCTGGCGCCGCTGCTGCCGGAGATTGGAGACCATTTTCCAGATCTTCCACCACCCATTTCGGTCGAGCCACAACAAGCCCAGGCCCGTCTCCGTGAAGCACTCACCCGGGCGTTTCTGGGGATAACCGGCCATCCGGCTCCGCTGCTGCTCTGCCTGGACGACCTGCACTGGGCGGACGAAGCCACGCTTAGTTGGTTGAGCGACCTCTCCCGGCGGCTGGCGGACAGCCGGGTA
>DATKDL010000188.1:0-25639 GCA_035512695.1 Anaerolineales bacterium | reverse complement strand
GAATCTAATCGGAATGCCATATGAAAAAAATTAGAAAAAATCAAGCAGCCGGTCGGGATTTGCCCGACCGGCGCACGCCCCCCAAATCGCCAAACCTCCGAATTTTCGGATAGGTACTAAAGAGAAAAAATCAAGCGGCCGGTCGGGATTTGCCCGACCGGCCGCTTGATTTTTTCTAATTTTTTTCATATGGCATTCCGATTAGATTCATAGTACAATTGTTCTGTACGATGAGGGAATATAGCGTGGTCCGGGCGGTGGTCGTCCGGAACGAAAAATCGACCCTCACCGGAAGGAGAACGAGATGTACCAGAAGATCGTCATTGTCGGCAATCTGGGCCGCGACCCGGAGATGCGCTACACCCCCAACGGACAGGCCGTCACCAATTTCTCCGTAGCCACCAACCGGCGCTACACCGCCTCCAACGGCGAGCGCGTCGATGAAACCATCTGGTTTCGCGTCTCGGCCTGGGGACGTCTGGCGGAGACCTGCAACCAGTATCTCTCCAAGGGCCGCAAAGTCCTGGTCGAAGGCCGGCTGACCGCCGACCCGCAGACCGGCGGGCCTCGCATCTGGACCGACAACCAGGGCAGCAACCGGGCGTCGTTCGAGATCAGCGCCATCACCGTCCAGTTTCTCTCGGGTCGCAACGAAGAAGACGGCTTCCAGTCGTCGGATGAATACGAACCCGTCTCCGAGGGCGACGACGATATCCCTTTCTAGCGTGAAAAACCTGGGGGCAGCAATACCCGTATCCGGCCGCAGTTGCGCCGGATACGGGCGTTTTACCGTTAAAATTGGGAACCAACCGCAGCCGATGCGCCGACCGCCCTGCTTCGGACGGACGGACAGGAGGACCCGATGACTAACCCCACTTTCCGAGTCGCTCAACAGCTTCCTTTGATCGAAGTCCCCGAAGGCATGGGCGCCGCGTACGCCAACGTCGTACGAATCGCCCATATGCCCACCGAAATGGTTTTCGACTTCGCCCTCAAGCTGCCCGGGACCGATCCGGCCATGGTCACAGCCCGGGTGATGATGTCGCCGCTCAGCGCCAAGCTGTTCCACCGGGCGCTGACCGAGAACATCGCCAAATATGAGAAGCTGTTCGGGGAGATCCGGATCCCCGGGTTCGACCATCTCGAAGATTACAGCAAACTCTTCCGGCCGCCGCCCGGAGCGGAGCCGGAACCTGATCCGGAAAAACCCCCGGAGGATGAATAACCGATGGCCACCCTTGACGAGATCTCAGATGCCAGCCGGGAGGATTTCGACGCCCGCAACCGCGCCCGCGACGATGCCCTGGCCCGCACCAGGACCCTGGTCCGGGAAGCCTCCCGGGCGATCCGCGCCGTCCACCGCAACGAGAAAGACCATGCCAGGAGCCTCCTGGCGGAGACCGGTCGGCTGGCCGCCGAACTCGGCGATGCCCTGACCGGGTTCCCGGATCTCTACTTCGCCGGCTATACGCAGGACGCCCTCAAGGAATACGCCGAGGCGGCCCTCGTGTTCGCCCTGGTCTACGAAGAAGGCTTCCCCACCGCCACCGAGCTGAACATCCCGACCAATACGTTTATCAAGGGCCTCGGCGAAGCCGCCACAGAGATGCGCCGGCGCTGCCTCGACCTGATGCGGCAGGGCCGCCCCGAAGAAGCGGAACCGCTGCTCCAGCAGATGGAGGAGATCTACCTGCTGCTCGTGACCATGGACTACCCGGACGCCATCACCGCCGGTCTCCGCCGGCAGACCGACGTCGTGCGCGGCGTGCTCGAACGCACCCGCGGCGATCTGACCATCAGCCTCGGGCAGCAGCATCTCGAGACCAGCCTGCGGGAACTCGAAAGTCGACTGGACGGGGCCGGATGAGGAACCCTCGCGCGGACACGATCCGGGCCTCGGAGATCGGCAGCTACCTGTTTTGCCGGAGGGCCTGGTGGTACAACCGCAGCGGTCGCCGGCCGGACAACCAGGCCGAAATGCAGACCGGCGCCCGCCTCCACGCCCGGCACGGGCGTGTAGTACTCGCCACGGGCCTCTATCGCTGGGCAGGATACGCCGCACTGCTGGCCGCACTCGCCCTCCTGGCCGTCTTCCTCGTCGATGGGCTCCTCTGACCGGTTTCCATGATGCCCTGGTTGATCCTCGCCCTGTTCGCCATCGCCCTGCTCCTGCTGTATCGCTCATCCGCCCGGCAGCGATCGGCCGGGCTGCCGGGCGGGAGAATCGTCTATTCGGACACGCGCACCTGGGGACCGGTCGAACAGGCGCTGTATGACCCGGTCTGGGACCTGACGGGCAAACCGGATTACCTGATCCGCCAGGGCAGGATGATCGTTCCGGTCGAGGTCAAATCCGGGCGAACGCCTGCCGCACCTTACGACTCCCATATCTATCAACTGGCCGCCTACTGTTTACTCGTCGATCGCGTCATGCGCGTCCGGCCGGAATACGGGCTGATCCATTATCCCGGACGGACGTACCGCGTCGACTACACCCAGGCCCTCGAACGCAGCCTCAAAGACCTGCTCGACGAGATGCGGGCCGGTCAGCGCCGGCAAAGCCTGGACAGGTCTCACGACGAGACCGCCCGCTGCCGAAAATGCGGTTACGGATCGATCTGCGACCAACGGCTGTGATGTTCCACCGGATCGCCATCGTCACCCACCCCTTCCTGCCGGACGCCCCGATCGTCGCCCGGGAAATCGGCGCCTTTCTGGAAACGCAGGGCGTCTCGGTCTCCCACGGCCAAATTTACGACGAGACCCTCCAGGCTGACCTGGCAGCCGGGCGGCACGATCTATGGATCGCGCTCGGCGGTGATGGGACCATGCTCCGCTGCGGCCAGCTATGCGGTCCCGCCGAGGTGCCGGTGTTGGGGATCAACATGGGGCGCCTGGGCTTCCTGATCGGGGTGCAGCGCGAGGAGTGGCCGGAGCGTCTGCCGCGCCTTTTCACCGGGGATTTCTGGCTCGAGCCGCGGATGATGCTCCAGGCCGTCCACCAGCGCCGCGGGGCGGTGCGGGGCACCTGGGATGTTTTGAACGAAGCGATCGTCTCCCGAGGAGACATCGTCCGGCCGGTCCAGCTCGAGACCTTTCTCGACGGCTCGGCGCTGACCACATACCACGCCGACGGTCTGATCGCCGCCACTCCGACCGGTTCGACCGCCTATGCCCTGGCCGCCGGCGGGCCGATCCTGCCTCCCCAACTGCGCAATTTCCTGATCGTCCCGATCGCGGCGCACCTTTCCTTCAGTTCAGCCATCGTCCTGGCGGAGGACTCGGTCGTGACCGTCCGCGTCCACACCCTGCACAAAGCCACGCTGAGCCTGGACGGGCAGGCCACGATCCCACTCAAGGACCGCGATGAGATCATCGTCCGGGCCAGCAAGCACACCGTCCGTTTCGTTCGGCTGCAGGAAAAGGACTATTTTTACAGGAATTTGACCTCGAAAATGAATGCAAACCTGGATTCATAGCCCCGGAAACGCGGGGCTTTCGATTGGAGAGCGTGCTTATGGAAAATGTCACCGAAAACATCGGGGAGGACCCCCCGGACCTCGAATACTGCCCCAAACACCCGCGCAACGAGGCGCGGCTGCGGTGCAACCGCTGCGGGCGGCCGATGTGTACGAAATGCGCCGTCCATACACCGACCGGGTACCGCTGCGACGATTGCGTGCGCGGCCAGCAGCGCGTCTTCATCACGGCCAAACCGCAGGATTACATCTTCGGACCGCTGGTCGCAGCCGTCCTGGGGATGATCGGGGGGGTGATCTCCGCCGGTTTCGGGTTCTTCATGCTCCTGATCGCCCCACTCGCCGGCGGGATCATCGCCGAGGTCGTCCGCTGGGTGATCGGCCGGCGGCGGTCCCACACCCTCTTCAGGGCCGTCACCGCCGCGATCGTGATTGGAGCGCTGCTGCCGGGATTGCTGCCGATCGCCCTCGTGCTGATGAGCCCTGCCGGCGGAGAGGGTCTGGTGCGGATTTTGGGCGGGCTGGGTTTTTCCATCCTGTGGCGGCTCGTCTTCGCCGTCCTGGCGGCGGGCGCGGCCTACTACCGCCTGTCCGGGTTAAGACTATAATCGGGGTGAAATTGGCAAAATGGATGGGCAAACCGGGGCTCCGCCCCGGTTTGCCCATCCATTTTGCGCAGTCTTTGAAAAACAAACTATGCTGAAGGAACTCCGCATCTCCGACTTCGCCATCATCGACCGGCTCGAACTGCGTTTCGAAGCCGGTTTCGTGGCGTTCACCGGGGAGACCGGCGCCGGCAAATCGATCATCATCGACGCCGTCGAAGCACTGATGGGCGGCCGGACGGACACGAGCATGATCCGGCTCGGAGCGGATAGGGCCGTGATCGAGGGCGATTTCCGCATCCAGGAGGCCGTCCGCGACGCCGTGATCGAGATCCTGCGGCGGGAGGACCTGCTGGATTCGGAGTCGATGATCACCCTGGGGCGCGAGATCCGGACGGAAGGTCGGCATGTCGCCCGGATCAACGGCCGCAGCGTGACCGTCGGGCTGCTCAAGGAAGTCGGCGAATATTTGGTCGACGTGCACGGGCAGTCCGAACATCTCTCCCTGCTGCGGACACGGGAGCATCTGCGGCTGCTGGACGGGTTCGCAGGGTTGGAAACCGCGCGCAGCAGCTATCGGGAGTGTTATACCCGCCTGCGACGGGTCCAGACCGAGCTGGAAGAACTGCGCCGGGCCGAACAGGACGCCGCCCGTCGGGCCGATCTGCTGGAATACCAGATCGCCGAGATCGAGTCGGCCGCCTTGAAACCGGACGAGGAGGACGACCTGCGGCAGGAGCGGAACCGGCTTGCAAATGCCGAGAGCCTGTCCACGCTGGCCCAGGAGGCCCTGTTTGCCATCGACGAGACCACCCCCGAGAACCAGTCCGCCTCGGACTTGCTCGGAAAGGCGGTCCATGCGCTCAATCAGACCGCCCGGTTGGACCCCTCTCAGACGGAGACTGCCGCCAGGATCCAGGAGTTGTTTGAAGGTCTAACGGATGCGGCGCTCGAACTGCGCGATTACATCGATTCGATCGAGTTCAACGCCCGGCGGCTGGAGGAGGTCGAAGAGCGGTTGGACCTGATCCAGAACCTGAAGCGCAAATATGGCGGGAGCATCCGGGACGTCATCGGATCCGCGGCCCGGGCGAGCGAGGAGTTGGAATCGATCACGACCGCCGGCGAGCGGATGGACAAGCTGCAGAACGAGGCGGCTGCGCTGCGGGTCCAGCTCGCCCGGCTTGGTGAAGACCTGTCGGCGCAGCGGCGACGAGCCGCCGGGGAGATGTCCCGGGCGCTCGAGATTCAGCTCAAGGATCTGCGGATGAACGGCGCCCGGTTCGATGTGGAGTTCCAGCGCAAGCCTGACCCGGAAGGGGTCGAGCTGTCCGGCGGTGAGACCGTCGCTTTCGGTCCGGATGGATTGGAGACAATCCAGTTCCTCGTCGCCCCTAACATGGGTGAGGGGCTGAAACCGCTGGCGAAGATCGCCTCCGGAGGCGAAATGTCCCGGTTGATGTTGGCGCTCAAGCATGTCCTCGCCCAGGCGGATTTGACCCCGACCCTGATCTTTGACGAGATCGACCAGGGGATCGGCGGGCGGGTCGGGGCGGTGATCGGAGGCAAGCTTTCTGAACTCGCTCGGCGGCACCAGGTGCTCTGCATCACGCACCTGCCGCAGCTGGCGGCCTATGGGACGCAGCACTACCGCGTCCTGAAACAGGTCGACGGCGGTCGGACGGTCACCGTCGTCGAGACCTTGAGCGGGGACGCCCGCGTGAAAGAGCTGGCGCAAATGCTGGGGGATGTGAGCCCGGCGACCCTGGAATCAGCCCGGGAGATGCTGCAAACCGTCAGTCTGCAGGCTGGGCGAATGGGCGAATGAGCGAATGGGCGAGTCAGCGAATCAGCGATCCGCTGACTCGCTGACTCGCTGACTAGCCCATTCGCTCATTCGCTCATTCGCCCAGCCACCACTAAAGATAGTCCCTCAAGTGCCGGCTGCGTGTCGGGTGGCGCAGCTTGCGCAGCGCCTTGGCTTCGATTTGCCGGATCCGTTCCCGGGTCACATTGAAGTGTTTGCCGACCTCTTCCAGCGTGTAATCCCGCCCGTCCTGCAGCCCGAAACGAAGTTCAAGCACTTCCCGTTCGCGTGGAGATAGGACCAGCAGGGCCGACTTGATCTGGTCCCGCAGGATTTCCCTGGCGGCGGCGTCGATCGGCTCGGTGGCGTCGTCGTCGGGGATGAAATCGCCCAGCTCGGAGTTTTCCTCGTTGTTGACCGGGCTCTCGAGCGAACGCGGTTCTTCCGCCGTGACGAGGGTCTGCTGAACCTTGGTGCTGGCCTGTTTCAGCCGGCTGCGGAGGATCGGTTCCAGGTACGTCCCTTCCTCCTGGGCGCGGCGGATCGCCCGGACGTCGTCCTCGGCCATAAAACCGGCCTCCATGGCGAGCTCTTCACTGGTCGGGTTTCGCCCGAGTTTCTGGATCATGTCACGCTGGATCCGCCGCAGTTTCTGGATCGACTCGAGCAGGTGGACCGGGATGCGGATCACCCGGGCCTGGTCGGCGATCGAGCGGGTGATCGCCTGTCGGATCCACCAGGTGGCGTAGGTGCTGAATTTGAAGCCGCGCGAGGCGTCGAACTTGGAGACCGCCTTGAGCAGGCCGATATTCCCCTCCTGGATCAGGTCTTCGAAATTGCTGCCGCGGCCCATGTACTTCTTTGCGACGCTGACGACCAGGCGAAGGTTGGCCTGGATCAGGGCATCCTGGGCTTCCTGGGCGCGGCGTTTGGTATCCGCCAGTTCGAGTTCTAACGCGTCCTCGTCGGGCAGTTTGCTCACCAGGGTGCGGACGGTCGGAAATTTGTTGTTCCTGGCGAGGTAGTCCCGCAGGTAATCGGCCGTCGACGCAGGGAGCAGGTAAAAACCGGCAATGACCTGGATGGCCTGCTTGGCCACTTCGTCCCAGTGCTCGTCCTGTCCCCAGGCGCCGTTGTCGAGGTAACTGCGCAGATAGGAGCGCTCGGCCATCTCCCAGGTCACCCGGAGATCCCGTGCCTCGGCCAGGATCTGCCCGAGGACCGGCGGCGTGCGATGCAGCTTCTCAACGTCCTCCTTCAGGCGGACCCAGGAGGTGCAGATCCGGTCGAGGAGCAGGCGGAACACCTGGGAGGCCTTGTGCGGCCGGTCTTTGACGTCCGGGTGTTTTTCCCGGATCGTTTGCAGGATGCGGCTGGCATGCAGGCGGGTGGCAAGCCGGAACTCGTGATCCGTCTCGAGCAGATCGACGCGGCCGATCTCGCGCAGGTACAGCCGCACCGGGTCGTTGTCGAGTTGGGCGAGCTGATGATCGGCGTCCGCTGCGGCTTTACGCTCTGCGTTCGAGACGAGTTTTGAAATGGCGGGCACGTTCATTTCGAGATCGTCAAGCTCATCCGACTCGGCGTTCAGGAGTTCCAACGGCGGGACGTCTTCCTCTTCGTCCGCATGGCTGCCCCAGACCGGCTCGAGTTCATCGTCGTCCAGATCGGGATCCGGATCCGGGCTGCTTTCCACGTCAGCCATTGAGAATCGTCCGGTCGTGGGTTTTCCGGAGCGCCTGATCGAGCTGGTTCAGCGCCAGGATGTGCTGTTTCATCGTCTGTTGATAGTCGGCCATGCGCGCGTCGCCGGTTTCCTGCGCGTCCTCCATCATAAAACGCAGGTGGGAAAGGTTCTGGTTGATATTACGGCGGCGGAGATCGATCACGCGCTTGATCAGATGCTCCAGCAGCCGGCCATCATGCTCAGGCAGGTTGGCGGTGTCGGCAAGGACCTGGTCCGCCTGATCGAGCAGGTTCAACGGCAAGCTCCCAAACAGGACATGCTGCGGGACGTCAAAGTCCTGGTCGACGGCCTCGAGGATGGCGCGGGCCAGGCTCTGGTGCCCGGTATCCTGAAAATCATGCGGCGCCAGCCGGCCGAGGCCGGCTTTCTGGAGCGACCGGTCCAAGCGAAAAATGAAATTTGGACTGCGCATCAAGACGCCCAGGCAGAATACCTCGAGCGCCTGGGTGGACCCGACCGGCAGACCGGGCGGTTCACGATCCGGGTGGACTTTCTCGACCGTCCCGCGGGATGCCCGGCCGGCCCGGTAGCGCGGCCCGGCCGGGCGGGGGCCGGTGCGTGGATCGCCGAACAGGGTCCGCTCATCGACCTTCAGGAAGCGGGCGAGACGCTGAAGATAGGTGTCCCTTTCGAAGGCATCCGGAAGGTCGTTGATCAGCGGCATGATCTGCGCGGCGATCTCGGTCTTGATCTTGGGATCGTCCAGATCGCGGCCGGTCGAAACCGCTTCCATCACGTGGGCGACGATCGGCCGCGCGGTGGCGATGATCCGGCGCCATTCGTCGGGGTCGCGGTTGACGACGTCGTCGGGGTCCTGCCCTTCCGGGAGCATGGCGATGCGGATATCGGCCTTGAGCCGCGATTCCTGCCGAAGCAGCCCGCGCGCATCGAAAGCGACTTCCGTCTCACGATCGAAGGTCTCGCGGGCGAGCTCGAGGCCGCGCAGGGTGGCCCGGTTACCGGCGGCGTCGGCGTCGAGCGCCAGGATCATCTTCTTCGTCCGGCGTTTGAGCAGCTGGAGCTGGGCCTCGGTCAGCGCGGTCCCCATGGGGCTGACGGCGTTGGCAAAACCGGCCTGGTGCAGGGCGATGACGTCCATATAACCTTCTACGACGACGGCCATCTCCTCTTGCCGGATCGAACGGCCGGCCCGATCCAACCCGTACAGCAGACCGCCCTTGTCGAACAGGACCGTCTGGGGGGAGTTGAGGTATTTGGGGATACCGGCGGGATCGAGCGTGCGGGCGCCGAAACCGGTCATCCGGCCCCGGTCGTCGCGGATCGCAAAGGTGATCCGGTCCCGGAAGCGGTCGTATACCCCACCGCCATCGCGCTCGGTGACCATCCCGGCCGCGAGCATGTCCGCAACGGCATAGCCGCGCTCGGTGAAATGGTGCAGCCCGGTATCGTAAGAGGCGGGGGCATAGCCGAGACCCCAGGTCTCGATCGTCTCATCCCCCAGGCTGCGATCGCGCAGATATTTCAGCGCCGGGGCGCCGGCCCCGGTCTTCATCAGCTGGTGCCGGAAGAAGACGACGGCGTCCTCGAGCAGCTCGCGCAGCCGCTCGTTCTCCTCCCGCTGGGCTTCCTGGGCGGGGGTGAAAGTGCGCAGCTGGACGCCGGCGCGTTCGGCCAGGTAGCGCAGCGCTTCCGAGAAATCCCAACCTTCCTTCTTCATGACGAACTTGAAAATATCGCCGCCGTCGTTGCACTGGCCAAAACACCGCCAGGTGCCCGATTCGGGGAAAACGGCAAAAGCCGGGGTCCGCTTGTTGTCATGGAACGGACAAAACCCGGAGTAACTCCTGCCGGAGCGCCGCAGCTGGACCGTCTCGCCGATCAGGTCGACGGCGTCGATGCGCGCTTTGATTTCTTCGATATTATTCATGGAACGTCTCAGATGAGGGTTTCACCTGCAATTATATCGCACCCGCATGGCAATCAGCCTTCGGCGCCAATTCCAGTAATACGGTTTTCAAAACACTGCGGTCAAACGCCCTGCCCGGCTCCCCCGAGCAGGGCGTTTGACCGCAGTGTTTTGAAAACTTATAACAATGGTATGATTGTCCGTAGAACCCGATGTTTAAATTGACCGCTTCCCTTCTCCTGGGGCTCTTTTTCGTCCTCCTGGCGCTGCCTGCCGGAGCGGCACCGACCCACGACGCCGGCGATTTCCCGACGCTCACCCCGACCTTCATACCTTTCCCCACCGAGACGCCGACCCTGACGCCCGTGATCATCGTCGTCACGCTCGATTCCGGCTATCCAGCGCCAACCATCGAAACTTTTGATCCCGGCGCACCTTCTAATATCCAGGAGGAGGACCTGCAGGCCACACGGATGGCCCAGCAGGCCGCTGAGGAGCCCGAACCGCGCGGAAACCCGCTGATCACGGCGGCCTATATCGGCCTCTTCATCCTGCTGGTCGTCGGAGTCTGGATGCTATTCAGCCGGCGCGGTTACGGTCCATAGATCCTCCCCGAAATTGATGGAAGCCTTTTCGCACGCTTGCTACCACGTCACCGGTGCGGGCTGCTTGCGCATCTCCGGAGCCGATCGGGTCGATTTCATCCAGCGCCAGTCCACCAATGACCTGGCCCGGCTTTCCGCCGAACGGCACCTCGCGACCGTTCTGACCAACCCGGCCGCCCGGATCATCGACGTCCTGCAAATATTTAATGAAAATGACGAGGCGCTCGGTGCCGTGACGCTTCCCGGCCGCGGCCCGGCCACGGCCCTGTTCCTTAAGAAACGGGTCTTCTTCAACGACAAGGTCGTGATCGAGGATCTGGGCGGCTCGCACCGGATCATCGATCTGCTTGGCGCGCGCGCCGGTGGACCGACTCCTGCGCCGCTCCCGGAGACCGCACCGGGTGAGGTTCGCACGACTTCGCTGGACGGGGAGACCATAAAGGTATTGGGAATGACCGGACCGGGCGGTCCGGTCCTTAGGCTGGTTGCACCGGCAGCGAGCCTCCCCGCATTGACCGGCCTGCTGGAAAGGGCGGGGTTCCCCGCGCTGTCCCCGGAGCAATACGAGCGGCTGCGGATCGAAGCCGGTCTGCCGGGGGCGGCCGGCGAGCTGACGGAAGAATACACCCCGTTGGAGCTCGGTTTGAGGGATCTCGTCTCGGACACAAAAGGCTGCTATACCGGCCAGGAAGTCATCGCCCGGCAGATCACCTATGACAAGGTCACCCGAGGTCTTGCCGGCCTCCGGCTCGACGGACCGGTTCGGACCGGCGCTCGCGTACTCGCCGCAGATGCAAACGTGGGAACCCTGACCTCATATACCCATTCCCCCCAGGCCGGGCACATCGCCCTGGCCGTGCTCAAACGCCCGCACACCGAACCAGGCACCGCCGTGAAGATCGCGGACGGGGAGGGGCAGGTGGATGGAGAGGTGGTCGGGCTGCCTTTTGTGGAAAGTTGGCGAAATTCAAGGAGTTAAACGATGGAATCATACGGACGGCTTCACGTCACGCAGAAGGACGGGCAGCTGTTCGTGGATAACGACGTCCGGATGCGGTTGAAGGTCGAACGGACCAAACCGTACGGGTAAGGGCGGCCCTTGTGGCCGCCGGGGAAAGGGACGAGCCCTACCCCTACGATTCCTGCGGGTACCGCACACCCCAATCGCGGCGCAGCGAGTCCATCATCTCCACCAGGTCCAGGGAGAAAGACCAGGGCATGATTTCGCTTTCGGTCCTGCCGGCGCGGATGCAGGCGTTGACGTGTTCGATCTCATGGACGTAGCCGGGGCGATCGAGCGGCAGGTCGAAGACCTGGGCGGGGCTGCCGCGGGCGGACAGGGTCAGGCGTTCGGCGTGCCAGAAATCGTTGTGGATCCGGAGCGTCCCCTCTGAGCCGGCGATGAACGCTTCGCACGGGGTGTCGGCCCGGATCGAGGCAGTCAGGTTCGCCATCCTCCCGTCCGCATATTCGAGGGTCACAGCAATCTGCTCGTCGACCCCGGTCGCTCCGATCGCAGCCGCCCCGCCGACCCGGTCCGGCTTCCCGAAGAAATAATAAGCGAGAGAAAGGGGGTAGATACCCATATCGAGCAGCGTCCCGCCGCCGAGAGCGGGGTCGAAGAACCGGTTGGCGGGGTCGGGCCGCACCGCCCTTCCGAAATCGGCGAGGACCAGCCCGGGGGTCCCGATCGCCCCGCCGGCGACCAGTTCGCGCCCCCGGATGGTGGCCGGGATGAAGAGCATCCACATCGCCTCCATCAGGAAGCGGTCGTTCGCACGGGCGGCGGCGATCATTGCCTCGACCTCGCCCCGGTTGAGCGCCATCGGCTTCTCGCACAGGACGTGCTTACCGGCCTCCAGGCACGCGATCGTCTGCTCTTTGTGGAACGGGTGCGGCGAGCCGACCAGGACGACATCCAGGTCCGGATCGCCTGTGAAATCCCCCAGGGAGGTGAAGATCTTCGGGATCGCGCGGCGCGCGGCGAACGCCCGGGCGGTTTCCTCCCGGCGGGAGAGGACGCTGTGAAGGGCTGCGCCAGATGAGGCTGGAATGGCGCCGGCGAAGGCCCGGGCGATCGACCCGGTGCCGGTCAGGCCCCATTTGAGCGATTTTTCCATTGTGGCCTCCTCAAGGACGATGGTTGATTACATCCAATTTTTCTTCCTGAAGATCCATGCGACGACTGCGGCCATCAGGAAAGACAGGCCGACTATAATCAGAAAAGCTAGAGAATGGTTCTCGATCGGAAGGCCGACATTCATCCCGTAAAATGCGCCGACGATCTGGGGGATAATGAGGATGACCGTGATCGCAGCCATGAATTTCATCACGACGTTCAGGTTGTTCGAAATAATTGAAGAAAAGGCAGCCATCATCTGGGAGAGTATGTTGCTGGCGTTTTCGACCATCTTCTGCGCCTCCAGATTTTCGGTGACCACGTCATCCACCAGATCCGCATCTGCCGGCTTCAAATCCAATAATTCCGCCCGCTGCAGCCGGTCGAGCATCATCCCATTGAACTCTAGTCCGGTCATGAAATACACGAGGCTCTTTTGATAGCGCAGCAGCTCCAGCACTTCACGATTCTGGAGCGCCCCCACCAGGTGTTCTTCCAGCCGGTCCACCGACTGGTAGATGTCATTTAGAAAACGAAGATAGGCGTTCGCGTTACTCAAGAGCATGTGCAGGACAAACCGTCGCGGCTTATCCGTTGCCAGGTCCTCCCGGTGGGCGTCATCCAGATCCTGAAATAAATCCACTTCTTCCCGGCAGACCGTGATGACCAGGTCCTTTGTCAGAACGATTCCCAGCGGTAATGTGATATAGGGCACATTCGCTTCTGCCGCCTGGTGATAGGGGATCCGGATGAGGATACGCAACGTATCATCCACCTTTTTTACACTCGAGATGGCTTCCTGACCCATTGAGAATCGGAGCATTTCCGGATCGATGTCCAGATCCTGGGCGGTTTGCCTTAACTCATCGGCGCTCGGATCGACCAGGTTAACCCAGCTGCCCTTCGAAGGGCGGTCGATGGTCTCCAGCTCGTTTCCGGCGGTCTTGTAGATCGTCATCATTTCGATGTCTCCAAATGCGTTTTTTTTCAGGACCTGGAAGGACCATACGCCAGGACCCATTGGAATGCTGATCATTTTCCCATTGAATAAATCCTGGGGATAGGGGGAAATCCGACATTTATCTGGAAACAATAAAAAAAAAGCACCTTTTCAGGTGCTTTTTGAAGTAGCGGGGGGTGGATTCGAACCACCGACCTTCGGGTTATGAGCCCGACGAGCTGCCACTGCTCCACCCCGCATCGATTATGTGCCCGTTTTCAGAGCGGGGTGTATTCTACCAACCCGATTCTTTTAAGTCAAGGCTCGTCAAAAAACAACCCCCACCATATCTCCCACTTCGCGCGCGGCTCTGTTTGCGGCATCGGGGTCGGGGTCGGGGTCGGGGCGCCGCCTGGGGCCGGTTGGGGGACGATGACAAAGTCGCCGGGGCGCACGAGCCCGCCCTGCTCGTATGCCCAGGCTTCCACCGCCGAATTTGAAGAGGCGTGTTCGATGCGGGCCTCGAGGGCGGTGCGCGTGGCTTCCAGTTCCGCCAGCCTGGCCTGGGCCTGTTCGTATTGGAGGCCCAGGCGCTGTTTCTCGTTCCAGCGGTTGTTGAAATCGGCCAACAGCAGGAAGGCGATGACGGCGGCGACGGCGAGAAAGACCTGCCGGATGCTGAACCGGGAGCGACTCATGAGCGGAATTGTAGCACCACCTTTGCCTATGCGCAAGTCGTTTTCACACGAGCAATACGACCCTCGTGAACGACCCCGCCTCGCTTTCCACCTCCAGCGTGCCTCCCACGATGGCCATCAACGTACCGTGCAAACGCAGACCGCGCATCGACTCCGCCGTCGGCTCGAAACCGGCGCCGTCGTCCTCGACCACCAGGCGGAAATGCCGCCGTGGTTCGTCCTGCACCACGTCCGCCTGCACGCGCACCCGGAGTTCGGAACCATCGACCCGCGCGTGCCGGGCAGCATTCCGCAGCGCCTCACGCCCGGCATGGAACAGGACCTCCGCCTTCAACGCCGGGAAAGAACTGGCTTCCGCCTGCGCGTCCGGGGAGATCCGCCACTCGACCCGGTCCAGGGCGCCGGCCAGGTCGCCCGCGACCACACCCTGGAGCGCCTCCCAAAAACCTTCCCGTTCGAAATCCGGCCCGACCAGCGGCGGCAGATCCGTGACCAGGCCGGCGAGGTCCCGATGCACCGCAGCCAGGTCCCGCAGCAATTCCGCCGGCGTACCCCCCGCATCGAACCGCAGGATGGCGGTGTGCAGCGCCGGGAGGATTTCGTCGTGAAGGGTCCGCCGTACCCGGCGGTCCGCCACCCGGCTCTCGGCCAGGCGCTCGCGCTGGAACTCGACCAGCCGCCGCGAAAGCTCGGCCCCCGCCTGCATATCGAGCAGCCGCTCGCAGACCGCGCGGGCGACATCGATCTCCTCCTCGCTGTAAAGGCTGCCGTCCGTTTTGTCTCCAAGCAGAAGCAGCCCGATGAGCCCGGAGGCTCCCCACAGCGAGACGGCCAATCCTGCGCCGCCGTGTGCGTCTGCCGGAACGCGTACAAAACTCCGGCCGCTCCGCTGCAATTCGGTTGCGGGATCACCTGCCTCCGGCGCGGGGCCATCCGGGAACGCCAGCGCGGCGACCAGGGAAGCCATCCCTCCGGCCGGGACCAGGTAGCCCCGCCGCGCTCCGAGCAGGTCGCGGCAGAGCTGCTCGAAAAGGAGGCTGGTATCCAGCGGACCCGGTTCCGAGGAGACCAGGCGATCATAGAGCCTGTCGCTGGTCACGAAAGGGCGCATCTCCGCGATCAGGAGAACCCGCTCGGCTAAAAACCGCTGGTACAGCAGGGCGAAAAAGATCGTCATGATCCCGGCGCTCAGAAGCAGGCTGTAGACCGGGTGGATCTCGAAGGCGAGCCCGGCACCCATGGGCGCGCTGTAGCCCGCCGCCAGCAGGACGGCCCGGCGCCAGCCGCGGCGCAGCCCGCGCCGCGGCAGCGATTTACCCGTGAATACCTCATACCGGACGATCCCCTGCCCGAGCACCAGGACGGCAGCGGTCACCAGGGTGCTGATGACCAGGTCAGCCCAGGCCAGGTCGCGCTCGAGCCGGGCGGCGGTCGCCCCGTCTGCCAGGTCTCCCACCAGCCAGGCGATCGCCGCTCCCACCGCCAGGCAGACGGACAGCAGCAGGAGCGCGGCGCCGGTCAGCCAGGGCCTGGCGCGCAGGCGCGCCTGGTCCTCGACCAACCGCTCCACCGCTACAGGCTGGTTGAGCGCATCCAGCGAGAGACCAATCGGGAGCAGCAGGTATGCGACCAGGACGGCCGGCACGAGCGGGATCCGGTCCGCATCCTGGAGGAGCCCCAGGCGGTAGAAGTCCAACTGCCGGATCGACGGCAGCAGCCCGGTGAACAGGATCGCAGCGAGCAGGGCGGCCGCCAGGATTGAGACCGCCCACAGCCAGGGCCGGTGCCGGCGCCGCAGCCGGCCGGCATCCGGTTCCCAATACCGGGCGTACCAGAGCACGGCCACGTACCAGGCCAGCGGGCAAAGCACCAGCGGGACCCAGCCGAGCAGCCACCAGAACTCGGCCGCGCGCAGGGGAATCTCGAACCCGATCCCGACCAGTGCCGTGTGGCTGACAAAAAACACCGCCCCGGCCAGGATCCCCCCGCCGACCAGCCAGACGCCCCAATTCCGCCGTTCGGCGTTCAGGAGAACGGTCAGCCCCAGCCAGGCGAGGACGATGCTGTTGAAAAGGGAGACCGTCAGGACTGCCCCATCCAACCGCCAATCTCCGGTCATGGGTCTGAACCAGCGGAAGGTGAGGTGACCGCACCCAGCCCGGGTGAGGTGCCGAAAGTCTCCCAACCGCCGCGACCGTTGGGGGCGCGGACGGCGCCGTCTTCATCCCAACGCAGCATCCGGCCGTGCGAGACGATCAGTGCGGCCCGCGTCCGGGCTACTTTCTCGTCGGTGGCCGTCTCGTTCAGCCCCCAGACGGCATAGATCTGCCCGTTGACCCGGCTGATCGTCCGTTTGTCCTTGAAACCCATCCGGGCGGCGATCTGCTCGTTGGTCAGCCCGGCAGCCAGCATGCGGGCGACTTCCCGCTCGTTGGGTTCGAGCAGGGCCAGCGGGTCGTGCTCGTCCAGCGTGCGGACTTCCTGGACACGCGTTTCGATCGCCGGGTCGATAAAGCCGTGCCCGGCGACGGCATCCCGGATCACGGGCAGGAGCAGTTCCGGGAGCAGATAATTTGATTTGCGGACGTAGGCGAAATGGGTCAGGATCTCGGCTTTGCGGAAGGCCCGGAAATAGGCATCGTCGTCCTGGATGGAGTAGAAAACGACCGGCAGGCGGGGGAACTCGCGCCGGATCACCTCGGCTGCTTCGATCCCGTTGAGCTCGCCGGCCAGCCGGACGTCCATGATGACGGCATCCGGGCGCTCTTCCAGGCAGGCGGCCAGCGCGGCTTCGCCGCTATCACAGGTCCGATCCACCCGCACGACCCCGGTCGCGTTCAACCCGGTCTGCAACGCCGGCCGCAAGTTGGCGTTGTCTTCGACGAGGAGGAGGGAGAGCATGGGGGGATTCTAACTGCGAATGGGAGAATGGGTTTGCTATAATGGACTCCCGGGGCAACCCGGGCGCGTCTCGAACCTTGCCAGAAAGGAGTTCGGCTATGAACAAGGCGAAAATCCTGATAACCGGTCTGGGCTGCATCGTTGCGCTCGTTATCGCCGGCTGTGATCCCACCCCAACGCCGTCCACCGCATCCTGCCCGCCGCTGGGGACTGGGGCCACCGCCAGCGTCGGCGGATCGGACGGGTCGAGCATCGAGGTTTACATCGACACGTACGGCGACACCCCCTCCAGCCCGTGGTGCGACACAACCCAGCTCAGTATCACCTCTGTTGTCCCGCCCCCACCCCCGCCCTGCCCACAAGCCGGATGCCTGGCCGCCGTGGATGTCAAGCCCGACGATATCTCGTTCACCAACTCCGCCAACTCCCAGGCCTCTACACCGACCCTGACCTTCGATCTCAACGAGCACCCTCCCGAAGACACCAGCATCGATCTCGAGGACTGCTCGGGCAGCTTCGGCTGTTTTTCGTTCTACCGCCACAACGGATCCAGCTGGGTGTTCGCCGGCATGGCAGAAACGAAGCTGGTCGGGACTGAGTGGTTTGCGATCGGTCGGGTCAACCATTTCTCGATCTTCGCCCTGGTCGGGATGCCCACTCCGACCCCGGTCCCGCCGCCGCGGCTTTTCGGGTTGGTGATCCAGTCGCCGTTCTTCATGAACGACGACGGCGGCCTGAGCGTCGCCGTCCTGGTTGCCGAGGACGACCGGCAGGAGTATTCGATCGACAGCGGCGAGAAGATATTGACCTTCACCGGGGTGGAACCTCTGATCGCGGCCGGGGAGGCGCTGCCGGAGTGCGCAGAGGTGCAGCGCGTCGAAGCGCAGTTCACCTGCCTCTTCCCGACCGGCTCGCGGACGGAGCTCGAACTGGGCGAAGAGGTCTCGTCCTGGACGGCCCTCCGGTCCGGAGCCAGGATGGAGTTCACCGTGCAGGATGTCATCATCCAGTAGCCTCCGGTGGGCGGGCGGCATCCTTGCCGGCGGGATCCTGGCCGCGCTGGCACTCATTTCGCCCGCAGCCGCCCAGGTCGACGACCGTGAGGCCTTCACGACCGCCGACGGGCTCCCGTCCGACCAGGTCTTCTCGCTGGCGCAGACCGCCGACGGCCGTCTTTGGGCAGGGACGGATCTCGGTCTGAGCTATTACTACGGGGGGAAATTCTTCACCGAACCGGGCGCGGCCGAGACCATGCGCGATTTCCCCGTGCGCGCCCTTCACGCCGACGACTCCGGGAACCTGTGGGCCGGCACCACAGCCGGCCTCTTCCTGCGCACGCCCCAGGGCGACTGGCTTCCCGGCCCCGACCGGTTCACGACCGGTGGCGTCCTGGCGATCCGCCCCGATTCGCAGGGCCGGATCTGGGCCGGTGGACGGTCCGGCTTGATGGTCCTCGAGGACGGCGGCTGGGAGCCTGTGTCGATCGAGGGCGCCGACCCGGTCGTCACCGGGCTGGCGTTGGACCCGGTGGACCGGGTCTGGGCTGCCGTCGAGACCTCGGCCGGGACGGAGGTCGTCGTCCTGGAAAACGGCGTTCCCGCCGCCCGGTTCGGCGCCGCCGATGGGCTGGACACGTCTGCGGCCGCAGCGGCATTGGCGTCCGGACCGGGGGAAACGGTCTGGCTGGGGACCAACGGCGGGCTGTTCGGGTTCGACGGCGGTTCGCTTGAACTGGTGTACACACAGACCGTCGGTCTGAAATCGGACGTGATCGGGGCCCTCCTCCCGGACGGCACCGGCGGTCTGCTGGTCGGCACCACGTTTGGGCTGGATTATGTCGACCCGGCGACAGGGGAACTGCGCCCGCCGCCCTGGCCGGTCGTCGTGACCGGCCCCGCAGTACAGGCCCTGCTTTTCGATGGCGAAGGCGGGCTCTGGCTCGGCACGAACAGCGGTCTTCTGCGGGTGAACACATACCGCTGGCAGGAAATTACGGACCCGGCCGTCTCCGGACTGCAATTCGTCTCCCTGTTGGAAACCGGCGACGGCGTGATGTACGCCCTCTCGACCCGCAGCCTCGCGCGAAAAGCCCCTGGTGATCCCGCCTGGGAGCAAATCTCCGGTGACGTCGGTACAGGACGGTTCTTCACCCTCGGCCCATATCTACCGGGGTTTGCGCTTGCACCGGAAAGCATCGTCCACATCGGCGCGGAGGGTGGGCTGTTCGTCCTGACCGGCGAAGGGCTGATCCGGGATGACCGTCTTCCGGACGGTCTCTCCGTGGCTGCGATTCACGCGGACCCGGATGAGGTCGCCTGGGTGGGAACCGATCGGGGTCTTTACCGGAGCGCCGGCGGCGCGTTCGAGCGGATACCTGAATTGGGCGAGGACGGGATCACGGCCATCTGGCGGTCGGCCGATGGCGAGCAGCTCTGGGCGGCAGCGGCCAACCGCGGTGTGTACGGTCTCATGAACGACGCCTGGGAACATTTTGACCGGCTTTCGACCGGCGGCGGCCTGCCCAACGACTTCGTCCTGGCCGGAATCTCTGCCTCGGATGGGTCGGCCTGGTTCGGTACGCTGGCCGGGGCCGCGCGGCTTATGCCCGGCGCGGATCCCGCCGAGATCCCCGGCTGGCGTCCCCTCTCCGGGACGGCGGTCGCAGGCGCCCAGGTGAGCGCCCTGGCCGCCGCGGCGGACGGACGGGTCTGGCTCGGCACCCTGGCGGGTCTGTTTTATTCAGACGGCGAAGCTGCGACGATGTTCCGGGTCGGGCCGGGGCCCGGTTCGCTGCCGGTGACCGGGCTCCTGCTCGACGGCTCGGGCAGCCTCTGGGTCGGGACAACGCGGGGGCTCTTCGTCCACCGGGACGCCGGTGTCCCGCCGCAGGTCCGGGTCGAGGCCGTGCTGGTCGACAACCGGGACTGCCCGGCAGAATGCCGCGAGGGCGGGCTCCCGTACCGCTCCGGCACGGCGACGGTCCGGTTTGCCGCCAGCGACCTGGGCGATCCGGAAGGGATCGCCTACCGCCTGGCCATCACCGCCACGGCGCCCGGAGATGAGACCGCCGCCGTCACTCCGCTGCTGGCCGAGCCTGTCTTCACCTTTGACCTGGCGCCGGGGACGGCTTACGAGATCGCCGTCCAGGCGGTCGATCGGGATTTCAATTTCTCCGAATACACCGATCCGGTCCGGTTTGCCGTCGCTGCACCGACCTGGTGGGACAGCCTGCGAGACCATCCGCTGTTCCCCCTCTTCGCCGGCGTGGGTACGCTCCTGCTGGCGGTCGGTCTCGTGGTTGGCCGCCGGGCCTGGATCAACCGGGACCCGGTCGGCTACACCGACCTGCGAATCGCCTTCGGCGAGGACGGGGCCGGCGGATACCGGGTCGATTACCGGACCGGTCCGGGGTCGGATCCGGATCCGGCGGAGACCGTTCTCAACCTGGATTGGCTGCGGGCCTCCCAGGAAAGGATCGAAGGCGAGGCGGTCGGCGAGAGCGCCTTGAAGGACCTGGGCGGCGCGCTGTATTCCGCCATGTTCCCCGGCCGGTCGCTCGCCGAACTCGCCGGCGCCGCGGCCTACCGGCGGCTGCGCCCCGTCCGGATCCGGCTGGATTTCAGCGCCGCTCCGGGCCTGGCCTCGCTGCCCTGGGAGCTTGCGCACGACCCGGCGCTCGGTTTCCTGGGGCGCCAGGTGGACACCCCCCTTCTCCGTGCTGCCGGGGGGGGCGAGCGGGTGGAGAGACGCCCGCTGACCGGCCGGCTGCGGGTCCTCGCCGTCCTGGCGCAGCCGGAGCATCCCGGGCTCCCACCGCTGAACCTGGCCGCCGAGCGCGACCTGCTGGAGCGGGTCGCCGCGGGGAACGGCCGCCTGGAAGTCCGGTTCATCGCCGGTCCGCGGTCCGCCGCGAGCATCGGGATCCCGCCGGCGGAGGTGTCCGTTCTCGACGCCCTGCGTGGCGAGCTGGAGACCGGAGACCCGTGGGATGTCGTCCATTTCGCCTGCCATACCGGCCGGGAGCGGCTGCCCTGGGGCGACCTGGGAGCGCTCTCGCTCGGCCTCGAGGACGAAGCCGGCCGGTACGACCCCGCCGGCCCGGACCGTCTCGAACCCTTCCTGGACGCCCTGCGGGGCGCCGGGCGGACGCCGCGGCTGGTGGTTCTGAACGCCTGCCGGACGGCCGCGGCCGCCGGGGGGTTGAGCGCCGTGTTCCTCGAAAGCGGGATCGGCGCCGTGCTCGGGATGCAGTGGCCGGTCCAGGATGCTGCTGCGGCCGCCTTTGCGGAGGCCTTTTACAGAAGCCTGGTCCGGCACGGGCAGATGGATCATGCCGTCAGCGCCGGCAGGAATGCGATCGCCGCCGCCCTGGGCGAAGGCCGGCGCGATTGGGCCGCCCCGGTGCTGTTCTCCGGGCAGCAGGACGGATTCCTGTTCGAGCGCGAATGAAGTCCGGAGGGGAAGTTTCAGGATATGATTTTATACGAATGGGAGACAGGCAAAATTGAATATCCAGGCGGGGCTATGCCCCGCCTGGATATTCAATTTTGCCGGCTTCCTGCAATGAAAACCAAAGCGAGCGAACCCCATGACCAGCAATCCATTTTTCGACCCCAACGTCCTCGTCTTCACATCCGACGTGACGATCGCGCAGGTGCACCAGCACCTGTCGACCGAACCGAACCTCCCGAGCTGGAGCCACCTGGTGGTGGTCTTTCCCGACGGGGCGTACCGGGTCATCACCATCCAAGAATTCCTCAGCCTGTATGGGGGCTGGCCGGAAGAATTCAGACAGCGCCCGCTCTCCGACCTGGGTGAAGACCTGCTGATCCCGGCCCGCCTGCTCGACATCAAATCCGTCGAACGGGTGTCCCCGGAGCGCCTGATCCAGCTCGCGCTCGGCGAGCTTTCCCGGATCTTCCTGGTGGGCGATCCGGACCGGAGGGAGATCTTCGGCCGGATCTGGGATCCGGATCGGGGGGAGGCGTATGAAATGGCTTACGGAGATGAACCGGAGGGATACCACGCGGCCAATGGCGGCTCGGGCAGGCCGGATCCTGGAGAAGAGGAGACATCCGATGCCGCCGCGGACGATGCGCTGACACCGGGCGACTCCGGCGACAAACGCCGCGTAACGACGTTTCCGAACATCGAATCGCAGGACCATGCCCACCTGGACGAAACCTTCACGGTCCGGGTCAAGCTGTCCGACCAGGCTCAGCAGGAGACCGGCGGGCACCTGCACGTCCCGGAATTCAACTTCGAGGTGTCCCGCGAGATCGAGATCATCCCGGTGGAGATCAGCCTGTACGCCCCGGATTTCGAGCTCGCCCCGGAGGATGCCGGCAACGGCTGGGATCGGGAGACGAAGCTCTACGTGGCGGCGCGGGCTTCCGGCGAGATCGTCTTCCACCTGCGTCCGGAAGACCGGCTGCAGGCCCGCTTCTTCTCCACGCTGCGCCTCACCTTCCGGATCAACGGGATCGTCGTCGGGCAGGCGCTGCGGCGGGTGGAGGTGCTCCGGGACGCCGGGGTGGAGCCGACCCCCGTGGCCGAATTCCCGCCGATCGAGTTCTCCGTCGATGCCGAGCGGGTCTTCACCACGACCCCGTCCGAGACCCTGCGGCTGCGGATGCCGGCCCCGGACGAACAGCCGGTCGATCTCCACGTCACGATCATGGAAACGGATGACCGGTCGCGCATGGTCTGGAAGCTGGACGCCCCCGGAGCCGGTCTCCGTAAAACGGCAACCAGCCGGAATCTCAGCGCGGAGAACTGGGTTCGCAAACAGCTGGGGGAGTTTATCCGCCAGGCCATGCGGCAGGCCCCGGCGGGTGGGGAGTTCACATCGCGCGACGGTCTGCGGTTCTTCGGCCTGCTGATCACCCTGCACGAAGCCGCTCCGGCGGAGTTTTGGGATGTCTACACGCAAGCCCTCGCGGCGCACGCCCAGGCCGGCGGCACACCGGAAACGTTCACCCTCCTCTTCGTGACCGAGGATCCACACCTTCCCTGGGAACTGATGCCGGTCTCCCGCGATCCGGATGCGGACGGGAAACCGCCGCAGCTGCTCGGGAGCGCACACCGGGTCGGCCGCTGGCTGCTGGGGCTGGAAGCGGGCAGCCCGCAGCCCAGCCTCAGTCTTGAAGGGATGTCGGTGGCGGTCCCCGATTACCGGAAGGAACTCCCCGGCACCCAGGCGATGAAGACGTTCGCCGCGCCCTGGAACCCGCACCTGGTCGGGGTCCGGGACGGGGGTTTCGATCCGGCCGGATTCTACGAGTTCATGGCCTCCGGCGACCCGACCGGCGGTACCGGGATCCTGCACTACGCCGGTCACGGCGACTGCTGCAAGGACATGGGCAAGCTGGTCTGGCTCATGCTCAGCGACGAGGCAGACGACGTCTACGACTACAACGCCGCCAACAGCCCGCTCAGCAACCGCTTCGCTAAACGAGAGCGCGACGTGCTCGTCTTCTTCAACGCCTGCACAGCCGGCCAGGCTGCCGAGACGGAGCTCGGAACCACGGCCTCCTGGTCCCAGGTCATGCTGGATCGCGGCTATGACAGCTATATCGGCCCGCTCTGGTACGTCGACGACGGCTATGCGCGCGACGTCGCCGAGACCTTCTACGCGCTGGCCATCGGGGAGGCGCCGCTCCCGCTCGGGGAGGTCATGCGGCGGATCCGATCAAAATATATGGAAAACCTGAGACTGTACACGTACCTCGCCTACAGCTACTACGGCCACCCGAACGCGACCGTAACATTTACACCTTTCAAGGAGACGAACGATGTCGACGATTCACAGCTCTGAAGACCCCCCTCTGACGATCGACAACCTCGATTTCGAGCTGACCTTCGAGAACCTGACCGCGGAGGTCGAAGTCCAGGATGCACCGCTGCCCGGCGTGCTGGGCGGTCCGGGGGATTTCATCGATGAGGCGGCCGGTTCCGCAGAGATCGAGGTCGTCGGGACGGTCGCGATCACCGACCAGCGGCCTGGCGAGGAAGCCGAGAAGCGGGTCAACCTGGCCGCACCGGTCTACGACCCGGAGGGCGGAATGGCCCTGATCTATTTCGACGAGAACGGGCAGGCCTCCATCCATCTTCCGGAGTACACGGCCGGGGCGGATGTGCTCGGTCCGCTCGACCGGGCGGTTTTCAACGTCCCGCTTCGGCCCCAGATCGAACGCGACGACGGTCCGCAGGTCCTGGCCGGGGGCGCCTGGCTGCTGAAAGGCTTCCTGAAGGTCATCGGTTGGAAAGGGGTCGGTGCGGCGGCAAAGAAGTACGGTCCGGCGGCCCTGCGGACCCTCGAGAACGAGATCCTGCCGACCCGGGTGCTGGATCGGGAGAACGTTTTCGCCGAGAAACCCGTCGACCTGGACGGGAAGGTCCCCCCTGCCCAGCGGGCGCTGCTGTTCATCCACGGGACGATCAGCCGGGCGAACAAGGCCTTTAAAGGCCTGGACGGGAACGCTGCGTTCCTGGCGGAGATAGACGCGCGCTACGGGAGCGCCGTCTATGCGTACGACCACCCGACGATCGCGACCGGGATCGCGACCAATATCATGCAGTTCTACGACCGCCTTGCCCCTGGCGAGCATAATTTCGATGTGATTTGCCACAGCCGCGGCGGCCTGGTCGCTCGGGCACTGCGGGACCTGGACGAGGCGGCCCTGAAGGCCCAGTTCAAGCTGGACGCTGAGCGGGGCCAGTACTCCGATGAGCTCACGGATTGGGGGAACCGCTGGTCGGTACCGGCGGGCGTATCGATCCGCGTCGACCGGATCGTGTTCGCCGGAGTCCCGCATGCCGGGACCGTCCTGGCAAAGCCGGGGCACCTGAAACGCTACCTGGAGATATTGATCACCCTCGCGGCCTGGGCTCCGGAGGTCATCGATGTCGTCCTGGAGGGAGTCCTATCTGTGATCAAGGTGCTTGCCGGGGACGTCCTCCCGGTGCTGCCCGGGCTGAACGACTTCAGCCCGGACAGCGAACTGCTCGAACGGCTGTCGCCGGCCCCCGGGGAGTGGGATGCCGCTTTGCGCGCCAATTTCGAGCCCCCCGGGGTGCTGGGCCGGATCGCGGATTCCCTGTGGGACCATCTCTTCAGCGGTGCGGACAACGACGTCCTGGTCACGCTGAAGAGCGCCGGGGAATGGCGCGAAGGAACGTTCCCAAACGAAAGGCTTCTGACTTTCAAGCAGGACCACGAGTCGCCGGTCTGGCATAGCACGTTGTTCGCCCAGCCGGAAACCCCGGATAAGATCCTCAGCTGGCTGGCAGCATAGAGTCCGATCCCTTGTTTGTAAAAACAAAAGACCCGGGCGACAGAGCCGCCCGGGTCTTTTGTTTTTACCGGTGCTTTTCAGGGGACCTGGATAAAGAAATCGACCCGTTCCCCGAAGACGATCCCGCCCGGGTACCGCACCCCGACCTGCAACGCCACCGGGGCGACACCGCCGGGGAGCTCGGCGGTACTGGCCTTGCCGGTCGCAGTCAGGGTCAGGAGGGCGCTGTCGGTTTGCGTGGCGATGTCGCTGCCGTTCAAGAATACACCTCGGCCGGGGAACTGCTCGTCTGAGAGCATCAGGGCGGAGAGGAAGACCTCATCGGCGGATACGGAGGTCTCGAACGTATACGATTCCCCGACCTCGAGGACGAGCACCTGGCCGGGGCTGATATTCAGGAATTCGATCTCGGCGCCGGCTGCCCTGGCTTTGAGGACCGTATAACCGGATGCGAGCAGCGCTGTGAGCGCGATGATGGCGAAAAAAGATTTTTTCAACATGATGCCTCCAGGATTGTTAAGAACCTTTTTGAAAATTGAGGTGGCGATTTGGGGGGCGTGCGCCAGTTTCACCG
>DATKDL010000187.1:0-4221 GCA_035512695.1 Anaerolineales bacterium | reverse complement strand
CCTGACCGGCCGCCGGTTGCTCTTTGGCGTCATTTCCCGGGGGATGACCAGCATCCGCAGCGCCTGGCGGAAGCGCACATCCGCTTCCAGCGCCAGTACGATTTCGACCTGGTCAAAGTCACGCCTGAATCGACCTATATGACCAAGGAATGGGGCGGTACGGACGCCTGGCGCGGCGCGACCGAAGGGACCCGGGATTACGTCGAGCGCGGCGTGCACGCCGTCGACGACTGGCCTCGGCTGCGGGTCCTGGACCCCACCGCCGGCCGCCTGGGCGACCAGGTTAAGGCGCTGCGGGCGATTGTCTCCGCAGTCGGCCCGCATACACCGGTGATCCAGACGATCTTCAGCCCCCTGACGCAAGCCCGCAAGCTGGCCGGCGAAGCGGTCCTGCTCAGCCATCTTCGGCAGCATCCGGATGCGGTCGCGGCCGCCCTGGAAACGATCACGCAGACCACGCTTGATTTCCTGGCCGAGATCAAAAAGACCGGGATCGCCGGGATCTTTTACGCCCTCCAGTTCGCCCAATACGCCCTGCTCTCCGACGACGAATTCGACCGTTTCTGCATGCCCTACCACCGGCGCATCCTTGAAGCGGCCTCCGACCTCTGGCTGAACGTCCTGCACCTGCACGGGACCGGGGTCCGGTTCGACCGGGCGGCCGAGCTGCCGGTCCAGGTCATGAACTGGCATGACCTGGAAACGGCCCCATCGCTGGCGGAGGGGCAGGCGCGCTTTTCGGGAATCGTGTGCGGGGGGCTGCGGCAGTGGGAGGCGATGGCCTACGGGACGCCGGAGGATGTCCGGGAAGAAGCGGCTGCGGCACTGGAAGCCACCGGGGGCGTGCGGTTCCTGTTGGGCACCGGCTGTGTCACCCCGATCGTCACTCCGCACGGCAACCTGGCCGCGGTCCGGGCGAGCGTGGAGGGCGATTGAGCGGGATCCGGGTGATCGCCGGCACGGCCCGCGGGCGCCGGCTCCAGCCGGTCCCGGGCGATTCGACCCGGCCGATCACCGACCGGGTCAAAGAGAACCTGTTCAATATCATCGGTGTCCATATCGTCCGCTCGAGTTTCCTGGACCTGTTTGCAGGGACCGGCGGGGTCGGGATCGAAGCCCTCAGCCGCGGCGCGGCCTACGGCCGGTTTTTAGATCTCGACCGCCGGGCAGTCCGGGTCATCCAACAGAATCTCCAGACCACCGGACTGGGGGAAAATGCCGAAGTGCTGCAGCGCGATGCGCTGTCCGTCCTGCAGAGCGAGCCCGACCGGCCTTACGACTTTATCTTCATCGCGCCCCCGCAGTACCGGGGGATGAGTGCGGAGTCCCTCCGGCTTCTCGATGCCAGGCCCGGCTGGCTGGCGGAGGACGGCTGGGCCATCGCGCAGATCGATCCGAAAGAGGATCAGGATCTGGCGCTGGAAAACCTGGAAATTTTCGACCAGCGAAAATACGGGAATACGAAGCTTCTCTTTTTCCGCCTGAAAGATTAGGAAAACGGCAGCCCCGCCTGTTTTGCCGGCGGGGCTGCCGTTTTCCTATTTTTCTTTCATCGGGACGTTGTGCAGCTTGACCGGCTCCCCACGCCCCCGGATCCGGATGTTCAAGTACTCGACGAAAATCGAGAACCCCATCGCAAAATAGATATACCCTTTGGGGATATGGACCTCGAAGCCTTCGGCGACGAGCGAGAACCCGATCAGGAGCAGAAAGCTGAGGGCCAGCATTTTGACTGTCGGGCGCTCGTTGACGAACGCGCTGATCGGCTCGGCCGCCCACAGCATGATCAGGATCGCGATGACCACGGCGATGATCATGATCGCCAGCTCGTCGACCATCCCGACCGCGGTGATGACCGAGTCCAACGAGAACACGATGTCGAGCATGAGGATCTGGATGATGACGCTTGAAAAGGTCACATTGGCGATGGCACCCTTGTCGTGTTCCTGGCCCTCCAGTTTTTCATGGATCTCGTAGGTGGCCTTCCCCAGCAGGAACAGGCCGCCCAGGATCAGGATCAAGGAGCGCCCGGTGAAATCCACTGTTGCAATTCGGAACAGCGGGGTCGTCAAGCCGATCAGCCAGCTGAGCGAGAACAACAGCAGGATGCGAGTCACCATCGCCAGCAGAAGCCCGGTCCGCCGGGCTAACTGGCGTCGCTCGACGGGCAGTTTGTCGGCCAGGATCGAAATGAACACGACATTGTCGATCCCGAGCACGATTTCGAGGGCAGTCAGCGTCAACAGCGCGATCCAGCCTTGTGGGTCGGTCAGCCAGTCCATATGGTTATGCTCCTTGTCATGTTTGTGGTTACAGCGGTTCCAAGTATTTTACGACAAAAAGAAGACCAGACCCCCTGAAACGGCGCCGGCTAGGATCATGAGGAAAACCGCCCGTAAAACCGGACCGCGCAGACCCGGCGAACCCGAAAAATAGGAGATCAGGCCTTTCGTTAAGGTGTTTGCCAGGACCGCGATCAGGACGGTCGCACCGGCCACATCGGGAAGCAGTTGGCCGCGTCCGGCCAGCCGCGTGACGCTGAGCGTGATCGCGTCGACGTCGGTCAACCCGGTGAGAAAGCCGGTCAAATAGACGCCTGTCGGTCCTGTGAATTCCTGGGCGTATTCAACGGCCACCAGCACGACGGCGAAGAGAATACCGAATTTGATCGCGGTCGATAGCTTGAGCGGGTTGGCGATTTTGAATTCCGGATGGACTGCAGGTTCCTCGCGCTGAACGGATTTTTGCGGGGCGAACGCAGCGACCAAACCGGCCAGCAGCATCGCGGCGAATGGGATCAGGACCTTGCCGGCAACCGGAGGATGGATGACCAGGATGAGCAGCAAGACCCTTGGAAGCATCACCGTCGACGCAAGGATGACGGCCCGTGCATAATGGTGCGCCATGTCTGGATACTCCCGGCTAGCCGAGGAGAAGCTGATCGTCGTCGCCGTGCTGCTGGCCAATCCCCCCAGAATCCCCATCAGGCCGACGCCCCGGGACGGACCCAGCAGCTTCATCAAGACGTAGCCGCTGAAACCGATGCCCGAGACGATGACGACCATCAGCCAGACCTGGAACGGGTTGAACAGACCCAGCGGATCGATCGCCCGGTTGGGGAGCAGCGGCAGGACCACGGCCGCCACCAGCGCAAACTGCAGAGTCAGATGGATGTCCTCCGAACTCATGTTGCGGATGAAGCCGTGCAGGCGGCCCTTCAGGGCTAGTAAAAGGGAGAGGACCACCGCCAGGGCGGCGGCGATCAGGGGATGCTCGCCCATCACCAGGACGCCGAACAGGAACGTAAGCAATGCGGCGACCTCGGTCGTGATCCCGCTTTCGGTCTGTTTGCGGAGCAAAGTCCCGGCATAGCTGGCCGTCGTCAAAAGGATCAGGCCGGCCAGCGCCACCGCGCCCAGCGCGATACCGAAATCCTCCGCCAGAAAGGCCGATACGGACCCCAGCAGTGCGATCAGGGAAAAAGTCCGGATGCCGGCGAAATCCTGCGCCTCCGCGCGCTGCTGGTGGAACTCTCGTTCCAGCCCGATCAAGGCGCCGATCAGCAGAGCAAAACCGAAGCGCCACCAGGGTTCGAAGTCTGACAGGCTAACCATCCGAATTTCCGGGTTTCCTCAAGGATGCGGCGGGCATTTCCGCTCAAAGCCTGGGCAGGACGATCGACTGCTGCTTCTGGTACTTGCCTTTTTTATCGGCGTACGAGACCTCGCATTCCTCGTCGGCCTCGAAGAACAGCACCTGGGCGATGCCCTCGTTGGCGTAGATCTTGGCCGGCAGCGGGGTCGTGTTCGAGATCTCGAGCGTGACGAAGCCCTCCCATTCGGGTTCGAAAGGCGTTGTATTCACCAGGATTCCGCAGCGTGCATACGTCGATTTTCCGAGGCAAATGGAGAGCACATTGCGCGGGATCCGGAAATACTCCACCGTGCGCGCGAGCGCGAACGAATTGGGTGGGATAATGCAAACGTCGCCTTGAAAATCTACCATCGACCGCGTGTCGAATTGCTTTGGATCCACGACGGCCGAGAACACGTTTGTGAAGATCTTGAACTCATCCGTTACGCGGATATCGTACCCATAAGAAGAAACTCCGTATGAAACCACCCCATCCCGCACCTGCGCCGGCTCGAACGGCTCGATCATCCCATGCTCGAGCGCCATTTTGCGGATCCAGTGGTCGGGTTTGATGGTCATGGAAGCTCC
>DATKDL010000186.1:0-25526 GCA_035512695.1 Anaerolineales bacterium | reverse complement strand
ATGGACGAATCCCCTCCCGCTCGAAAATCCCGCATCGCCCCGCTGCTCGTCGTCGTGCTCCTGATCGTCTTTGCGTTGTGGATCTCTCAGCAGAGCTTGCTTGCCGCCGGCAGCGGGCGCGCTACCGGGACGCCGGCCGATACGGCGGATGCCGTCGGGACCCCGCCGCCGGATCCTAGCCTGACAACGACCGAGGCCGTCGGGGAGGCGCTGCCGGTCCTCGTGCACGATTTCCCGGAAGGCGTCCTGATCCTTTCGCTGGTCGAGCACACGCGGGCCCATCTTTTCCTGTACCACCCCGAACAGCTCCCGCTCACCCGCATCACCGCCGGCGACTGGGACGACATCCACCCCGCCGTCTCGCCGGACGGGGAGCGGATCGCGTTCAGCTCGAACCGCAGCGGCAGCTGGGATATCTACGTCCTGGTCCTGGGCGACGGGACGATCGTCCGGATCACCGATACCCCGGAATACGACGGCTCCCCGACCTGGTCGCCCGATGGGCAGTTCCTGGCGTACGAATCCCTCTTCGAAGACGGTCTGGACATCGTGGTCGCGGATGTCGCCGGGAACGGGAATCCGATCCGGCTCACGGACGACCCCGCCGCCGATCACTCGCCGGCCTGGTCCCCCGCCGGGCGGCAGATCGCCTTTATCTCGCTGCGCTCCGGGGAACCGGAAGTGTGGCTGGCCGATCTGCAGAACACGGACGAGCGCTTCACCAACCTGAGCGCCAACCCGGAGGGCGCGGAGGACCGGCCGCGCTGGTCCGCGGACGGCGGGCAGCTCGCCTGGGCATCGGTCGAGGCCGGTTTGCACGTCCTTTACCTGTCGACGGACCTGGTTTCCGGGCAGGCCCGCCCGGCCGGGAGTGGTACCTGGCCAACCTTCTCACCGGACGGCGCGACCCTGCTGACCGTGCTGGATGCGCCGCTCCGGCAGTTCCTGGCCGCTTATCCGGCCGGGTCGCCGGACCTGGTCAGCCTGCCGCCGCTGGCGCTGCCCGGCCGGGTGCGCGGGATCGATTGGGCCGGTCTGCGCATCCCGGTCTCCCTCCCGGCCGCCTTCCGGGCCGCCGCCGAGGCCACGCCTGCGCCGCTCTGGATCCCGGCCACCGCGGCGGCAACGGCGGCCGTGCCCGGCCGCAGCCTGCTGGTGAGCCTCGGCGACGTGGATGCACCCGACCCGCGGCTGCTGGAGGAGGTCGACGAGGCCTTCAACGCCCTGCGCGCCCGGGCCGCCGCGCGGCTCGGTTGGGACCTGCTGGCCACGCTCGAGAACGCGTACGTCTCGATCAGCTCTCCGCTGCCCCCGGGGCTGGGGAATGACTGGTTGTACACCGGTCGCGCCTTTGCGTTGGACGGCGCCGTCGCCCAGGCCGGGTGGATCGTCCTGGTGCGGGAGGATTACGGCGTGCAGACGTACTGGCGGGTCTACGTCCGGGCCCGGCTGCAGGACGGTTCGCAGGGCGAACCGCTGCGGCTGCCGCCGTTCGATCTGAACGCCCGTTTCCTGGGCGATCCGGAGATATACGAGAACGGCGGTGTCCGGCTCGACGATGTGCCTGGCGGGTATTGGGTCGATTTCACGGCGCTGGCCGCCGAGTACGGCTGGGAGCGGCTCCCGGCGCTGCTCAACTGGCGGGCTTTCTTCCAGGGCGCACGCTACAACGCCTTCGTCTTCACCGGCGGGCTGGAATGGGAGGCTGCAATGCTGGACCTTTATCCGCCGGAGGCCCTCATCACCGCCAGCCCGATCACCCCGGTGACCCCCACCCTGACCCCCACCCGCACCGCGACCCCCTCCCGGACGCCCTCCCCGACGATCACCCCCACGGCGACGATCTCCCCGTCGCCGACCCTGGACGAATGAACGGACAATCGTTTTGAATTTCCTGCCTTTCATCCTCAAGCGCGCGGCGAGGGGCTGGCGCCTGCTTCTCGTGGTCGCGGCCGGGGTCGTCATCTCCACCGGATTGCTGGCTGCCGCCCCGATCCTGGTCGATGCGGTGGTCGAACTCGGTCTGCCGCGGGTGCTTGCCGCCGCCACGCCGGCGGAAGCGAACCTGCGCGTCTTCACCTACGAGGTCCTGGGGGAAACGGATTACCGTGACATCGACGAGCCGATCCAGGCCCGCCTGCAGACCAGCTTCGCCGGTTATCTCGACCGGATCGTCCTCTCGATCGCTTCTCACTGGATGCACCCCTGGCCGGAAACCGGTCTGCTCCCGGATGAGCGGGTCAACTTCAGGTATTTCGAGGAAATCGAAACGCACGTCGTCTTTCTCTCCGGAGAATGGCCGGGAGACCGGCCAGCCGGGACCAGCCCGGACGGTCTGCCGGTTTACCCGGTCGTGATCGGCGAGGGGATGGCCGAGTGGTACGGCCTGGCGGCCGGGGACCGGCTGCCGCTGAGTTTCAGTTCAAACACCGCTGCGCCGGATATCGAAATCGTCGTCGCCGCCGTCGTCCGCCCGGACAATCCGGACTCCGCTTACTGGCAGGGGCTGACCAGCCCGCTCGACTCGCAGGCCAACCAACGCTACGACCAGCAGCTGAGCGTCATCGTCCCGGCGGAGCGCTTCCACGCGCTGCTGGCCGAGCTGTTCCCGCGCTCGAACGCCGAGCTGGCCTGGCACGTCATCCTCGACCTCGACAGTATCCACGCCGCCGATATCCCGGCCGTGATCAACCGTCTCTCCGAACTGCCCGGGCTGCTCGGCACCACGGTGACCTTTGAATCCGGGCTCCGGGACCTGATGCTCGATTTCTACACCCGGACCCGGGGCATCCGCACGCCGCTGTACCTGCTCACGGCGGAGATCGTCCTGCTGGCGCTGGTCTACGTGGTGATGACCGCAGCCCTCTCGGTCCGGTCGCTCGAGCGGGAGTTCGCCGTCATGCGCAGCCGCGGCGCCTCCCGGGGGCAGATCTTCCGCATCCAGCTGCTCGAGGCGGCCCTGATCGGCGCAGCCGCCTGGCTTGCGGGTCCCTGGCTCGGCGCGCTGCTGGTCCGGTTCCTGGGCAGCTTCGGCCCGCTGGCCGACCTGGCCCGATCCGGTCCGCCGGTCGGGATCCCGGATGCAGCTTCCACGGCCGCCCTTTTCGGGGCCCTGGCCGGGATCGCCGGTCTGCTGATCCCGATCGGACCGGCGCTGCGGCGCAGCATCGTGGAGCAAGGACAACGCTCGGGCCGGGAAACGGCCCCCTTTTGGCAGCGCTATTACCTGGACGTCATGCTCCTGGCGGGCGGGCTGGTGCTGCTGTTCCGGTTCCAGTATTTCAGCGGTTTCGATGCCGGGGGCATCGATTGGCTGCTCCTGCTCTCTCCGCTGACGCTGCTGCTCGGCGCGGCGACGCTCGTGATCCGGATCGCACCGGCGGCGCTGCGCGGGATCGCCCGGCTGGCCGCGGCCGCCCCCGGGCTGCCGGTGCCGCTGGCGCTCTGGCAGACCGCCCGCAACCCCGGCCAGTTCACGGGGCTCGTCATCCTGCTGACGCTGGCCAACGCCCTGGGCATCCTGGCGACCGGTCTGAACGCTACGCTCAACGCCAGCGAGATCGAGCGGGCCCGCTACGCCGCAGGGGGCGAGTACCGGTTTGTGGGCGAACGCGCCCTGTCCGCCGCCGAATTCGGCGCTCAACCCGGTGTGACCCTCGCCGCCGGCGCCTGGCGGGATACGGCGACGGTCAATCTGAGGAACTACCGCTCGTTCCCAACTTTCGAACTGCTGGCGATCGACCCGCTGACGTTCACCCGGGTGACCGGGTACCGGAGCGATTTCTCGGATGAACCGATGGGAGAGATCCTCGGGCGCCTGCTGATCGAGGATCTCGCCCCGGGGCTGCCGCTCCCGGGCCGGCCGGGGGAGATCGGGATGTGGGTTTACGCCGCGGCAGACGGGGCGGACCCCAACATGGCCGCCTTTGACGGGGATTCCGACCGGGACCGGCTCGGCTATTTCGCCAAATTGATCACCGGCGCCGGGGAAACGCTGCTGGTCGAGCTGACGGCCCCAGCGCCCGGGCCGGGTGCGGAGCACCTGCCCTGGGTCTACTACCAGGCGGCGGTCCCGGAGGTGGCGGAGACGGATCTCCCGCTCGCCCTCCATTCGGTCTGGTTCCGGCACCGGGTCCGGATTGAGAACGTTTTGGTCGTCGCGGGGCCGCTGGTGATCGCGGTGGACGATTTCCTCGTTATCGATCGGGACACCGGGGAGCAGACGCAGATCGAAGGCTTCGAGGTGCCGGTCGAGGTGATCCGGCACGAACTGCGGGGCATTCAGGAATTTCCGTCTCTGTTCACCTTCAGCCGGACCGAACCGCATAGCGGCGGCGCACGCGCCAACCTCATCCTGGGCTACGACCGCGCCCTCTCCGACATCGGGATCGTCTTCAACGTCGCCGGCCGCGAAGATCCGATCCTGCCGGCGGTCGTCAGCGAGGCCTTCATCGCCGCAACGGACCTGGCCGTTGGAGACCCGTTCGAAGCCTTGATCGGCGGCCAGGTGGTCCAGTTCAGAGTCGTCGGCGTGGTCCGCTACTTCCCGACGATGTTCGGAACCGAGACCGCCGGGTTTATGATCACCTCCGGCGAAGGCCTGCTGACCCGCTTGGCCAACGAGACCGCCCGAACGTTCTCGTACAACGAGGTGTTTGTCGTTACGGACGGGCCGGTCGATACAGCCGCGCTGGCCTCCGCCTCCCGGAGCAAGGTCCTGGGGATCTTTGATGCGGAGGCCATCCGCCGGCTGATCAAGGCGGACCCGATGGCGCTCGGTCTGCGTGGGGTAACTTCCCTGGGATATTTCCTGACCTCGCTGCTGGCGATCGCCGGTTTTGCGACCTATTTTTACATGAGCATCCGCGGGCGCGCCCGCGAGTTCGGCATCCTGCGCGCCATGGGGATGTCTCCGCGGCAGCTGTATGGTTCCCTGGCCGTGGAGCAGAGCCTGATCGTGCTGACCGGTCTCGTCCTGGGCGCCGTCCTGGGGGCGCTGTTGAACGAACTCGTGCTCCCGGGGCTGCCGATCACGCTGGGCGACGGGCTCGACCTCCCGCCGTTCCTGCCGCGATCCGACTGGCGATCCGTGGCGCAGGTGTTTATCACGCTGGTCATCGCCTTTTCGGCCGCCTTCGGGCTGGCCGCATGGGCGCTGTGGCGAAGCCGGATCCACGAAGCGATGCGCTACGAATGAGCGGAAACCCGTGTTCCTGATCAGCTTCTCCTTCCGGCGCCTTATCCGCCATTGGCGGATCAATCTGCTGGTCTTCACCGGCCTCGTGCTGGCCGGCGCGATCGCGGCCGGGCTCCCGGTGTACGCCCAGCAGATCGCGGCGCAGAGCCTGGCGCGCACCCAGGCCGACGAGCCGGCGTTCAGCCGCAACATCCTCCTGACCGCCCCGCCGAGCGTGACGACGTTCAACGCCGCCCTGAACCAGGTGCTGATCGACACGCTCGGCTTCCTGGTGACCGGGCAGGTCGAGGTGCGGGAATACGAGCTCAACGCATATCTCGCGGTGAACGGTGAGACCGACCCGGAAGCGCCGCGCACGCCGATCCGGCTCTGGTCGTTCAACAGCCTGGCGCGCGACACGGTCCTGCTCGATGGGCGTTATCCGGACCACCTGCCGGAGCTGACCGGCGCCGCGGCCCTGCTCGAACCGCAGCAGCTCGAAGCCGCGATCGGGCGGACCGCGGCCGACGAATCCGGACTGCAGGTGGGCGACGTCATCTTCTCGGAAGGCGATGGGCTCGAGTTCCGGATCGTCGGGATCGTCGAAGCCGTCGATCCGGGAGACGATCGCTGGTTTGCCGACCCGCGGCCTTTTGTGTTGGAGGTCGTGCCCGGTCTCAACGATGACATCATCACCACTCCGTTGCTCCTGAACCCGAACAGCATGGGCGCCTATATCCCCGGGGCGCTTCGGTACTGGCGTCTCCTGGTCGACCAGGACCTGATCCGGCCCGAAAACGCCGACCGGATCCGGGCGGGGATCGAGAACGCCCAGGCCGGGTTTTCCCTCTATGGGGTCGAACTGACGACCGGGATCCCGCTGATCCTGGAAAGCTACCTGGCCGATCTTCGGATCGCCCGGATCACCCTGCTGCTGTTGGCCGCCCAGGCGTTGATTTTCGTCTTTTACACGCTGGGGATGATCACCTCGTTCATGCTGGACCGCTCACGGACCGAGATCGCCGCCCTGGCCGGCCGCGGTGCCCGGCGCCGGCAGGTGATGACCGTCCTGGCCATGGAAGGCTTTGTCCTGGCGATCCCCGGGGCCGCGCTGCTCGGCCCGCTGCTGGTCGGGTTCGCCGCCGCGCGCTGGGCGGCCTGGACCACGACCGGGGTTATCCCGGGGCCTGGAACCGCACCATCGCCCGGCCAGGACGCCTGGCTGCTCGCCACCGCGGCCGCCCTGATCGGCTGGATCGCGTTCGTGCTCCCGGGTTTTGCGCTGACCGGCCGCGGGATGGTCGAGCAGCAGCGGGAACGAGCGCGCCCGGCCCGGCTGAGCGCCTGGCAGCGGAACAACCTGGATCTCTTCCTGCTCGTCATGAGCGCCCTGGCTTACTGGCAGCTCTCCGAGAGCGGGTCGTTCATTCTCAACGCCCTGGGCGATTCGGACCTGGCCGATCCGCTGCTGCTGTTGGGGCCTTCGTTGCTCCTGGTCGCGGTTGCGCTGGCGTTTCTGCGCGTGTTCCCGGTCGTCCTGCAGGCGGTCCACGCCTATGCGCAGCGGGGGCGCGGGCTGATCCTGCCGATCGGGCTGGCCCGGCTGGCGCGCGAACCGGTCGGCGCGAGCCGGATCGTCCTGCTGATTTCCCTGGCTGCCGGGCTGACCGTCTTCTCGATCAGCTTCCGGGATTCGCTCGACCTGCGCCAGGTCGAGATCGCCCATTACCTTTCCGGGGCGGATCTGCGGGTGTCGACCACCTGGACGCCGCTGTCCGGGATCGCGGCGATCGACGGGGTCCGGACCGTCTCGCCGGTTTACCGGATGCGGGTGCAGGGCCCCAACGGCCGGTTCGTCACCCTGCTGGCGGTCGATCCGGAGAGCTTCGCCCGGGTCGCATGGTATCCGGAAGGCACTGGAGGGGATGTCTCGATCGAACGGTTGATGGAACTGCTGGCAGCCCCAACCGATACGGGACACCCGCCCGCCATTTTTTCCCGCTCCGCGCTGCCCGCCGAAGCGGGGCTCGAGACCGAATGGGAGCACCAGTTCAGCCAGCAATTCCTCACATTCGATGCGCGCGGGATCATCGAGGAGTTCCCGACGGCGGGTGAGGATTTCATCATCGTGAGCACCCGCGGCACGGCGGATTGGGTCCGGCTGGCGGACGTCAAACTCGCCCAGGGTGAAGCCTGGCTTGCGATCGACCCCGAACGGTATGCGGCGGTCGCGGCGCATTTTCCGAACCGCCTGGAGGTGTACGGGGATTCGGCGGCGCAGCTGGCTCGTTTCCGGGCCAATATCCTGGCCGAGGGCGGGAAGCGGGCCTTTGCGTTGAACGCCGTGATCATGTCCGTCCTGAGCGTCGCCGGGTTCTTGCTGGCGCATTACTTCACGGCCGAGAGGCGGGCCCTGGAGTTCGGCATCCTGCGCGCCGGCGGCCTGTCGGGGTTTCAGCTCCTGTCGCTGCTCGTCGCGGAGGGGCTGATCGTCATGGTCCTGGGGCTGGCTTCCGGGACGGCGGTCGGCGTCGGGCTGTCGGCCGTCATGCGGCCGTTCCTCTCGCGCGTCTTCGCCAACGCCCTCTCCGGGGCGGACGTGGTACGGATCGTCCTGGACTGGGGCGCGATCGGAGAGGTCTTCGGTCTGCTGGCGGCGGCCTATGCGCTGGCCTTGCTGATCTCGGTGTTTGCGCTGATGCGGGTCGGGTTGCAAAGAAGTTTGAGGTTAAGTGGAGAGTGACTCAAAGGACCAAATATGGATAAAGAGCGAATCGTTCTGTGTGACAACCTCGTAAAAATTTACAAAGTCGCCGACCTGGAAGTCGTCGCCCTGCAGGGCCTGGACCTGGAGGTGCGGGCCGGCGAGACGATCGCCCTGATCGGCCCATCCGGCGCGGGGAAATCGACCCTGCTCAACCTGCTCGGCGGGCTGGACGTGCCGAGCGCGGGACGGCTCGTCGTAGCCGGGCGGGACCTGTTGAAAATGGGGGAAGCCGACCGGGTCGAGTACAAGCGGGACATGGTCGGGTTCGTCTGGCAGCAGCCCTCCCGGAACCTGCTGCCGTACCTGACGGCGCGGGAGAACGTCGAGCTGCCGATGCTGCTGGCCGGGGTGGGGACGGCCGCCCGGAAGAAGCGGGCGCTGGAGCTGCTCGACCGGGTCATGCTGTCCGACCGGGCCAACTTCCGCCCGGAGCGGCTGTCCGGCGGGCAGCAGCAGCGCGTGGCGCTCGCCATCGCGCTGGCGAACCACCCGGCCCTGCTATTGGGGGACGAACTGACCGGGCAGATCGACACCGAGTCGGCCGACGAGGTCTTCGCCGCCCTGCGCCGGATCAACCGGGACATGGGCACGACGATCGTCATCGTCACCCACGATCCCAAGATCGCCGCCCGGGTCGATCGAGTGATCGCCATCCGGGATGGGCGCACCAGCACCGAGGTCCGGCGGACCTTTGACCGGGAGGGGATGATCAGCGAGGAGGAATGGGTCATCATGGACGCCGCCGGCCGGCTCCAGATCCCGCGGCCGTACCTGGACGAACTTTCCCTGAAGGATCGGGTCAAAGTGAAGCTGGAGAGCGACCACGTCAGCGTGTGGGCGGAGGCGCCCGAAGCCGTGCGGGGACCGGGCGGATCGACCGACGGGGTCTTTTGGAAACCGCCGAGTATGCGGGCTTTTCTGCGTTCCGCAGGGACCGATCCGTACGGGGACGGCGGTGAGGCGGAGCGACCCCAGGATGAGGTTCAACCGGCGATGACCGGCCAGGGCGTTGCGATCCGCTGCGAGGACGTTGACCGGACCTTCTACCTGGGGGTCGAGGAGATTCGCGCCGTGGACGGCGTGTCGTTCGAGATCCCCCCGGGCGCGCTGGCGGTGTTGAAGGGGCGCTCGGGCTCCGGCAAGACGACGCTGCTGAACCTGATCGCCGGGTTGGACGAGCCGACCGGCGGGAAGGTGTATTTCGGAGAGGAGGACCTGGCCACCCTGTCCACAGGACAGAGGATCCGGCTGCGGCGGGAACGGATCGGGTTTGTCTACCAGACCTTCGGGCTGCTCCCGTATCTTTCCGCGGGCGAGAACGTCGAGGTCCCGCTGCGGATGGTTCGGACCCCGGGCCGGGTCCGGCGCGAGCGGGTGCGGGAAGTGCTCGGGCTGGTCGGGCTGTCGGAGCGGATCGATCACCGGACGTTCGAGCTGTCGGGCGGCGAGCAGCAGCGGGTGGCGATCGCCCGGGCGCTGGTGAACCGGCCTGGGCTGCTGCTGGCGGACGAACCGACCGGCCAGCTGGACACGGCCACGGGAGCGATCATCATCGCGCTGCTCAAGCGCGTTGCGGCGGACAGCGGTGTGACCGTCCTCGTCGCCAGCCACGACGTGAATGTGCACGGCGCGGCAGATGTGGTATTTGAGCTGCAAGATGGGCGGCTGGTAGAAGATTACGTATAATAATCACATGCTCCCCCCTTTAAGCGTGATCTCGCACCGCACGCCGCCGATTTTGAAGTTCCTCAACCGGCCCTGGAAGATCGTCGTCGCTTTCAACCTGGCCGCCCTGCTGGCCGCGATCGCCATTATGCTTGCGACGAGCGGCGGGGTCGATCTCGCCGTGCTCGCCGTCATCGCCCTGGTGGCGACGGCCACCGGGGCTTTTCTTTCCTGGACGCTCAAAGAATACCGCGCCTGGAACGTGGCGCAAAACGAGGCTCTCCGGCAGGTCAACGAAGAACTCGAGCTGCGATACAAAGACCTCGAAGCGTTCTCCTTCACCGTCGCCCACGATCTCAAGACCCCGATCGCAGCGATCCTCGGTTACACCTACCTGCTGCGTGTGCACAACGACAAAGTCGAAGGGGATCCGGTCTATATTGCGGGTGAGATCGAAGAAGCGGCGGAGAAGATGAGCGAGATCATCGATTCGATCCTGGTCCTGGCGAGCGTCGGGATTCAGAAAGCCGAGATCGGACCGCTGCCGATGGACCAGATCATGGCCAACATCGAGAAGCGGTTGGAGCAGACGATCGCCCAGGCGAAAGCGGAGATCGTGGTTCCTTCCAGGTGGCCCCCGGCGCTCGGGTACGCACCCTGGATCGAACAGGTCCTGGTGAACTACATTACCAACGGGATCAAGTACGGCGGCTCCCCGCCCAGGGTGGTCCTGGAGGCCGAGCCGGAAGGGGATTTCGTCCGGTTTTCCGTCTGCGACAACGGCCACGGCATCCCGCCGGAGGACCAGGACAAACTCTTCATCGAATTCACCCGTCTCGACCACGGCCGCACCGACGGCCACGGCCTCGGCCTGGCGATCGTCCGCCGGGTCCTCGAAAAACTCGGCGGCGAATACGGCGTCGAAAGCGAACCGGGGAAGGGGAGTACGTTCTACTTTAAATTGCCGGGTATGTAATGAACTCCTCCCCCTCATTAAAAGACACCGACCTCGCCTTCGCCGAGACATTGCCCCGGCGATGGGGTTATTTTACCCTGGCCCTGGGCATCTCCATCGGCAGCCGCGTCCGCCGCACCCCGTCAAACCGGAACAGGGCGTTCGCCACCGCCCCCGCCGTCGGGACCAGCCCGATCTCGCCGACCCCCTTGGCCCCGTACGGGCCGTACGGATCCGGCACCTCGACCCCGATGATCTCCATCTCGGGCATTTCCTTCGCCCGTAAAATCCCCATCTGCCGCAGCCGTGTGCTCTTTGGGCGGCCGTTTTCCATCACGAGCTCCTCCGAAATCGCATAGCCCAACCCCATGTGGATCGAGCCCTCCAGCTGGCCCTCAAAAAGGGTCGGGTTGAAGATCTTCCCGGCGTCGTGCGCAGCGACGACCTTGATGATCTGCCCGTCCTCGTCCAGGATGACGAGCTGGGTGGCGTAGCTGTAGGAGTAGTGGGTGTAGACCTTCTCGACCAGCGCCCCCGGTTTCGTGGTCCAATCGACGATCCATTTCCCGTCGTAACGCCGGCCGACCAGCTCTGCGAGCGAGTGCTCCTTGAGATCAGTCCGGAGTTTTCGGGCGGCGTCGATGATGGCGTTCCCGACCAGCGAGGTGGCCCGCGACGCCGTCGTCATCCCGGCCTCCTGGCCGGAGGCGGTGTCGACCCGCACCTCGATGATCTCCGGTGGCAGCCCCGTCTCCGTCACCAATACCTGGATCGCGATCGTATGGACGCCCTGGCCCATCTCGGTCCAGCCGTGGTCGATGACGACCCGGTCCGGGGCTTCGATCGTGATCCGGGCGCCGGAGGCGTCCGGCATCCCGTTGCCGATGCCGGTGTTCTTGATCCCGCAGGCCAGCCCGGCGATCGGAGCCGCGTCGTAGGCCGCTTTGACCGCCAGCAGGGTGGCCCGGGTGCCGGCGCCGCTTTCGATCACCTGTCCGGTGGCGGTCATGTGGCCGTCCTGCAGGGCGTTGTCATAGCGGAACTGCCAGCGGTCGAACCCACCCTGCTTGCACAGGTCGTCGATGCAGCTCTCCAGCCCGAAGGCGGCCTGGTTGACCCCGAAACCGCGCATCGCCCCACAGGGGATGTTGTTGGTGTAGACGGCGATCGCCTCGACATCGGTGACCGGGACGTGATAGGCCCCGGTCGCGTGCCCGGCGCTGCGTTCGAGCACCTTCATCCCCACCGACGCGTACGCGCCGGTGTCGCCGACGAAGCGGACCTTGACGAAGGTCAGCATCCCATCCGCATCGCAGCCGGTCTCGTAGTCCATGACGATCGGGTGCCGCTTGGGGTGGAAGGCGATCGATTCGTCCCGGTTGAGTTTGACCTTGACCGGGGCGCCGAGCAGGTGCGCGGCCAGCGCGGCGTGGCCCTGGGTGGCCAGGTCTTCCTTCCCACCGAAGGCGCCGCCGTTGGGGACCAGGACGATGCGGACCCGGTCCGGATCGACGCCGAGCATCCGGGCGATCTGGTCGCGGTCGTCGAAGATCCCCTGGCCTTGTGAATAGACCAGCAGCCGGTCCCCGTCGGGCAGCGCGATCGAGGCTTCCGGCTCCAGGAAGCCGTGTTCGATAAACTGGGTCTCGTAGCGGTCCTTTGAGATAAAGGCGGAAGCGCGGCGGGCGGCTTCGACGTCGCCGCGGCTCGTCGTCGAACGGGAGAGGACGTTCCCGCCGGCGTGCAGCCGCGGGGCGTCCGCCGCCAGCGCGGCGAAGGGGCCGGTGACCGGATCGAGGACTTCGGTATCCACTTCGACCGCCGCGGCGGCGGCCCGGGCCTCGACCTCGCTTCGGGCGATGACGAGCGCCAGGACATCGCCGATATAGCGGGTCGTCTCGCCTTCGGCGACCATCAATGGCCAGTCGTCGACGATCAGGCCGAGCCGGCGTTCGCCGGGGATATCGGCGGCGGTGAAGACCCGGACGACGCCGGGCATCGCCGCGGCTCGATCTATGGCTATACGCAGGACGTTGGCGCGGGGGTGGGCGCTGAAAACGAGGGCGCCGTGCAGCAGGCCGTCGATCCGCAGATCGTCCACGTAGGCGTGATCCCCCAGCACCAGGTCCGCCGCCCGGTACTTCGCCAACCGGTCCCCCACGCGGCCCGGCGACGCCGGGATCGGGACCCCCTCCTCCGCCCGGATCGCCTCCGCCGCACACGCCACCGCCTCGACGATCTTCTGATAACCCGTGCAGCGGCACAGATGCGGCGTCAGCGCCTGGCGGATCTGCGCCTCGCTGGGCTCCGGGTGCTTCGAGACCAGGACGTGCGCCTGCATCACGATCCCCGGGATGCAGAACCCGCACTGCACCCCGCCCACGCTCACAAATGCCCCGGCATATACCCCGCGCCGGTACGCCCCCAACCCCTCCGCCGTCGTCACCCTCCCCCCGGCCACCTTTTTCATCGGGACCACGCAGGACAGGACCGCTTTGTCGTCGAGTTGGACCGCACAGCACCCGCACGCCGCCTGCGGCGCACACCCGTCCTTCGGGGAGGTGATCCCCTTGATCTCGCGCAGGTACGTCAGCAGCGGCAGCTCCGGGTCGCCGGTGTATGTTTCGGGGTGGCCGTTCAAGATGAATTCCATCGCGCTTCCTTTCCGGAACAGCGAATGGGCGAATGAGCGAATCGCCCATTCGCCCATTCGCTCATTCGCCGATTCCCATATTCAATCCACAAACCTGTACTTCACCAACGTCCACACCGCCTCCACCCCGTCCCAGATGCCGATCTTTTTCCCTTCCGTGTAATCGCGCGGGTTGAAGGCGATCGGCACTTCGTACAGCCGGACTTTGCGTTTTAGAATCTTGGCGGTCACCTCGGGTTCGAAATCGAACCGCCGGGCGTGGATCGTTATCCCGGTCACGATCTCGCGGCGGAAAAGCTTGTACCCGGTCTCCATATCCGTCAGGATCGTGTTGTAGAGCACGTTTGTGACCAGGGTCAGGATCTTGTTGGCGACCATGTTCCAGAACAGGATCGGGCGGCGGGCTTCGCCCAGGAAGCGCGAACCGTAGACGACGTCTGCCAGGTTTTCTTCGATCGGCTGGAGGAGCACCGGGTAGTGGCGTGGGTCGTACTCAAGATCTGCATCCTGGATCAGGACCAGCTCGCCCTGCGCCTCGGCAAACCCGCGCACGACGGCGGAGCCTTTTCCTTCGTTTTTTTCTTTCAGGATTATCCGGACCCGATCCGCACCTTCGATCCCCTTCAGGACCGCCCGCGTCCCATCGGTGGACCCATCATCGACGATGAGCAGTTCGTCCACCACCTCCATCTTCAGGACCCGCCGCACAATCTCGGCGATGGTGGCTTCTTCGTTGTAAACCGGCATCACGACGGATAATCTCATTGGGAGATTATAAAAGGTGGGGGGTGCAAGGTGCAAGGTGCAGGGTGTACGTTCGGCGAATTTTCCCCAACACGAATATCCGCAATCCTAACCGTTTTCAAAGCCGGTGAGATCGACTGGCATGCTATAATCACCAACGCGTTACGCAGTTGAAATAGGATTGGCGAAAATCGGGGTGGTGAGCGGGCAAAGCCCGTTCACCACCCCGATTTTCGCCCCGATTTTTCTCAATACCCGGAAACCCGAATGACAACACGTGCAGAGCCTGCAGTGCCTGAAACCACCGATCGCCCATCGCGGGGCTTTATACCGCCGCCGATTACGCGCATCGAGGATACCGGGCTCTCTCCGCTCTGGCTCCAGGATCTGATCCTCAAGATCATGTACCACCAGGGCTATCTCAGCGGGTTCAAGATTGCGGAGGAGATCGCCCTGCCTTTCGCCGGGCTCACCGCCGTGCTTCTTGAAAACCTGAAACGCGAAAAACTGATCGAGGTCAAATCGTCGCAGATGGGGCTCGGCGAGGGGGCTTACACGTATGCGATCACCGGCGCCGGGATCCACCGCGCCCGCGAGGCGCTCGAACGCAGCCAGTATGCCGGCGCGGCCCCGGTGCCGATCGAAGAATACAACAACGCCATTCGAAAGCAAAACCGCGGCCGGCCGACGGTCAACCACCGCTCCCTCCGGCAGGTCCTCTCGCAGCTCGTCCTCAACGATGCAATCCTCGAGCGGATCGGCCCGGCGGTCAACTCCGGGAACTCGATCTTCATGTACGGCCCGCCCGGCAACGGCAAGACGACGATCGCCCGCGCCATCGGGAGCATGACCTCCCGCGGCAACATCTATATCCCCTATGCCATCTATATCGACGGACAGGTCGTCAAACTGTACGACTCGGTCAACCACCAGATGGCCCCGGACGAAATCTCGACTTCCATCGGCACCGGATCGCTCCGGACCAGCACCCGCCGGGACCCGCGCTGGATCCGCATCCGCCGGCCCTTCATCGTCACCGGGGGCGAGCTGACCATGGAAGGGCTCGACCTGGTCTTTGACGATACCAACAAATATTACGAAGCGCCGTTCCAGGTCAAGGCGAACGGCGGGATCCTCCTGATCGACGACTTCGGCCGACAGCTCGTCCGGCCCCGCGATTTGCTCAACCGTTGGATCGTCCCGCTCGAAAACCGGATTGATTTCCTGACGCTCCACACGGGACGAAAAATCGAGGTCCCGTTCGATGTGCTGGTCATTTTTTCGACCAACCTGCCCCCGAAGGACCTGGTCGACGAGGCTTTTCTTCGCAGGCTGCGGCACAAGATCGAGGTGGGCGATCCGACCTACCAGGAGTACCGGGAGATCTTCCGCCGGGTGGCCGCGGCAAAGGGCGTCGCCTACAGCGATCAAGGCCTGGCATATCTGCTGCAAGAATGGTATATCAAGGCTTCCCGCAAATTGCGCGCATCGCACCCCCGAGACCTGTGCGACCAGATCCTGGATGTCGCGCACTTCCTGGACGTCCAGCCGGCGATGACACGAGAATTGCTGGACCGGGCTTCAGCCGCTTACTTCGTCGACCTGTAGACCCGCGAGGCGGAATTGGCATCCCATCCGTGGTTCGAACGGCTGCCAAAACCGATCATCATCGCGCACAGGGGTGCGTCGTTGGACGCGCCGGAGAACACGATCGCCGCCTTCGAACTGGCTGCGGTACAGGGCGCCGAGGCGATCGAGCTGGACGTCATGGTCTGTGCGACCGGTGAACCGGTCGTCATCCACGACCGGAAAGTCGACCGGACAACGAACGGCAAGGGGGAAGTGGGAGGTCTATCGCTGACCGATCTGAAAGCGCTGGATGCCGGCAGCTGGTTTGATTCGCAATACGCCGGGGAGCGGATCCCGTCGCTGGACGATGTGTTCCGGCAGCTCCGTCAAGATACCGTGATCAATATCGAATTGAAGAACGACCACGCCCCGCTGGACGGACTGCCCGAGGCGGTCGCCGCCGTCGTCCGTGAACGGGGCTGCCAGGACCGGATCTGGTTTTCCTCCTTTAACCCGATCGCGCTGCGGAAGATCCGCCGGCTGGTCCCGGAAACGCCGGCGGGGCTGCTGCTGATCCGGGGAGGCTGGGGGCGGATCATCCGGATGCTGGCCGGATGGATCACGCGTTATGATGCGGTCCATCCCGAATACACCGACCTGACCGGCGATACCGTCGATGCGTTTCAAGCACGCGGCCTGCCGGTCTTCCCGTATACGATCAACGACCCGGCCGATCTGCACCGTGCGGTTCTCATGGGGGTCGACGGCGTGATCACGGACGATCCGATCCGCGCCGCCGGCGTAATCCGATCCCTTGCCGATCCGAGCGGGCCGACTGATAATTAACCACGATGTCTCGCCCGTCCATCCGTACCCGGAATCACCGGACCGCCCGGCAGCACCACCGGGCCGATCGCCATTTCCTGCTGTCCGCAGCGCTCCTGGCCGCCCTGCTGGGCGGTTTGATCGCGCCGGCGCCCCCTGCAGCCGGCGCTCCGGCCTCCCAGACCCTCACCGCGGCCGAACGCGCCGAGGATCTCCTGGCCACCCTTTCCCCGGAGGAGCGAGTCGGGCAGCTGATCCTGGTCAACTTCAGCGGATCTGAGGCGCCCCCGGAATCCGACATTTACAACCTGATCTCCAACTACCATATCGGCGGGGTGATCCTGAACGCCGCGCAGGACAATTTCACCGGTCCGGAAAACACGGTTGAAAACGCTTACAACTTGATCGAGAGTCTCCAGGAAATCGAATGGCTCGCCACGCAGACCACGATCACCGAGACGGTCACCGGGGCGCCGTTCACCCCGGTCTACGTACCGTTGTTTGTCGGCCTCTCCCAACCGGGTGACGGACCGCCCTACGACCAGATCTACACCGGTCTCACCGCCCTGCCCAGCCCGGCCGCAATCGGCGCGACCTGGGATCTCGAGCTTTCCAAAGAGGCCGGCGAGATCAAAGGGCGCGAACTCGCCGCGCTCGGGATCAACCTCCTTTTCGGACCCTCTCTCGACGTGCTCGAGAATCCCAACCCTGAAAGCCTGAGCGATCTCGGCGTCCGCACCTTCGGCGGCGATCCGTTCTGGGTTGGACGGATGGGCAGCGCCCACATCCAGGGCATCCACGCCGGCAGCCAGCAGCGGATTGCCGTGATCGGAAAGCATTTTCCCGGGATAGGCGGTGCGGATCGGCCGGTTGAAGAAGAAGTCTCGACCGTGCGCAAATCGCTCGAACAGCTCAAGCAGATCGAACTGGCGCCGTTTTTCTACGTCACCGGCGATGCGCCGTCCCCGGAAGCCGCCGTCGACGGGCTGTTGATCTCGCATATCCGCTACCAGGGCTTTCTCGGCAATATCCGCGCCACCACCCGGCCGATCAGTTTCGATGAAGCCTCGTTCTCCACGATTATGGACCTCGAAGCTTTCGCCTCCTGGCGGGCGGGCGGGGGCATTATGATCAGCGATGATCTCGGCAGCCGGGCCGTTCGGCGGTTCTACGATCCGAGCGGGCTGTCCTTTAACGCCCGGCTCGTCGTCCGGGATGCTTTCCTGGCCGGGAACGACATGCTTTATCTCGGCAATATCCTCGACACCGGCGATACCAATCCGATCACGACCGTCATCCGGATCCACAATTTCTTCACCCAAAAATACCAGGAGGACGTCGAATTCGCCCGGCAGGTCGACCTGGCGGTCCTCCGGATCCTGACGCTCAAATTTGAAATGTACGGGACCTTCGCCCTCGACCTGGTCGTCCCCGACCCGGGCGGCCTCGGCGGGCTCGGCGGGAGTTCCCAGACCGTGTTCGAGATCGCCAGAACCGGGGCGACGCTGATCAGCCCGGGCTTCCAGGACCTGGAAGCGCAACTTCCGGATGCCCCGGACCTGGACGACCGGATCATTTTCATCACGGACACGAACCCGTACAGCCAATGCAGCGAATGCCCCGTGCAGGATTCGCTGGGAATCAATGCGATGGAGGCGACGATCGCCAGGCTCTACGGCGCGGAAGCGGGCAACCAGATCCAGGGCCGGAACCTGACCTCCTACACCTTCGAAACGCTGGCGCTGCTCCTGGATGGGGGCGCGGCCGGGAACCTCGAAAGCGATCTGCGCAGCGCGGATTGGATCGTGATCGCCATGCAGGACGTCAGCCAGTCCCGTCCGGATTCGCTGGCTTTCCGCCGGCTTCTGGCCGAGCGAGACGACCTAGTGCGAAGCAAGCGGCTGATCGTCTTCGCATTCAACGCACCCTATTTCCTCGATGCGACGGACATTTCAAAGGTCACCGCCTACTACGCCCTCTACTCGAAAACCGGCGAGGCGGTCGAGATCGCCGCCCGAATCCTGTTCAAAGAATTCGTCCCTTCATTGGGCGCATCCCCGGTCTCCGTTTCCGGGGTCGGGTACGATCTCATCCGGGCGATGGAGCCGGACCCCGCACAGCTGATCGTCCTCTCCATCATTTCCCCCGTGATCGAAGCGCTCGTCCCGCCGTTGGAACAGGAACCGGCGGAACCGATCGAGATGGATCTCAACCAACAGATGACCCTGGAGACCAGCGTCATCACGGACCACAACGGTAATCCGGTCCCCGATGGTACACCGGTGCAGTTCGTTTTTCTGCTGAACGGGGTGGAGACCTTTTCTCCGGTCCTGATCACCACCGAAGGGATCGCCCGGACGACCTATACGGCCGGCGAGCCCGGTTCACTGCAGATCGGGTTGAACACCGAGCCGCGCGTTCCCGTGGCCGTGCTGGATATCTTTATCCCGACACCGGAAGATTTCCTCACGCCGACGCCAACCTCGGAGAATGTCGAAGCGACGCCGACGGCGGAGCCTACCGGGGTCCCCCAGGAGCCGACGCCCGCTGCCACCGATCCACCGGAGCCGCCTCCCCGGACGCAGACCGACCTGGTCGACTGGCTGATCGCCTGCCTGGTCTCCTTCTCGATCGGTCTGCTGGTTTACCGGATCGGGACTTCGGCGGGGCTGACGCGCTGGAGCATCCGCTGGGCGTTTTCCGCCGGGATCGGTGGGTTGCTGGTCTATCTTTATTTGGCGCTTGGATTCAACGGGGCCATTGCGGCCGTACAGGGCGGTCGCGGCGCCGTGATCTGGATCACCCTGTTCGGCGCGCTGTTGGGCTGGACGGTTTCCGGCGCCTGGTACCAGCTGCACCTCCGCCGATCCCCACAGCGCAACACAGACCCACCGAAGGTGGATTAAAAGAGGAAAAACGAACCGGGCCCCGGTTCGTTTTTCCTCTTAAAAATGCGCCAGGGTGGCGATCAGGGTGATCAGGACGAGGGCGATCGCCGTTACGGCAAAGGCCCGCTCGATCGGCGATTCGAAGACGTCCTCGATCTTGGCCGCCGGCAGCGTGGGACCCGGGATATTGGCGGGGTTCCAATCCCCCAGGAGGGCGTCGCGGAACATTTCGACGTTCACAGGCCGGTCCGCCGGGTGCAGGTTCATCGCCCATAACACGGCCCGCTGGGTCCTCGAACTGACGTCCGAGTTGATGGTCTGCATCGGGACCAGGTCGCCGGGGTTCAGGAACCGGTCACGGGCTTCCTTTGGCGCCTCGCCGGTGATCAGGTGGTATAGGGTCGCACCGAAGGCGTAGATGTCGCTCCGCACATCGGTGTGTCCGTTGTCGCCGCCGTATTGTTCGAGTGGCGTGTAAACGGCCGTACCGCGCCCCTGCAGGATGGTGATCGTCATCTCTTCGGGCGCCATCAGCTTGACCAGCCCGAAATCGACCAGTTTCAGCTGGCCGTTGGGGGTGATCTTCATGTTCCCGGGTTTGATGTCACGATGCAGGATCGGTGGGTCCTGGGAATGCAGGTAGATCAGGGCGTCGGCGAGCTGCCGCGCCCAGGTCAGCACCAGGCGCTCTTGAAGAAATTCCCCGTTCCGTTTGGCTTTGAGCAGGATGTTTCGAAGGTCCTCTCCCGGCACGAAATCCATCACCAGGAAATCGCTCTCATCCCCGGTGAAGAAATCGGACACCTTGGGGAGACTGGGATGGTCCAGCCGCGCCAGGATCGTCGCCTCGCGGAGAAACTGGTCGCGGGACTGTTTGAGCAGGTTTTCGGAGAGACTCGGATCGTGCCGGACCTCCTTGATCGCGCACAACCGGCCTTCCAGGCGAAGATCGTCCGCCAGGTATACGCTTCCCATCCCGCCCTGGCCGATGATCCGGCGGATCTTATAGCGGCCTCTCAGTATGACCCCGGGCTTTAACGGAACTGGCATTGAATCGGAATTTCCTTCAGCTTTTCAACCCTTTGCTGATTTGGTATGATTATGATGGCGAAAATGAAGTGCAAGGCCGGGCCCAGCCCGGCCATGCACGTCATTTTCGCCGGCAAGTTCTCCCAATACATATCGCCCATCATTATAACTGTGGAGAAATGAAATGACGGTGCAGGCGGACGAAACCCCGATGCTGTTTGCGCAGACCGGGCCGCTCAACGGACAGCAGTGGGTGGTAAGCGATGACCTGATCATCGGGCGCGATACCGGAGCGGACATCGTCGTGCCGGACAGGCAGATTTCGCGGCAGCACGCCCGTGTTTCGAACACGGCGCGTGGATGTATGCTCGTCGACCTGGGCAGCAAAAACGGTACACATGTGAACGGAAGCGGCGTGCACGGAAGCGTCTATTTGAACGACGGCGACGTGATCCAAATCGCGCTTGCGCAGAAGTTCGTCTTCGTCAGCGCCGATTCAACCGTCCCCCTGGCCAGGCCTTCCTCCCCCGGTCCCCGCGGGAGAAAAGGCCTTCACCTGGACAGAAGATCCCGGCGTGTGTTTGTGGGCGACAGGGAATTGGATCCGCCCCTTTCGGTTGCCCAGTTCACCGTGCTCGAGCTGCTTTACCGGGAGGCCGGCGAAGTGGTCTCACGCACCCGGCTGACCGAGGCAATTTGGGGCGGCGAGGACGCCGTCGAAGTTTCCGACCAGGCCCTGGACGCCCTGATCCGCCGCCTGCGCAGCCGCCTTGCGGAAATCGACGAGTCGCACGAATACATCCTCACCATCCGCGGCCACGGATTACGACTGGACAACGCTGAAAAATAAAAAAAAGGCGCCCGGGTTCGGGCGCCATTTTTTTTTATTTTTCAGGGTTTCATTTTCAAACGCATCGATTTTCGCAGCGCCAGCCGGTAAACCGCACGCAGGGCCTCGGCCGTGCGGGCGTCGTCGGCGGCTTCCACGTTGGGCATCACGTTCATCAGCATCTCGACCACGGCCGAAAGCTGGTCGGGGGTCAGGGCGTCCAGGATGGCCGCCCGCGCGTCGTCATCCGGCGCCTCGACCAGGCGATTGATGACCTCGAATTCCGGCGGGGGAGCGGAAAGTTGTTCGATCGCCCGGACCAGCCTCTCGAGCTTCTGTTCGCGCCCCTGATCGCCCCCCTCGGCCGCCCGGTCCAACGCCTCCTGGACCACCTCCAAGAACTGCTCGTCGATGATATTCGGGTTTTGCCGGATCACATCGCCCGGGTCATCCTCCTCCAACAGGGCCTCAAGCAGCTGTTCGAGCTGCGCCTGCCGTTGGGCGACCTGTTCATCGTAATGCTGGGTCAGTTCCAGGAGCTGCGCCCGGAGTTCGGACAGGCGTGGGCGGGCGTCCGGGCGGGCGCGGTCGATCCGCTCGCTGAGCAACCGGAAGAACTCATAATCCATCCCGGCCCGCGCCAGGCTGACGTACGCCTTCAGGCGGGTTTCGTTGGAGGTTTTGACCACCAGTTCGACCAGGTCCTTGCGTGTCAGCCGCTCGCCGAGCTCGCTCAGCTCTTTCGCCGCCGACTGGATCTCTTCGTTTTGGCTCTGGACCTCTTTGCCGTATGTCGTCACCGGAAGGACTTTCTGCTGCACGTCGACCAGGCGCCGCGCCAGGCCCTCATCCCCCGTCTGCAGGGCGTTGGAGACCAGGGCGTTCAGGAGCGAGAAGAACTCCTGGTCGATCAGCGCGTCCTCCTGCCTGGCGAGCTCCTCCAGGGTCCCTTCGGAGGTGGTGTTAGCGAGTCGCTGGATCAATTGGACCCGCGCCTGCTGGCCTTTGACCTCCTCCTTGGAGACCCCTTCCGCCTCCAGGACTGTATCCACCATCGTCTGCATCGTCAGCATCGTGCGCGGTTGGAGCAGGTAAGCCTTGCGTTTCTCCGCCGGGAGATCCTCCACGACACGGGTGATCAGCGGGCCGATCACCCGCTCCTGCTCGTGCATCGGCAGACTGAGTTCCTGCGGCACATAGGTCAGCAGAAGTTCCTTCTCGGCGTCGTGGTAGACGATCGGCATCTGGATCGGCCCCTGGTAGCCGCAGGCCGGACAGCGGATCTGGTTCGGCGCTCCGGATAGGATGCGGTCCCGGGCTTTCGGCTCGGTGGTGGCATCAAATACCTGCTGGGCCTCGATCGTCTGCGGCGTGCGGCAGTTGGGACAGCTTACTTGTATTCGTCTGGTTGGCATAATCGTATTCCTGAAAAGTCAGAAAAATGGATGGCCGGGCCGGGGGCTCCCGGCCCGGCCATCCATTTTTCTGTTAATTTAACGTTCTCGCGGCAGCGAAAAACACATCAACGCCCCGCGTCCGTCGTGTGGCTGCACCCAGATCCGGCCGCCGTGCGCTTCGACCACCGCCCGCGAAAGATAAAGGCCCAGGCCGGCGCCCTTGGTGTTCTTGACCGCCTGGTCTGACCGGTAGAACCGGTCGAAGACGTGCGCCGCGTCGCTGGGCGAGATCCCGGGGCCGTCGTCCTCCACGCACAAAACCACTTCCTCCGGCCGGACGCGTCCCGAAACCACGATCTCGCCGGTCTCGGGGCCGTATTTCAAGGCGTTCGAGAGCAGGTTGGTGATGACCTGGCCGATCCGGTCCTCGTCAGCCAGTACGAAGGGAAAATCCGGGGGAAAATCGATCCGGATCGCGGTCTCGCCGCTCTGCGCCCGGAAACGCTCGGCCAACCGGTCCACCAGCAGCGGGAGGTTCGTGTCATTGATATTCAGCCGGAGACCGCCGGCCTCGAGCCGGGAGGCATCCAGCAGGTTGTCGATCATCGCGGCCAGCCGATCGGCTTCCTCCTCGATGATCTCGAGACTGTCCTGGATCACATCCATGTCCCAGGAGGCGTCTTCCCGGCGCAGCGTGCTCGTATAGCCCTTGATCAAGGCGACCGGCGTCTTGAGCTCATGGCTGACGACCGAGATAAAGGTCGATTTCAATTCGTCCGCCTCCCGGAAACGGCTGATATCCCGGACGATGGCGATGATATTCAGCACGGTTCCATCCCCCGATGTCAGCGGAGAATAGCTGATCCCGACCGGGAGCGGCGTGTCGCCTGCCCGCTCCAGATCTCCTTCCGTGTACAGGGTCGCGGTCGGAGAGAGCGGCCAGCCGCCGAGCGCCGCCTGGCTGAGCTTGGTCCCGTGCAGGATACGGGAGAACTGCAGTACGGCGTCATGGTGGCGGCCCAGGATCTCTTCCTGCGGCAGACCGACCAGGCTGTCAAAGGCCGGGTTGCTGTGCTCGATGGTGTGATCGGGCGCCAGGATCAGCATCCCGTCCACCGCCGCATCGAGGATGGCCTGCATCCGCTGGCGCTCACGTTGGCTCTGCTGGAAGAGCCGGGCGTTCGTCACGGCGACCGCGGCCTGGTCGGCGAAGCTCTGCAGCAGCAAACGGTCGTTCGAGCTGAACTGGACCGGCTGGGTCCGGAACAGGAAGATGACCCCGACGACCCGCTTCTGCACGTTCAGCGGCAGCCATACCCCGGAAAGCAGACCGAGACCGACCGAGTGCGTCAGGTCCCGCAGCAGGCGGTTGATCTCGGGCAGTTCGAACCGGGCCGGGTCCTCATGTGTCGGGACCTGCGCCAGGAGCGGATCGAAGTACTTGATAAAGGAGGGGTTGATCCCGTAAGCCGCGGCGACGTGCCACGCTCCCGTGTCACCCCGCAAGATGACGATCCCGGCCTGCCCGCTGACCAGGCTGGCGGACAGCCGCAGGATGCGCTCGAGCAGCTTGTCGAGGTTCAGCTCCTGGGTCATGCTGCGGGAGATCTCGAGCAGGTAGTCCCGCTGGCGGACCCTGTAATCGGGCAGCACGCCGGCGGTTACTCCTTTTCCGCCAGCCCGAGCGCTTCTGCAAAGATGCTCAGCCCTTCGTCCACCTCGGCGCGCGTCGTCGAAAGCGGAGGGCAGAAACGAAGCGTGCTCTTGCTGCAGCCCATCAGCAAAAGGCCGCGCTGGAAGACGAGCGCTTCGACCCGGTCACGCAGGTCGTGGGCCGGTTTCTTCGTCTCGCGGTCTTCTACCAGCTCGACGCCGACCATCAGGCCTCGCCCGCGCACATGGCCGATGCTGGTGTGGCGAGCCTGGAGCTCTTCGAGGGCGTCCATCATGTATTCACCGACCTCCGCCGCGTTCTGCATGTATTCCCCCTCGATCAGGCCAAGCGTGGCCAGGGTCGCGGCGCAGGCCAGCGGGTTGCCGCCATAGGTATTGCCGTGCGCCCCTTCCGGCCAGGTCACCACGCTTTTGCGGGCGATCATCGCCCCGAACGGGACGCCCGAAGCGATCCCCTTTGCGGAGGCAACGATATCCGGCTCGACACCGAAATGCTCGATCGCCCACCACTTCCCCGTCCGTCCGACGCCCGACTGGACTTCATCGACGATCAGCAGGATGCCGTGCTGGTCGCACAGCGCCCGGAGCGCCGGGAAGAAGCCTTCGGCGGGGACGACGTAGCCGCCTTCGCCCTGGATCGGTTCGACCAGGATGCCGGCAACCTCTGAAGGGTCGTGAAGCCGGCCGAAGACCTGCTCCTCGATGTAGCGGACGACCGTCTCCCCGTAGTCCTCCCCCGGTTTCGATGCCAGCAGCGGCCGGTACGGATCGGGGTACGGGACGTGAGTCACGCCGCCCAGGAGCGGGTAAAAGCCTTTGTGATAGAGCGCCTTGCTGGCGGTGAAGGTGACCGAACCCATCGTCCGGCCGTGGAAACCGCCCAGGAAACCGATGAACTGGCTCCGGCCGGTGTGGTTGCGGGCCAGCTTGATCGCCGCCTCGACGCTCTCGGTCCCCGAGTTGGTCATAAAAGAGACGGCCGGCTCGGAGAACGGGGCGATCTCGGAAAGCTTCTCGGCGGTCTCCACCCAGAGCGGGTGGTAGTAGTCCGACGAAATGTGGATAAACTTCTCCGCTTGCTCCTGGATGGCCTTGACGACGGCGGGATGGCTGTGCCCGGTCGAGTTGACGGCGATCCCGGCCACGAAATCGAGGAATCGGTTGCCGTCCACATCCCAGACCTCGGTCCCGCGGCCGTGGGACATCACGAAATCCGCCGCCCGTGGGTAGGAGGGCGAGACGGAGGCGCGATCGCGCTCGAGGTAGGTTTTGGCGATTGGGCCGGGGAGGGTGTTTTCTTTCATTCAGGGTGCTCCTTCAAAGGGGAAATTTCGAAGGGTGGGCGCCGCAGCGGT
>DATKDL010000185.1:0-19823 GCA_035512695.1 Anaerolineales bacterium | reverse complement strand
CCCCCGCCCCCAAAATCGCCCGTCCACCGAATTTCGGACAGGATCTTATCTCAATTTACGCTGCACAGGACAGACAAAGGAAGTCGCACGAACAGGGGTTATAGAGGCGCGCAAATCATATCGCGGAAAATTGGCACTGGCAAGGAACCCGGGGGAACGGGGGTGCCGGGCGGAAATTTCAAAGGTAGAATCATCCCAATGGCCCGGATCACGAATTATCAGGATGCACTCGATTACATCTTCAGCTTCGTGGACTTCAGCAAAACGCACGCAGCGAACCTCGCGCCGGAGAATTTCGATCTGCGTAGAATGTTCGCGCTGCTCGAGCGGTTGGGAAACCCGCAGGACTCGTTCCGGTCGATCCACATTGCCGGGACCAAGGGGAAAGGCTCGACCGCCGCTTTTTGCAGCAGCGCGTTGACCGCCGCAGGCCACCGGACCGGGCTGTACACCTCCCCGCATCTGGAGGATTTCACCGAGCGGATCCGGGTCGATGGAGAGCCGATCTCGGAGGATGCACTGACGGAGCTGGTCGAGGCGGTCAAACCGCACGTGGCCGCGGTGCCGGCGATCAGCACGTTCGAGATCACGACCGCGCTCGCGTTCATGCACTTCGCTCGCATGGATGCGGACGCTGCCGTCGTCGAGGTTGGCCTGGGCGGGCGGCTGGACGCCACCAACGTCGTCACCCCGCTGGTGAGTGTGATCACGTCGATCTCCTACGATCACACCCAGATCCTCGGCGAGACCCTGGGGGAGATCGCCGGTGAAAAGGCCGGGATCATCAAACCGGGCGTGCCGGTCGTTTCGGCGCCGCAAAAGCCGGAGGCCCTGGGTGCGATCCGGAAAGCGGCCGACGCGGCCGGGGCCAGGCTGTTCGTTGCAGGTGAAGACTACATGTTCTCGCCGGACGGCCACTCCCTGGACGGTCAGGATATGCGGGTTTGGGACGAAATGGGGCACACGATACGGCTCCGCATCCCCCTGCTCGGCCGCCACCAGGTGGAGAATGCGGCCGTAGCCTGGGCCGCACTGCGGAAGGCCGCCGATGCGGGGCTGCCGGTTTCCGGCGAGGCAGTCGCTACGGGTTTTTGGACGGTCCGCTGGCCGGGTCGTTTCGAGATCCTCCGGCGCAGCCCGTTCGTCGTCCTCGATGCCGCCCACAACGAAGATTCGGCCCGGCGCCTGCTGGAAACCCTGGAGGAATACCTTCCCGAAAGGCGATTGACGCTGATCTTGGGGGCTTCCGGGGACAAGGACGTATCCGGTTTTCTTGAAATCCTCCGCCCGCGGGTCGACTGGCTGATCGCCACCCGGTCGGAGCACCCGCGCGCCATGCCTCCGGCCGAAATCGCCGACTTCTCGGAAAAACTCGGCATTTCGACCGCTGTCACAGAGGACATCGAATCGGCCGTCGAGTTTGGGTTGGCGGGGCTCCCTTCCGAAGCCGTCCTGCTGGTCACCGGCAGCGTTTTCGTGGTCGGCGCGGCGCGCGCCGTCTGGCAAAGCAAGACGATGGAGAGTGTGGATTGAAATATGAATATCCGGCACGGCTTCACGCTGACGGATATTCATTTTTTCATACTTCTCTGATAGACTGGAAACGACGGAGACGCCCATGAGCCAGGATTGGATCCCCGGCGAGGAAGATTTCGCCGATTCACTGCACCGCCGGACGCAGGAGCTTTATAACATCCACGACGCAGTCCCCGACGACGACGGGGTCATCGAATGCGCCGTCCTGCCGCTGCGGGACGTCGTCGTTTTTCCGCGCATGGTCTCCCCGATTTTCGTCGGCAGGGAAGCCTCGATCCTGGCGATCGAAGCCGCCCGCGCCCAGCACCAGACCCTGATCGCACTGACCCAGGAAGACCCTGAAGTCGACGACCCGATGCCGGACGATTTCTTCCCGACCGGGGTCGAGCTGGCCGTCGGCCGGCTGCTGAATATGCCGGACGGATCCTCATCGGCGCTGGTCCAGGGGCGGCGGCGCGTCGAAGTGCTGGAGTTCGTCCAGGTCGAGCCGTTCCTGGTTGCCCGGGCGCGGCCGATCCGTGAGAGCCGGTCCCGGTCGCGCGAGACGGAAGCCCTGATGCGGACGGCGCTGGGAATGTTCGAAAAATGCGTCCAGCTGAATCACAGCCTCCCCGAAGAGGCCCACCTCTTCGCAATCAACATCGAAGAGCCGGGTTGGCTGGCGGACATGATCACGACCACCCTCGCGCTATCAACCCAGGAGCAGCTCAACCTGCTGCACGAGATCGACCCGGTCTCCCGGTTGGCCCAGGTGAGCAACATCCTGGCCCGCGAAGTCGATGTGTTGGAGTTGGAGGACGAGATCCACGCCCGCGTCCAGGGCGAGGTCAACCGCTCGCAGCGCGAGATGTACCTGCGGGAACAGATGCGGGCGATCCAGACCGAGCTGGGCGAGGAAGATACCTGGAGCCACGAACTGGCCGAGCTGCGCGAGCGGATCGACACCGCGCCGCTCCCGGAAGAGGTCCAGGAGCGGGCGCTGCGGGAGGTCCACCGGATCGGGCAGATGCCGCCGATGTCACCGGAAGTCGGTGTCTTGCGGACGTACGTCGAATGGATCCTCGATCTGCCCTGGGTCACGATAACGGAAGACAACCTGGATGTGACCCACGCCGAAGGGGTCCTGGAGAAGAACCACTACGCCCTCAAACGGGCCAAGGAGCGGATCCTCGAATTCATCGCGGTCAAAAGCCTCAAACCCAGGAAATCGCGGCAGCCGATCCTTTGCTTTGTCGGTCCGCCCGGGACCGGGAAAACATCCCTGGGCCGTTCGATCGCCGAGGCGCTCGGCCGCAAATTCGTCCGCATCTCCCTCGGAGGCGTCCGGGACGAAGCCGAGATCCGGGGGCACCGCCGCACCTACATCGGCGCCCTCCCCGGCCGTATCCTGCAGACCATGCGTCGGGCCGAAACGATCAACCCGCTTTTCATGCTCGACGAGGTCGACAAACTCAGCAACGACTATCGCGGTGACCCGGCTTCCGCCCTGCTCGAGGTGCTCGACCCGGAGCAGAACCACGCCTTCTCGGACCACTACCTTGAGCTGCCGTACGATCTTTCGCAGGTCATGTTCATCACGACCGCGAACTGGGCCGGCCGCATCCCGGAGCCGCTCCTGGACCGGATGGAGGTCATCGAGTTTCCCGGGTATATCGAGGAGGAGAAGCTCGAGATCGCCCGCCAGTTCCTGATCCCCCGCCAGATGGAGGAGACCGGGCTGGACGAGGGCGAGATCGAGATCGACGAAGCCGCCCTCCGGAAGATCATCCGGGAATACACCTACGAAGCCGGCGTCCGCAACCTGGAACGCGAGATCGGCCGGGTATTCCGGAAACTGGCTCGCAAAAAGGCTGAACGGAAAAAGTTCCCGGCGCGCATCACCGCCCAAACGGTCGAAAAATCGCTCGGACCCTCCCAATTTTCCGAACCGGAAGCCGAACGCACCGACGAGATCGGTGTCGCGACCGCACTGGCGTGGACCGAATCGGGTGGGGACATCATGCCGGTCGAGGTGCTCCTTTACGAAGGCAAGGGCACCCTCCAGATCACCGGCCAGATCGGCGATGTGATGCAGGAATCGGCCCAGGCCGCCCTGTCGTATCTGAAATCGCGCGCCGCCGATTTCGAGATCGACGCCTCGCTTTTCGAGAATACCGACATCCATATCCACATCCCCGAGGGCAGCATTCCGAAGGACGGCCCCAGCGCTGGAATCACAATGGCCGCCGCGCTGGTCTCCGCCGTGGCACGCCGCAAGGCGCGCCGCGATTTCGGGATGACCGGCGAGATCACCCTGCGCGGCCGGATCCTCCAGGTCGGCGGGATCCGGGAAAAAGTCCTGGCCGCGCACCGGAGCGGACTCAAGAACGTCCTTATCCCCGAGAAAAACCTCAAGGACCTGGTCGATATCCCGAAGCAGGTCCTGAAGGATATCAAGATCATCCCGGTCACGCATATCGACCAGGTGCTCGAACTGGCGCTCTATCCGGCGAAACCCAAACCGGGCCGTAAGGCCGCCGATCAGACCCGGTCTACCAAGAAACCGGCGGCGCCGGCTACGCCGGCACCGCCGGTGCCCTGAGTTGATCGGCGAACTCCTCTCCTCCGGTCCGGGTCCGGAACTGCAGTGGTTCCCGGAAGATGTCGAACTGGGCAGATTGGCGGAGACGTTCGCCGGGATGGCAAACACGAATGGCGGAACGGTCTTGATCGGGGTCGCGCCGCGGTCGGGCCGGGTAATTGGCCTGGGGGAACCCGAAAAAATGATGGACCGCGTCTTCCAGGCGGCCCTGCTGGCCGACCCGCCGCTGGTCCTTCCCCTTCCGATCCTGGAAACGCACGGCGGTGAGCGGCTCCTGAGAGTCGTGATCCCGGACGGGCTGCCGCACGTATACACCATCGGGGGCCGTTACCTCGGACGGGAAGGACGGCACAACACCCCGATCTCTCCCGGAAGTCTGCGGCGCAAGCTCATCGAGCGCGGCGTGGTACACGTTGAGTCCAACCTTGTGCCTGGAGCCGGCCCGGCAGCGCTCGACCCGGTCGGGATTGATGACTATGCGCAAAAGGTTGGTTTACGGCAGGATGAGGACCCGGAAACGCTCCTGCTCCGGCGCGGCTGCCTGGTCGAAACCGGCGATGGCCGCCTCCCCACCCTCGCCGGCCTGCTCCTGTTCGGCAAATCCCCTCAGCAATGGGCGCCGAACGCCTTCATCATGGCCGCCCGCTTCTCCGGCCCAGCCCTCTCAGACGCCTTCATAAAACGAGAGATCGGCGGTACCCTCCCCGATCAACTCCGCTCCGCTGAAAACTTCGTCGCGGACCAGCTGTCCGCCAATGTCCAGGTGACCGGCCTCGTCCACGAAGAAAGGCCCGAATACCCATCCGAAGCTATCCGGGAATTGCTCGTCAATGCCGTCGCTCATCGGGATTACAGCCTGCCGGGCGACAGCATCCACATCCACATCTTTTCAAACCGGTTGGAGATCCACTCCCCAGGGCTCCTCCCCGGTCCGGTTACCATGGACAATCTGCTCGAAGCCCGCTTTTCCCGCAACCCGGTCATCGTCCAGGTCCTGGCAGACATGGGTTTCATCGAGCGGCTCGGTTACGGGCTGGACCGAGTTATGGCCGTCCTGGGGGAAAACCGGATGCAGCCCGCGCATTTCCAGGAGACGGCCGGGACCTTCCGCGTCACCCTTTCCAAGGGCTTCCGGACCGGCCCGCCGCACCAGGACGACCGCACCGCCCTCCGGGCCGGCCTCAACCGGATCGGACTCAACGCCAGGCAAAAAGCGGCGGTCGAACACATCCTGGAGAACGATCGAATCTCCAGCAGCGAATACCAGTCGCTCTGCCCCGAAGTCCATCCGGAAACCTTGCGCCGTGACATGGCGGACCTGGCCCGGAAGGAGATCCTCCTCAAGATCGGCTCCAAACGCGGGACCTACTACATCCTTAAATGACCACGATTGTGAAAATCGTATGCGCCGGGCCGGGCCAGGTTCCGCCCGGCACACCCGATTTTCACACCCCATCCGCCAGGAGGCGAGCATGAACGATCATAAAGTAGCGCTCATCACCGGGGGCTCGTCCGGGATCGGTGAGGCCACCGCGCGCTGTTTTGCCGCCAACGGTTTTCGGGTCGCGATGGCCGCCCGGCGGCTCGACCGGCTTGAAAACGTCAAGCAAGAGATCGAGGCAGCCGGCGGAGAAGCGCTGGCCGTGCAGGCCGACGTGACTTCGCAGGAAGAGATCCGCACGATGGTCGGCGAGACTCTCAGCGCCTGGAACCAGGTCGACGTGCTGGTCAACAACGCCGGTTTCGGCCGGTTCGGCTGGCTGGAAGAACTCGATCCGGACCGCGACATCCGAGCGCAGATCGACGTCAACCTGACCGGGACGATCCTGGCGGCCCGGGAAGTGCTCCCGCACATGATCGAGCGCAGGAGCGGGCACATCATCAACATGGCTTCGATGGCCGGCTACGTCGCCACCCCCACGTACACGGTCTACGCGGCCAGCAAATACGGCCTGCGAGGGTTCACCGAGGCGCTCAGGAGGGAGGTCCGGGTATGGGGCGTCCGCGTTTCGGCCGTTTTCCCGGGCGGGGTCGATTCCCCGGAGTTCGCCGAAAAAGCGGGCGTCCAGAAACGCAAGACAAAGATCACGACCCCGCAGTGGCTCCGATTGTCTCTCGACGATGTCGCCCAGGCCGTGTTCCGGGTTTCCCAACGATCCAGCGGGATGGTCGTCCTGCCCTGGCTGATGCGTTTCTCAATCCTGAGCAACCGCCTGTTCCCGGGCGTGTTGGACCGGACGATTGAGAAACGGTTTGTGAGGCCGGAGAGGGGGCTGGACTGAGGATTGGACGAAGAAACGAATGGGCGAATAAGCGAATGGGCGAGGCAGGTTTGCCTCGCCCATTCGCTTATTCGCCCATTCGTTTCACCGTTACCGCGCCGTGCCGGTGGATTGCTCCGCTTCGACGTCTTTTCGCTCGTACTCGTTCTCACCGATCTGGGACAGTTCGTCCACCGGGGGCTGACGGGGCACTTCGTCGACCGTGGCGCGGCTGGGGTCCATCAGGTCTTTCTCGACCATGACGATCCCATTGTGGACCTGGGTCATGATCCGCTCGAGTTCCCGGTACAGCCGGCTGAGCGAATCGAAAACGTATTTGTCAGCGTCGCGTTTGGCGGCATCGCCTTCGCGGCGGGCCTTGGCGACGATCTGCTCGGCCCGGGCGTTGGCCGCCTGGACGATCACATCCCGTTCGACCAGCTGATCGCTTTTCTCGCGGGCAAGCTGGATCGTCCGGTTGGCCTCTTCCTGGGCCTGCGCCAGGACCCGGTCCTTCTGGGCCAGGATCTGCTGGGCTTTTTTGACCTCTTCGGGGATCGAAACCCGCATCTGGTCGATCAGGTCCAGCATGCGGTCCTCATCCACGACGACCTGGTGGGTAAACCAGATCCCCCGGCTGGAGTTGAAGAGTTCTTCAAGGCGATCGACGAGATGAAGGATGTCCATGGTTTGAAATAGATTAGCAGTAAACAGGATTTTCGTCAACCGAATATCATTTCAAAACCGGAATAATGAAGGGGCGGGCGGCGTGTCTGCGCCGCCCACCCTATCATTCTTTTGGATACACCCGCCCGACCGCCGCCGCAATCCGGGCCACATCTTCCACAAGCTCGGTCAGCCCCTCCAGCGGCAGCGACTGCTGCCCATCCGAGAGCGCCAGCGCCGGATCCGGGTGGACCTCCACCAGCAGCCCATCCGCCCCTGCGGCGATCGCCGCCCGAGCCGCCGGGATAACGAGGTCCGCTCGGCCGGTGGCGTGCGACGGGTCGCCGATCACCGGCCATGGGGAATCGAGCTTCGCCAGGGCGATGGCGTTCGTGTCCAGGGTGTTGCGGGTCTCGGTCCCGAAGGTGCGGATGCCGCGCTCGCACAGGATGATCCGCTCGTTCCCGCGGCTGGCGATGTGCTCCGCCGCCATCAGCCATTCCGTGATCGTCGACATAAACCCGCGTTTGAGCAGGACGGGCTTATCCAGTTCCCCGACCGCCCACAGCAGCGGGAAATGCTGCATGTTCCGGCTCCCGATCTGGATGATGTCGGCGTGCTCGCAAACCGCCTCGAGGTGTTCAACGCCCAGGGCCTCCGTGACCACGGCCAGCCCGAACTCGTCCGCCGCCGCACGCAGGATCCGCAAACCCTCCAGCCCCAGGCCCTGAAAGACGAACGGGGACGTGCGCGGCTTGAAGGCGCCGCCGCGCAGCACCCTGCCCCCGGCGCGGCGCACCGCCTCGGCGGCGACCCGCATCGTCGCCTCATCTTCCACCGAACAAGGCCCGGCCATCAGGATGACGTCTTCGCCTCCAACCAGGATCTCATCCGTAACACGCACCGGACGGGTCTTCGTACCACTCGCTGTAACCATCGTGTTGTCCACAACCTTTGTGTTGTCCATGTCTAGCTCCCAAACAGCGCCGCAACGTCCGGCCGGCAGACCTTGCCGGAGGCGGTGCAGGGCAGTTTTTCCACAAATCGAATTTCGCGCGGCAGCTTGTACCCGGCCAGCCGCTGCCGCAAATATCCTTCCACGTCGCCCGCCGTGAGCGCCGGGTCCGCCGTCACGATGGCGGCCGCCGGTATGCGGCCCCACTCCCTGTCCTCGATCCCCACGACGCAGGCTTCCCGGATGTCCGGATGCCCCAGCAAGACCCGTTCGACCTCGGCCGGATAGACGTTCTCGCCCCCGCTGACGATCAGGTCGGTCCGGCGCTGGAGGATAAACAGGTCCCCCTCCCCGTCCAGGTAGCCGATATCGCCCGTAGCCAGCCATTCCCCGGGGGGCGGATCGCCCAGGTACGCCCGCATCAGCGTAGGACCGGCGATCGAGACCTCTCCCGCTTCGCCGGCCGGCATGGCCTCCCCCGTCTCCGGAGACACGATCCGGAGCCGTGTCCCGAAAAGGGGCTGCCCGACCGAACCCGGTTTGCTTCGGACGGCTTCCGGCAGCGCGGTGGTGACCTGGGAGGCAGCCTCCGTCAGGCCGTACGTCAGCGCGACCGGCCAGCCCCGGTCGAGGGCGTCGATCACCAGGTCCTCCGGCGCCGCCGCCCCGCCGGCCAGCACGAGACGCAAGGTCTGCGGTGGCCGCCGGTCCGGGGTGTGTGTGAGCAACCGGCGGAGCATGGTCGGAACGACGGACAGCAGGGTGACGCGATCCCGCGCCAGCGCGTCCAGGACTGCGTCCGGTTCGAACCCGTCCTGGAGCACGACCGCCGCGCCGTTCAGGCAGGCACGGAATAGGATCGACAGCCCGCCGACGTGGTAGAGCGGCATAGCCAGAAGCCAGCGGTCGTCCGGATGCGTCCCCAGGCGTTTCGCCGAAGCCTCGGCCGCTGAATGCGCGGCGCCGAGGGAAATGACGGCCCCGCGCGCCGTACCCGTCGTCCCGGAGGTGAACAGGATGCCCCAATCCTTTTGAGGATCGATCTGTCGGCCGGTCCAATGCCCGTCCGGCTCCGGGCGGCGAACCAGGAGCGCGCCTGAGGAGATCTTTTGGACCGTGGAGACTGCGTCCAAAAGACCGGGTACCGGGGTTTCGGCGTGGATCAGAAAATCCACCGCTGCCCGTTCGATCTGGCCTGCCAGCTCCCCCGCCGTCAACCGCAGGTTGAGAGGGACGATGACGGCGCCCATCCGGATCAAGGCGTGGACGAGGAACACGTACGCCGGTACATTCCCGAGCAGGACCCCCGCCCGATCCCTCGGATCCAGCCCGGCCGCCTCCAGCCGCGCACAGACCCCTGCAACCGCCGCGTTCAGCTCGGCGTAGGTCCAGGTCCGGCCCTCGAAGAGCAAGGCCGGGGCGCCAGGTGTCGCGCGGGTTCGGACGGCCAGGAAATCCTCCATCATGGTCTCCAGGGGTACTCCCGGTAGCGGACGTCCCGGCGTTCGTTGAAGGCGTTCCGGCCTTCTTTTCCTTCTTCGGTCATGTAGAAGAGCATGGTCGAATCGCCGGCGAGCACCTGCAGACCGGTCTGCCCGTCCATGTCGGCGTTCATCGCGGCCTTGAGGAAGCGAATGGCGATCGGGCTCTTGTCCAGGATCTCCTGCGCCCAGGCGACGCCCTCCTTTTCCAGCTCCTCGAGCGGGACGACGATGTTGACCAGGCCCATCGATAACGCTTCCGCGGCGCTGTACTGCCGGCACAGGTACCAGATCTCGCGCGCTTTCTTCTGCCCGACGATCCGGGCCAGGGTACCCGAGCCGTACCCGGCATCGTAGCTGCCGACCCTGGGCCCCGTCTGGCCGAAGACGGCGTTTTCCGAGGCCAGGGTCAGATCGCAGATCACGTGCAGGACGTGCCCACCGCCGATCGCATAGCCGTTGACCAGGGCGATGACGACTTTCGGCATCGTCCGGATGATGCGCTGGAGCTGGAGCACGTTGAGGCGGGTCCTGCCTTCCGCATCCTGGTAGCCTGCGTGGCCGCGGATCGACTGGTCCCCGCCGGAGCAGAAGGCGTGCACGCCGTCCTTCGGCGACGGGCCGTTCCCGGTCAGCAGGACGACCCCGATCGTCTCATCCATCCAGACGTCCTCGAAGGCGGCGATCATCTCGTCGATGGTCTGCGGCCGGAAGGCGTTGCGCCGCTCGGGGCGGTTGAAGGCGATCCGGGCCATCCCGTCCGCTTTATGGAAAGTGATGTCTTCGTACGCACCGGCTGCCTGCCAGTCCGTGCCGGAAGTTGAAATCAATTCGTTCATAACGATACTCCTTCTCGACTGTATTCCGAAATTCGAGGCGGTGATTTGGGGGGCGGCGGCTCCGCCGCCCCCCAAATCACCGCCTCAATTATCGGATGGGTTTTTATTCCAATTCTGCAATCGGGTTTCGACCCGCGTGCGAAAAGATTCGTGCTCGGCGGAATCGGTTCGGATCTCGATGACCCGGGTGCGATCGCCCGCGATCGACCGGTCGAGGGCCGTCCTCAGCTCCCGCCGGCCCGGGACCCGCTCGAAATCGATGCCGAACATCCGGACGGCAGGTTCAAAATCCAGGCCGTGCGGGGTCAGGAAAAGGTCCCGGAATTCGGTCCCGTGGTCTGCGATCGGCAGACGCCGGAAGACCCCGCCGCCGTCGTTGTGGATCAGGACGATCGATGCCCGGACGCCGAGCCGCCTGACAGCCAACAGCCCGTTCAGGTCGTGGTAGAACGCCAGGTCGCCCAGGACGAGCACCAGGGGGCCCGCTGTCCCGGCTGCGACCCCCAGGGCGGTCGAGATCGTGCCGTCGATCCCGCTGGCGCCGCGGTTGCAAAAGACCCGCAGCCGCTTCTCGACCGGACGCACAAATTCATCCAGGTGCCGCACCGGGAGCGAGTTGGCGATGAATAGGCTCCCACCGTCCGGCAGCGCCGCAGCCACGTCCGCAAGGAGCAGGCCCTCAATCTCCCGGCCGTCCTGGACTTCGTCGACGGCCTTCCAGTAATCCGATTCCAGCACCGCCAGCTTGCCTGCCCAGCCGTGATCCGGGGTCCGCTCCGGAAACTGCTCCGGAAACCGCTCCGGGAGCGCCGCCGCCAGCCGGCGGCAGAAGTCAGCCGGATCGGCGGAGACCAGGCGGGCCAGGCCGTGGGCGTCGTCACGCCAGACGCCGTGGGTCTGGACCGAAACCCTGGGAACGGCGTCCCCGAAAAGGGCCAGCATCCCCAACGGGGCAGCGGAGGTCGGCACGCCGCCGAACTGGAGCACGATCTCCGGCATTTCGAACCGGCCGGCTGCAAACCCGGCGCAGATCCGGGGGTTGAGGATCGCCGTCCGGCGGGTCCAGGGGCCGAACCGCACTCCGGAAAGCCCGTCGGCGACGATCGGGTAGCCGAGCCGGGCACCCAGGTCAACGAGCGCCTCGGGGAAATCTCCGCCCGGGCAGGTCGGACCGGCCAGGATCAGGCCGCGCGGCGGCCAGGCGATCGGGGGGAGTTCGAAGGCCGGACGTGCAAGGGAGATCTCGGTGAACGGTTTGCCCGGCAGGCGTTCGGCGCCGGCGGGGGACGGCCGTTGCCCCGGTTCGGGTTCGAGCGGTTTGCGGAACGGGATGTTCAGATGCACCGGGCCGGGTACGGGTCCGACCGCAGCGGCGATCGCCCGGTCAACCGTCGTGCGCAGGTAGCGCAGGACGAGCGGGTCCGGATCGGATTGCGGCGGCAGCAGGTCGGCCGCGAAACGGACGTTCGAGCCATACAAGCCGACCTGGTCGACGGTCTGGTTTGCGCCGGTTCCGCGCAGTTCGGGCGGCCGGTCGGCGGTCAGGGCGACCAGCGGGACCCCGGCCTGGCCGGCTTCGACCACGGCCGGCAGGAGGTTGGCCGCGGCGGTGCCCGATGTGCACAGAACGGCCGCCGGTCGTCCGGAAGCCAGGGCGAGGCCGAGGGCGAAAAAAGCGGCGCCGCGCTCGTCGAGCAGCGAAAGGATCCGGAAACCGGGTAGGCGGGCGAAAGCCAGGGCCAGCGGGGTCGAGCGCGATCCCGGGGCGATGACGATATCCGAGACGCCGCAGCGTCCCAGTTCGTCGGCGAGGGTCGAGGCCCAGGTCCAGCTCGGGTTCGATGTGTGCGTTCCCATTTCACTCCACCGGGAGGCAGCCGAGCGCCTCCATCATTGGCCGGAACTTCAATTCGATTTCCTGCCACTCTTTTTCCGGATCAGAGCCGGCGACGATCCCGGCGCCGGCGTAAAGCCGGGTTCGAGCGCCGTCCGTGACGGCCGACCGCAGTGCAACGGCGAACGCCCCGTCGCCTTCGCCGTCGAACCAGCCGACCGGACCGGCGTACCAGCCGCGCGAGACGGGTTCGACGCTGGCGATAAACGCCAGCGCTTCCGTCACCGGAAGCCCGCCGACCGCCGGGGTCGGATGGAGGCGCTCGACCAGGTCGAGCAATCCGGCGCCTTCCCGCGCCTCCCCGGTGATCGGCGTGCAGAGGTGCTGGATGTTCGAGAGGCGGAGAATGTCCCGGTCCAGAACCCGGACCCGGTCCAAAGCAGGCGCCAGGCGCTCATGGACGGCCCGGACCACCAGGTCGTGTTCGTTCCTGTCTTTCTCGGAAAACGCAAGATTTTCAGCAAGCCGTTCGTCCTCATCGAAGGTGCTGCCGCGCCGGATCGAACCGGCCAGGGCCATCGTCGACACTGACCGGCGGTTTTTAGAGACCAGGAGTTCCGGAGTGGCCCCAAAAAAGGCCCGGCCCGGCTCGGGTTCGACCAGGAACCGGAAGCAATCCGGATAGCGCGCCGATAGCCTGGCCAGCGAAGCGACCGGGTTTGCCCCGGCGGGGAATTCGCGCGCCCGGGCCAGGACGACTTTCTTCAAGCACCTGGTCTCAATTCTCCCGGTCGCCTCACGGACGGAGCGATCCCATTCATCTCGCCCGGTAAAATCCCTCGGGGGGACGGAGGTGGGTGAAAAATCGAGCAGGGGGATATCCAGCGGTGCCGGGAGATCCCACAACGCCTCGTGCGCGGCCCAGGAATGATCCGGTTCCGCGACCGCGGAGACCGTCAGAAAACAGCCTTCCGGGGTCCGGCTCAAGAGATAGCTCGGCAGGGCGAAAATAGCCCGGTCGAAACCGCTCCAGACCGCACCATCCGGTTCCGGGTCGAGGGAGAAAGGGGCGCCGCCGAAAAAGCGCGGGCGGGCTGCCGCAGGAGACACACCATCCGCCTGGGTAATCCGGGCTTCACGGTACAGCCTGCCGGCTTCGTTCGAAATCCGGCGCCAGCGGTCCGGACCGGAGGCGGTCAGGACCGCTGCGGCGCCGAAAGCAGCAAAAGAAATCGCCGTCCGCTCGCTTTCCCAATAAAAGCGCGGTTGACCGGCCGCCCGGCGGAGAAAGGCCGGCAGATTGGATTGCTGCCAGGGTACGGTATGGCTGAAGATCACGCGCTCGCTCCCGTAGAGATCGGCTGCCAAACCTGGACGTCAGGTCAGGCGGCGGATACGGTCTTCCGGGACTCCGATCGACCGCAGCAGCAGCGCCCGCAGGACAGGTTGGATCTCCTCGGGGGTCGGCTCGCCGGTGTGGACCCAGCGAATGACGACTTCGTTGATCGCACCGATCCAGGCATAGGCCGTGATGCGGGTGTCGATCGCCGGAATATCGCCCTGGGCGATGGCCTGGTCGAGATAGGTGCGGATCACTTCCGCCATGCGGTCCAGGATCTGGAGCCGTTTCTCTTCGAAGGCTGCCCCGAGGCCGACCGCCTGGACCAGGAAGATCTTGGCCAGGCTGCGGTACCTGGCGAAGGTATCCAGACCTACCCGCAGCGCTGCGTCCACGCCGCGCACCCCGTCGTCTTCGGAACGGATCGTTTCGAGCAGCTTTTTTTCGAGCAGCCCGGCGAACTCGTCCACCAGGGCGAGGAAGATCTGCTCTTTGCTGGGGAAATGGAAATAGACGGCCCCTTTGGAGGTTTGCGATTCGTCGACAATCTCGTCCACCCGCGCGTCATGATAGCCTTTGCGGGAGAAGACGCGGATTGCGGCCTCCAGGATACGCTCCCGGGTCTGACGTTCCGGGGATCTGGTTGTGCTGTCAGAGATAAAGGACATGGCTCCCTCCGAGGGTGTTTTGCTGGCCGGAATAGACCGACCAGTCGGTCTATGTGAAATATAGCACAAAATGAGCCGGCTGTCAATTTCCTTGCCCGTGATATACTCGACCAAAATCTACGTACAGCAAGGTATTGGCGCCAAGGTGCGAGTGGGAGCCTTCCCCGCCCGCACCTTTTGCTTGTATCCGCCGGGTGGAGGCAGCACAATTGGAGCGAACCCTTTTCGTGATCGAGGGGTTATGTTAAACGGAAGTCCGAATGGGCCGACACCAGCGCTTTCCGACAAGGAAGCGCTGGTGCTTGCTTCCAAAGGCGATCCGGAGGCGTTCGGCGTACTCTACGAACGTTACGCCGCCCGGATTTACACCTACATCTTCTACCGGACCGGCAGCGGAACGGACGCCGAAGACCTGACCGCCCGGGTATTTATGCGGGCGCTCCGGCACATCCCAAAATACCAGGACCGCGGCGTCCCGTTCACCGCATGGCTGTACCGGATCGCCCACAACCTGGTCGCCAACTGGCACCGTGACGGCGCCAGGCGGCCCGAGACCCCGCTGGACGAGGCCCTGTTTCAGCATTCGACCGGACAGGGTCCCGAACATGCCCTTTTACAGAACGAACGGAACGAAGCGCTCCTCCGGCTGGTTCGACGGCTGCCTCCTGACCGGCAGCAGCTGTTGATCCTGAAGTTCGTCGAGAATTATTCGAACGCTGAAATCGGCCGGGTCATGGGCCGGACGGAAGGCGCGGTTAAGAGCCTTTATCACCGGACCCTGCTCGCCCTGCGAGACCTGGCCGGTAAAGGTTTTTTTTGAGACTTGCCTGAAGAAAGGTGAAGTCGGGGTGGCAGAAATGAAAACACATGATACCGATCATGACCTCCGAAAGATCGAAGGCGCGCTGCAAGCGGTGCTGACCCCGATCCGCCCACCGCGCGAAATGCTGGTTCGGCTGAACAGCCGCGTCAGGGATCTGGTGGCGACAGAACCGGCCCGGTCTGCCGGCCTGGCGCCGGAAAACCTGACCATGCTCAGCCTGGCCGGGGCGTTCACGCTCCTGATGACTCTCGCCGTCGGCTTCCGGATGGCCGGGTCGATCGTCGGTGTGCTGACCCTGTTGAACCAGTTAAATCGCCAGATGAAAGCCAGAAAATCCGGCTCGTTGGCTCCAACCGGCTGACGGCCCCTCACTTTTCGGAAAGGTTCTCAATCCTCAGGAAACAGGGTTTCCTTGAGCTGCTCCGCCCCGGCGAGCAGGTCGATTTCGCCCGGCAGCAGGTGGTCCTCCGTGATCTGGAGGAGGAAGTGGCCTGCCAGGGTGCGGGTCTGCTCGGATTCGGCGTCCGCATCGCGGAGCGCTCGGAGCAGGTTGAGCGCGCTCATTCCTCGCGGCACCCATCCGGACCGGTCGAAATAGGCCCGCACCACGACCCCCGCCGCCCGCCGGGCGCAGACCCGCGCCATGCCTTCGTTCCCGGCGCGGCGCGCCTCAGCGGCGCGACGGAGTTCGGCCTCGAAGCGGATTTCCCAATCCGGTTTGTCGGTCATTTGGGAATTTTAACCGGTTTGGGACGTGACTGTCACCGGGCGAGGTGACTGTCACCTGGGGGGGTGACTGTCACCCGGGGGGGGTGACTGTCACCCGGGGGGCATCCCTCCCCCACTATCTCGCGTTACAATTACCGCATGACCTCTTTCCAGGAAATCGAAATCATCCTCGCCCGCCAGCTGTCAGAATACCTCACCCTGGCGATTTTTATCGTTGACCCCGACGGGAACCTGATCTTTTATAACGAACCGGCCGAGACGATCCTCGGCGCCCGCTACGAGGAAACCGGACCCATGTCGGCCCAGACCTGGGCCAGCATCTTCCAGCCGGTCGATCCGAACGGTAATCCGCTCGATCCCGAATCGCTGCCGCTGATTATCGCGCTGACGAAGAAACGCCCTGCCCACAGCATTTTCTGGATCCGCAGCCTGGACCGGAAATCACGCCGGATTGAAGTCTTCGCCATCCCGCTCAACGCCCAGGCAGATCGTTTTGTCGGCGCCATCGCCATGTTCTGGGAGCAGGACGAATGAAGGTCAAACTCTGGGGGACGCGCGGTTCGATCGCATCGCCAGGACCGGACACCGTGCGCTACGGGGGAAACACATCGTGCGTCTCCGTTGAAGGGCGCGAGGGGTCGCTGTTGGTCCTGGACGCCGGCACCGGCATCCGCCTGCTCGGCCAGCAGCTCCCGGAGACGATGACGACGATCCACATCCTCCTGACACACCTGCACATGGACCACCTCCAGGGGCTGCCGTTCTTCATCCCGCTCCGCAAACCGGGCGTCAAGATCCATATCTGGGGACCGCCCAGCACCACGCGCAGCCTGCGTCTGCGCGTACTTCGCTATCTCTCCCCTCCGCTGTTCCCCGTCAGCCTGCGCGAGCTGTCCAACAACCTGCAGTTCCATGAACTCCCTGCCGGTCCGGTCGATATCGCCGAGTTTAAAGTCAAAGCCCAGCTGGTCATCCACCCCAACCCGACGATCGGCTACCGGATCGAATGCGGAGAGACCTCCGCCGTCTACCTCCCGGACCACGAACCCGCCCTGGGGACCCGCACATTCCCGGTCAGCCGGGAATGGACCTCCGGTTACAGATTGGCCGAAGGCGCCGACCTCCTGATCCACGACGCCCAATACACCGACGAGGAATACCCTTTCCGCGCTGGGTTTGGCCACAGCTCGATCCGGCAAGCCTTTAAATTCGGTAAACTTGTGAACGCCCGCCGACTGGTCCCCTTCCACCATGACCCTTCCCACGGCGACGGTCTGATTGACGATATGATCGAGCAGGCAATCGAAGCAGAAAACCCCACCTTCGATGTCACTCCCGGCCAGGAAGGCGCCGTTATCGACCTCAACCCGCGTGATCTTGAAAATTGTGGGGGGTAGAGGGGATCATCCCCCAAATCTCCCCCCAAATCCCCTGCTCCTTCAGCTGTTCGCGTACGGACGTCTCGATATCGATTTCACCGGCCTGGACCCGATCGTAATAATCGCGGTGCCAGGCGAATAGCTGCGAGCGGGCAAAGACATACTCGGCCAAAACCAGCCATGCGATCGGACCTGCCTCGGTCAGGTAGCCCGAGTCCTGGTATTCGTTAAACGTCCGCGCGCGATCGTATGCCAGGCGCACGATCTCGCCGTCCCAGCCGCCGTTCCTGTGGACGAGTCTGGCATAGCCGGCCCGCCAATCGCCGTCGAATGGGATCCCGACCGATCCGGCGTTGACGACCAGGGTGCCGCCGGCTTGCTTGATAAAGGCCACATGCGTGTGCCCTGCACAAAACACATCCGGCGCCGGATCGCCGCACCGCTTTGCAAGCTCGTCGACATGGTTGCCGGGAAAGACCCCGACATCGCTCCCGAGAACCGATCCGTGCGTGATCCGGACGAGCGAACCACCGGGACCCTCGATTTCCACCAGGTCCTCCCAGGTCCGGATCGCTTCAACGTCGCGGTCGAGATGGAGCAGGGTCCAGTACGATTGGAAATAGGTGTCGAACTCCGGACCGCTGCGCGCGGCCTCCGGTGAGGCCTGGTGGATGACGTAGTCCTCATGGTTGCCGCGCAGGATCCGCCAGCCGTCTTCCTGCCGCCGCCGTTCGACGGCATCCAAACAGGCCTTCGGGCTCGGCCCGCGGTTGACGATATCGCCGGTGGAGACGACGAGGTCCGGTCCCCAGCGGTCGATATCGTTCGCCACCGCCTGGTAAGCAGCCAGGTTGCCGTGAACGTCCCCGAATACGGCGATCTTCATGGGTCAGACCCTGTATGGGACGATGACGACCCCGGCGAGGACTTCTTTTTCCATCGCCTCGATCTCCGCTCGAACGGCTTCCACGACGCCGTCCACGGGCACGAGCCGCTTCTCCGTTTCGGACCGCCGTTTTAATTCGACGTCGCCGGTCTGCAACCCGCGCTTTCCGACCGTGATCCGCAGCGGGACGCCGATCAGGTCGGCGTCCTTGAACTTGACCCCCGGGCTTTCGTCCCGGTCGTCGTAGAGGACTTCGATCCCGGCCTCCCGAAGCTGGTCGTAGATCACCCCGGAGGCGTACTCGGCCCCGGTCAGAACGACCAGGTGGACCTGGTATGGCGCAACCGTGATCGGCCAGATCAACCCGTCCTCGTCGTTGTGGTGTTCGGCGATGCAAGCCAGCAGCCGGCCGACGCCGATCCCGTAAGAGCCCATGATGACGGGGTGCATCTCGCCGTGTTCGTCCTGGAACAGGGCGTTCATATCGGCGCTGTAGCGGGTGCCGAGCTGAAAGATGTTGCCGACCTCGACGCCGCGGGATGCACGCAAGGGCTCCCCGCAGTCGGGACAGGCGTGGCCTTCGGCGGCGGACACGATGTCGGCGACAATGCCGGCATCGTAATCACGGCCGTAGTTTGTGTTTTTATAGTGGAAACCGGTCTCGTTGGCCCCGGCAACCAGGTTCGGTGTGCGGGCGACCAGGTCATCCACAACGACGACGATGCCGGCCGGATCGATCCCGATCGCCGATGCGTAGCCCGGCTCGGCTCCGGCGGCCCGGATCTCCTCGTCGTGGGCCGACCGGAGTTCGACGGCGCCGATGGCGTTGGTGAGCTTGGTCTCGTTCAACTCCATATCGCCGCGCACCACGGCAAATACGACGCGCTCGTTCTTTTCGGTGCCCTCGGCGAAGGTCCCGACCAGGAAAACGGCCTTGGCGGTCCGCGCCGCAGGGACGCCCAGGAACTGGGCCAGTTCGGCGATCGTGGAACAGCCCGGCGTGGCGATCTTTTCGAGCGCCGCGGGCTCCTCGGCGTCAGGCTCCGGTTTGCGAAACTCGGCGACCTGGCGGTTGGCGACGTAGCCGCAGGCATCGCAAAGGATCAAAGTGTCCTCGCCGATCGGGGTGAGATACATGAACTCGTGCGCCAGCTTTCCACCCATCATCCCGACATCGGCCTTGACGGCGATCGAGGGCAGCGCACAGCGGTTGAAGATATTGAAATAAGCCTGGTAGTGCGCCCGGTACTGCTTTTCAAGCCCTTCCCAATCGCGATCGATCGAATAGCTGTCCTTCATCACGAACTCCCGCACCCGGATCAGACCGGCCCGGGGACGGGGATCGTCGCGCCATTTGGTCTGGAGATGGTAGACCAGGAGCGGCAGCTGTTTGTAGGACTGGACCTCCCGACGCACGATATCCGTCAAGACTTCTTCGTGGGTCAGGGCGAGGACCATGTCCCGGCCGTTCTTGTCCGTTAACCGGCCAAGCTCATCGCCGATCGCATACCACCGCCGGGTTTCCTTCCATAGATCGGCAGGCTGAACGACCGGCATCGAGACTTCCTGGCCGCCGATCGCGTCCATTTCGTCGCGCAGCAGCGTTTCGATCTTGCGTGCGACCCGCTGGCCGAGCGGCAGCAAGCTGTAAATCCCGGCGCCGAGCCGGCTGATAAACCCGCCGCGCAGCAGCAGTTTATGGCTGGTGATCTCGGCATCTGCGGGAGCCTCTCGGAGCGTCTGGCTGATTAGCTGGGAAATTTTCATAGTCTGTGTTCCTCGCATCCGGTTGTGCTACATGGGGCCGATCTGAAAATCGGGGCGGCGTTTTGGGGGGCGGCGGCTG
>DATKDL010000184.1:0-6844 GCA_035512695.1 Anaerolineales bacterium | reverse complement strand
CGCCCTTTTAAGCCATTGGTTGCAGGTTCGAGTCCTGCCGCGCTCACTTGTCCCACAAATGGCCGAAATACGACCATTTTAAGGGAACAGGCCCGCTGAAAGGCGGGTTTTTTGTTGTTCTTCTCCCACTCTGGTGAAATTGAGGATGTTTCAGTCCAATGGCTTAAGGATTTGAGTGGCTGGCCACAAGCATGAGTCAACAGTAGGCAGCAATTCGCTCGTGGCTCGTCCGCCCCCCTTGTCAGATATAATCCAAACACGCAGGGTGGAGCATTTATTAAGGAAGGATATCCGACGGATCTGGATGCCATGGGCGGTGATCGACATAGAGGGGTGATAACATGAAAAAATCGAAAACCGGGCTGCCTTTCATGGCGGCGTACCTCATCACACTCTTAACCCTGACAGCCTGCAGCCCGGATGAACCCACACAAGAACCGGCCCCAATCGCGCCGTCAAAGTCAAACACGCCGACCACGCCCTCCCCAACGCCTGTGAAGGACTTCACAGAGACTCCCGAACCGACTTCATTTACCAATATTCCTGTGCCGGAACCCGGATACGTCGTTGGACAACTTGTTTCGTATTGTTCGGGGAGAGGCAGGGCCTGTGAGTGGGGTGGAGCAGGAGCTCGATAATAAAACGGAAGAAAATGGACCTGAAAGTGTTGGGAAGGAAGCGATTTCGATACTGGCGAACTACCTGCTTTCGACCGGCTATGTGCGGATCCAGGGCTTCGGCCTCGGCCGGGCCCAGGCGGGAGAGCGACCCGGCTTCCAGCTCCGGCGTCAGGCCGGGGATCAGCACGGGATCCCCGGGGCTCACGATCGCGCTCAAATCATCGAAGCGCGCCGGGAGGCCGAAGGTCAAAAGGATGACCCCGGTCGCAGCCAGCCCGACGGTCAATACGACCGTTCGCAGCGGTCTCGAGAGTTGTGCGTCTGTTCAGAAGTGTGGGGCATGGCATTTCTAAAGTTTTCCGTATCTGCCTTAATATATCAGAAGCACAGTTACGGAAGCGTTACCGGATTGGCATGGTTTTCTCAAAGTCAGGGATCGTACGTCGCAATCCATGTTCCATCCTGCGTCAGGTGACAATCCGCACGTTCCGCAGATCGAACGGCGTTGAAGCAGAGAGTGGAAACCCCTTCACCCAGGGCTTGATCAGCACGTCGCCGCGCAGATGGCAGATCGGGAGGATGGGCGCCTCCTCCGCGACGATCCGGTCCGCCTGCCGAAACAGGGCGATGCGCTCCTCCTGGTCGATGGTCCGGCTCGCCCGCGTCACCAGGGAATGGAATTCCTCGTTCTCCCAACGGACGCCCTCCCCGATCCGGAACCAGCGCGACTCGGACAGGATATTGCCCGGATCCACCGTGTCCGCATACCAGCCGAACAGCCGCACCCCCCAATCCGGGTCCCATCTGCGCTGCATGTATACTCCAGCGCTGAAAACCTCCCAGGCGGACTCGATCCCGAGCTCGTCTTGCCAGTGGCGGGAAAAGATCTCCAGGTCACCGTAATTCCCCCACACGAACGTCCTGGCGCGGATCGGGGGGAAGCCTGCGCCGCCCGGGAAACCGGCTTCCGCCAGGAGCCGCCGGGCCTCTTCCGGATCGTGCTCCAGGTGGATTCCCGGCGTGTACCCCGCCATCCCCGGCGGAATCAGGCCGCCCGCGGCGATATCGAACCCACCGGGGTTGGTCCGGCGGTAGGCCTCCAGTTCCAGCGCCATACCCAGCGCACGCCGGACGCGCCGGTCTTCGAACGGCGGAACCGCATGGTTGAACTCCAGCCAGACCGTGTTCAGGCCCGGCTGGGAGACGTATTCCGTCCCCATGCTTCCCGACCGGATCGACCGGCGTGTTGTGGTCGAGAGCCCGTTCGAGTAGAACAACCCCACTTCGCCGCGGGCGTATTTCTCTAGCGCTTCGCCTTCTTCCGATGCCAGATCCCAGTGGATGCGCGTGATGTTGGAAGCCGTCTGGCCCTGGTAGTGCGGATTTCGGACCAGGACGAGCTCCCGGCCGGTGTCGTACCGCTCGATCGCAAACATCCCATTGACTACAATGTGCTCGGGGTCGGTCCAGCGCTCGCCGTGCCTTTCGACGAGATGCCGCGGGACCGGCGCGCCGAAGGCTGCCAGCCAGTACAGGAAGTCCCCGACCGGCGCGGACAGGGTGATCTCCAGCACGTTTTCTTCGACGGCGTGCGCGCCCGTTATGCTGGCGCCCGGCCCCGTCCCGTCCCTGCGGGAGAAGGAGAACGCGAAATCCTCCGCCGTCACCTCGGCGCCGTCGCTCCACCGGACGCCATCCCGCAGCTCGAAAACATACCGGCGCCCGCCGTCCAGAACCTGCCAGCTTCCGGCCACGCCCGGCAGGATGTTCGCCTCGGCGTTGATCGCCACGAGACGGTCGAACAGGTGCAGGCTGGCATAAAAAGAGAACTGGTCCGTGATCCGGTTCGGATCGAACGTCAGGACCTCCCCTTTGTAGACGATGTGCAGTTCGTGAGCCGCCTCAAGGGCTTCCCCCTCGCGGACTTCGGCGGCAGCCTGCTGCCACAGCCGGAAGGCTTCCTGCTGCGCCCGGTTGGCTGCCTCGAAGTCGAAGGTCTGCTGGTATGCCAGGCCCAGCTTCATTCGGACGTCCGCGGCGCCGGCCGCGTCCCCCCGGTCTTCCAGGAATTCGCCGGCCTGCAAATAGGCTTCGATCGCCTCCCGGTTTGCAAAAGCGAGCCGGGCGCGGTCGCCGACCCGGACCAGGTAACCGACGGCCTGCTCGGAATCCCCCGCTCGCAGGAAATAATTCGCCAGGACCTCGATCCGGTCGGGGTAGCGGCGTTCGATCGCCCCCGCGGCGCGCCGGAAGAGGGAACGCTGCTTGAGGATGCGGAAGCCTTCGACGATCGAGGTCGGGATCAGCGCGTGCAGGAACCGGAAATTGGCCTTTTCGGGTCCTTTGATCGCCTCGATCAGTTGGGCGCGCTCCGCCTCCTCGAGCGCTTCGATCAGGTCGTCCCCGCCAGCGCCGGTCGCATCCGCCAGCGTGTCGGAGCCGAACTCCCGTCCGATGACGGCCGCCTGCCCGATGATCTCCTGCACCCGCTCCGGCAGCCGGTGGAACCGGGATTGGATCGCGATCCGGACGCCCTGGGGGATGCCCAGCTCGGCGATGCTGGGGCGGTGCCAGACCCCGTCCTCGAAGACCAGCTGGCCGCTGTCCACCAGCGCGCGACAGACCTCTTCGACGAAAAAGGGGTTGCCTTCCGTCTCCCGGTAGATCCCTTCGAGGAAATCGTCGGTGATCTCTACTTCGAGCAGGCCGAACAGCATACGGCGGGTCTGCTCCCGGTCGAGGCGCAGGAGCTTGGCGCGGACCCCGATCCGGTTCCGGTCGAAATCCAGGAGCATCTCGTGCAGCGGCCGGGCGCTGTCCAGCTCCACCTCCCGGTAGGTGGCCGCCAGCATGACCCGGGACCGGCGGGTGCTGCGGGCGATATGGCGCATCAGCGCCAGGCTGCCGCTGTCGGCCCAGTGGATATCGTCCAGGACGAGCAGCAGCGGGAGCCCGGCGCCGGCCAGGTTCAGGAAGACGGTGAAGTGCTCGAACAGCTCGCCCTGCTCCGGGGAGCCGCCGCCCGACTGCAGGTCCGGGTAATTGGCCCGCAGATCCGGGACGAGCCCCAACAGGACCCGCAGGGTCTCCTCCGGCAGCGGGAGGGCGCGGAGCCTTTCCTCCCGCAAGGCGACTCGCAGGATCTGGCGGAAAACGGCGTACGGCACCCCGCCTTCTTCGAAGGCGGCGGCGAACAGGGCCAGACCCCCGCCGAGCTCGACGCGGGTCATGAGCTCGCGCACCAGGCTGGACTTCCCGATGCCGGGCTCCCCTGAGATCAGCAGCGTCTCGCCGCGCCCTTCGAGGGTCCGGATCCAGAGGGTGCGGGCGGTCTCGGCCTCCGGCTCCCGCCCGACCATCCGGCCGCGGGCAATGCGCTCCAGAGCGGGTACGGGATCCGGCGCCGGTTCCGCCCGGGACAGGAAGGCTTCGTCTTCCAGCAGGGCCAGGACGGCGGCGGATTCCGGCCGGTCGCCTTTGTCCTTCGCCAGGAGCGCCAGGATCAAGTCGTTGAGCGGCGGCGGGCAATCGGCGCGACGGGCGCGCGGCGGGACCACCGGCGCGGTTAGGTGCTGCGTCAGGACTGCGACCGGGTTATCGGCCTCGAACGGGGGCGCCCCGGTGACGAACTCGTAGAGCATGACCCCCAGGGCGTAGAGGTCCGTGCGGCCGTCGACCTCCGTCCCGGAGACCTGCTCGGGCGCCATGTAGGAGACGGTCCCCATCAAGGCCCCGTCCTGGGTCAGCCGGGAGGCGGCCGAGCGCGCCAGGCCGAAGTCCATCAGCTTGAGGTTCCCAGAGGGCTCCCGGATCACGTTCTCGGGCTTGAGGTCGCGGTGGACGATCCCCTGGACGTGGGCGTACTCCAGGGCGCGGCAGATCTGGGCTGCTGCTGCGGCGATCTCCGGATAGGTCTCGGGGTTCTGCTCTAAGAGGGTGGTGCCGTGGACCAGCTCCATGACGATGAAGGGCGCGCCAGCGTGCTCCCCGGCGTCGTGGACGACGACGATATTCGGGTGGCGGAGGGAGGCGACGGTCTGTGCTTCATGCAGCAGGCGGGCGCGCCAGTCGGAACCGATGCGGGTTTCCGAGAGCAGCTTGAGCGCCACGTCCCGGTGGAGGGTTTCATCGCGGGCGCGGAAGACGACGCCCATGCCGCCGCGGCCGAGCTCGGTTTCGAGGCGGTAGCGCCCGTTGATCGTCAGGCCGGTGGAAGCCGGAGCGGAGGATTCCATCTTGGGGAGATGATATCATCTTCAGACCCTAATGGTCCGAAAGACCGAAGGTCTTCAAGACCCTCAGGGTCTGCCGTCAAGCAATACAAGGGAAAACCATGGACGATCGTCGAATTCCTCAGACCGGTTCGGCCAGCCTCGCGTTGGGCCGGGGGGCTGCCTTCACGTCCGGGAGACCCAAAAAGAGGGTGCTCGTCCTGGGCGCCGGCCTCGCCGGGCTGACGGCCGCCTGGGAACTCGACCAGGCCGGGCACGAAGTTGTGGTCATCGAGGCGCAGACGCGCCCCGGCGGGCGCATCCTGACGCTGCGCGAAGACTTCGTCCAGGGCTTCGTAGGCAGCCGAACGCTCGATCAGGAACTTGCTCTGCGGCGTGTCGGGGTCGGCGTCCAGGTTCCAGTGGTAGACCGAGTCGGCGGCCGTCAGCGGAGCGCCGTCGGACCAGAGAAGGCTGGGCAGCAGCTTGAATGTGACCACCATCTGGTCAAGCTCGATGCTGCCGTCGCCTGCGGCGTACGTCTGCGCACAGTCATCGCTCCGGCAGCCGCCTGGACGGTAGACGACGCCGGGCTCGAGCGTGGCGGGCAAGCCATCCGCATCGACGAACAGCTCCCCCGGCGCCACTTCGACGCTCTGGATCACAGCGCCGCCGTCCGCCAGGCTGGGGAGTTTCTCGAGAATGACCGCCTGGTAGTCGAAAGAGCGGCTGTCGATCGGGCCATCGTAGATCGCCTCCCAGACGTGGGAAGCGACCAGCATCGATCCGCCGTTGATGTACAGCGTGTCCGGCTCCGCTCCCAGGCAGACCACGAGTGTACTGAGGGCGGACACCGGCGACTTTTCCGGCGGCAGGGTATTGGTGACCACGACCTCAACGATCTGATCGCCGAGGATCTCCGTCACGACGACGGTTTCAACGATCGTGATCGGGGTGGGGGGCACGGCCTGGCTGCAGGCCGAAAGCAGCAGGACTGCTGATAACGTGATAGTGAATATACGGACGTGATTCTTCATCGCACCCCCGATTAACCCGGACTCGGGTCGGTCAAGTCCGAGGTTTGCTGGTCCCTGCTTCGTTCGCTGCTTGACAGCGGTTTCCCGGTAAGGTTCAAGGATTTCTGATGGAGTTTAATGATACCTTATTCGCAAAGTTGCCAGCCGGCACCCACCCCGTTCCGGCCAGCCTCCCGCAGCCACCGAGAAGTTGGGAGAGCGGTTATCGGAGACTTGCTGCAGAGATCGACATCGAGGTCAAATCGTTGGAAGAGGCCTATGCAAGGCTCCATGATTTTATCGGGCCGGTCCTCGAAGGTAAATTCCTGGCCGAAAAATGGCGACCCGATGGTTGGTCAGGGGAATAATGGTAGAATGAGGTCACATCACACATCAATAGTGTTGACTCACGTTACCAATAGCATCCAATGGACTTTAAAGGTCCGTGTCCAATGGACACCCCCGAAAAACGCAGGCCATTGGCTGGGAGAAGGCAAAAAAGGTCGCTCGTCCTTTTAAGCCATTGGTTGAGGGTTCGAGTCCCCCCGCGCTCACTTTTCCCACAAATGGCCGAAAAACGGCCAATTTAAGGGAACAGACCCGCTGAAAGGCGGGTTTTTTGTTGTTCATCTCCCACTTTGGTGAAATTGAGGATGTTTCAGTCCAATGGCTTAAGGATTTGAGTGGCTGGCCACAAGCATGAGTCAACAGTAGGCAGCAATTCGCTCGTGCCTCGTCCGCCCCCCTTTTCGGATATAATCCGAAAATGAAGGGTGGTTCATTATTAAAAAGGCACATCCGACGGATCTGGATGCCATGGGCGGTGATCGACCAATAGGGGTGATTACATGAATAAGCTGAAATTTGTGCTGGTTTTGTTGGCTGCTACCTGCATAGCAATTTTATCCCTCACAGCCTGCAGCCCGGATGAACCCACGCAAGAACCATCCCAAAACGCGCCGGTCCCTACCGGGACGCCCTCCGCCACCGCCACGCT
>DATKDL010000183.1:0-5649 GCA_035512695.1 Anaerolineales bacterium | reverse complement strand
GCGCCCTGCGCGTAAACTTTCCGATGGAGATCCTGCAGTCAGACATGACGCTCGAAGAGAAGAACGATGCGTTGGAGCGGTTCATCAAAGAACGCATCGATCAAAAGGGCGTGCGGTATTATGCCGAATCGACGGTTCTTTCTGATGAGTGAAGAAAAAGGGGCGAGCGATGCCGGGCCCGGCATCGCTCGCCCCTTTTTCTTCATTATAATACCCTCCCATGGACATCTTCTTCCAGGACCCCGACGACGTACCCGTCCCCCCCGAAGAAGTCCGCATCCGCGACTTCACGGCCACGCCGTACCATGACGGGCGGCGGGTGAGCGTCTATCTTGAGATCACCCCTTTTCAGAAACGGCCCAGCGGAGAGATCACGGTCACCAACCTGGACGGCGAGATCCTGGCCGTCGCCAACATCATCGAAACCATGACCCGCAAATTGGAGCTGACCCTGCACCTGCGCGGCCCGGCCGGCGGGGAACGCCTGCAGGCCACCGCCGACATTTTCTATCAGGAAAACCCGAGTGAGGACGACCCCGTCGAAGGGGTTGATTACGAACTCCCGGACCGGGTGCGGGTGGATATGGCCCAGACCTCCTTCACCGTACCCGGCCCGGACGTATGAAGATCCTCCTCCGGCACCTCGTCCCCCTCCTCCGGCCGTACCGCAAACAGATCGTTCTGGCGACCCTGGCGCTGCTGGTGATCACGGCCGCGCAGCTCGTCCTGCCCGAAATCCTGCGCCTCGTCGTCGACCGCGGCCTGGTGCAAAAGGACACCGGTTTCCTCGCCGCCGCCGGGCTCGTCATCCTGGTGGTCGGGGTCGTACGGGCCGTCGTCTTCTTCTGGCAGCGCTTCCTGAGCGCGTGGATCGCCCAGCAGGTCGCCTTCGATCTGCGCAACCGGCTTTACGACCACATCCAGCGCCTGCCCTTCAGCTTCCACGACCGGTCCCAGACCGGGCAGTTGATTAGCCGCTGCATCGAGGACGTCTCGTCGATGAACGAGTTCATGGCGAACGGCCTGTTCGAGGTCGCCCAGATCGTCATCCTGATCGCCGGGATCACCGTCCTGCTCTTCAACACGCACTGGCAGCTCGCCGTGATCGCCATGCTGCCGATGATCCCCCTGCTCCTGATCACGACCCGCTTCGGCTCCCGGATCAGCGCCCTGTTCCTGCGGATCGACCAGGCCATGGGGACCCTCTCGGCCCGGCTGCAGGAGAACGTGACCGGCGCCCAGGTCGTCAGGGCCTTCGCCCGCGAACCCTACGAGATCGACCGCTTCGACGACGCCAACCGCCGCCTGTATGAGACCCGGGTGGAGGCCTTCGCCGAGTTCGCCCGGGTCTTCCCGACCACCCACCTGCTCGTCACACTCGGGACGATCGCCATCCTCTGGATCGGCGGACTGCTCGTCTTCCGGGATGAGTTGACGATCGGTCAGCTGGTCGCTTTCAACGCCTATCTGCTCCTCATGGCCACCCCGGCGCAGCAGCTGACCTGGGTCGTCAACCAGGCCGGGGAGGCCGTCGCCGGGCTGCAGCGGATCTTCGAGATCCTGGAGACCGAGCCGCATATCGCGGACCCGCCGGAAGCGCGGCCCGTCCCGGTCCTGACCGGGCGGGTCGAGTTCCGAAACGTCTCATTCCGCTACGATGGCGTGCGCGAGTACGCCCTTTCCGGGATCGATTTCACCGCCGAGCCGGACCAGGTCATCGCCCTGATCGGGGCGACCGGGTCGGGGAAAACGAGCCTGGTCAACCTGATCTCCCGCTTTTACGACGTTGCGGAGGGGGCCGTCCTCGTCGACGGGTTGGATGTCCGCGAGCTGGCGCTGACCGGGCTGCGCAGCCAGATCGGGATCGTCCTGCAGACTTCTCTCCTGTTCTCGGACAGCATCGCCGAGAACATCGCCTTCGGGAGGTTCGAGGCGAGCGACGAAGAGATCGTCGCTGCCGCCGTCGCTGCCCAGGCCGACGACTTCATCCGCCAACTCCCGGAAGGCTACAGCACCATCGTCGGGGAGCGCGGGATCACCCTTTCCGGCGGCCAGCGCCAGCGGGTCGCCATCGCCCGGGCGCTCCTGCTCGACCCGCGCATCCTGATCCTGGACGACTCGACCAGCAGCGTCGACATGCAGACCGAACACCAGCTCCAGCTCGCCCTGGCTCGCCTGATGGAAGGCCGCACGACCTTCGTGATCGCACACCGCCTCACCACCGTCAAGCGCGCCGACCTGATCCTGGTCCTGGACTGCGGCCGCATCGTCCAGCGCGGCCGGCATGAAGCGCTGGTGGCCCAGCAGGGGCTGTACCGGGAGATCTACGATCTCCAGCTGCGCGATCAGGAGGAATTTATCGAAAAATCAGAAGTCATTGCGGGCTCCGCCCGCAATGACTTCTGATTTTTCGCCATATCATGACGACCGAAGCGCGCCCGTTTCTGCGGAAAACGACCGACCCGCCCCCCTACGTCCTCTCCGACGAGATCCTCCACAAGGGTTACGACCCTTACGTCGTCCGGCGCTACGGGGAATTCCTGGCGCCTTTCAAATGGCCGTTGATCTGGTCGATCATCCTGATGATGATTTCCTCAGTGATGGTCGTCGCCGGGCCGTATCTGCTGCAGTACGCCATCGACGAGGGGCTCACCCAGGACCGGCCGGACGTCCTGGTGCGAGCGGTCGTCCTCTACACCGCCGCGGCCGGGATCCAGTGGCTGACGACCTACGTCCGGATCCTGATGATGATCCGGGTCGGGCAGGGCGTCATCTTCGATCTGCGCAGGCAGATCTTCGAGCACCTTCAGGCGCTCTCGCTCAGTTTTTACAGCCGCTACAGCGTCGGGCGGGTGATGTCCCGGGCCATCAACGACGTCGGGGTGGCGCGGCGGTTCATCACCTGGGTCATGCTGGCGACCTTCCGCGAGCTGTTCACCCTGGTCGGGATCCTGATCGCCATGCTCTTCCTGAACCTGCGGCTCTCGCTGCTCGTCTTCACCGTCCTGCCGCTGATGCTGTGGGCGACATCCTATTTTCGCGCAAAATCCCGCACCAACTACCGCAACGTTCGGGCGGCCAACAGCTGGGTCAATTCGGTCCTGGCGGAGAACATCAACGGCGTGCGGGTCGTCCAGGCCTTCACCCGCGAAGATCGAAATTTCGGCTATTTCCGGGAGCACGTCAACGGGCACAATCTGAATATGAACCTGCGGGCCCAGCGGCTGGCGGCCATGTTCATGCCGGTGGCCGACCTGCTCAGCAGTATCGCCACCGCCCTCGTCATCTGGGTCGGCAGCAGTCTCGTCCTAGACGATCAGCTGACCGCCGGCGTGCTGGTGGCCTTCGTCCTGTACATCGAGCGCTTCTTCGGCCCGATCCGCAACCTGAGCCAGCGCTTCGATAACTTCCAGTCGACGATGGCCGGCGGGGAGCGGATCTTCGACCTGCTCGACCGGGCGATCGACGTGAAAGACGCCGATGACGCGGTCGCGATGCCGCCGATCCGGGGCGCGGTCGAATTCGACCGGGTCTCGTTCCATTACGAGGACGACCCGGAGATCGTCCTGCGGGAGATCGACCTGGTGGTCCCCGCCGGTTCGACCCTCGCCCTGGTCGGCGAGACGGGCGCCGGGAAATCGACGATCGTCAAGCTCGTCTCCCGCTTCCACGACCCGACCGATGGCGCCGTCCGGATCGACGGGATCGACCTGCGCACGGTCACGCAAGCCAGCCTGCGGCGCCAGATGGGGATCGTCCTGCAGGACCCGTTCCTGTTTGCCGGCACGGTCAGGGAGAACATTCGCTTCGGCCGGCTGGAAGCGGCGGATGCCGAGATCGAGGCCGCCGCTCGGGCCGTCGGAGCCCACGATTTCATCGTCGGGCTGCAGGAAGGCTACGAAACCCAGGTGGCCGAGGGCGGCGTGATGCTCTCGGGCGGCCAACGGCAGCTCGTCTCCTTCGCCCGGGCCTTGCTGGCCGACCCGCACATCCTGATCCTGGATGAGGCCACCTCCAGCGTCGATACGCAGACCGAGGTCCAGATCCAGGCCGCGCTCGCCAAACTGCTCAAAGGCCGGACGGCCTTCGTCATCGCCCACCGTCTCAGCACGATCGTCAACGCCGACCGCATCGCCGTGATCGCCGGCGGCCGGATCGTCGAACTGGGGGCTCACAGGGAGCTGCTGGAGAATGACGGGGGGTACGCGAGATTGTACAGGATGGGGTTCGAAGAATAACGCGGAAAAAGGGGCGGAACGGGGCATCCGCCCCGTTCCGCCCCTTTTTCCGCCCAACCCTTACCCGATCATCCCCCTTTACATTACGAATGCATCCATTGAAAATAGCCTCGATGGATGACTTATCGGACAAACGACCAAACCGCATCGCACCGGTCTTGCTCGTGACCCTCGGGATCGTGTTCATCCTGTGGGTCTCTCAGCAGGGCTTCGAGCAGGGCGGTGGAAGGGAGGCGACCGGGACGGAGGCGGCGACCGCCGAGCCGGGCGAGACCCCGTCACCGGCCATTTCGCCGGCCGCTGCCGTCGGGGAGTCGCTGCCGGTGCTGGTGCACGATTTCCCGGACGGGCTGATCGTCCTCTCGCTCGTCGAGCACACCCGGGCGCACCTGTTCCTCTATCATCCGCAAAACCTCCCGCTGACCCGCATCACCCACGGTGACTGGGACGACATCCATCCCGCCGCCTCGCCGGACGGCGGGCGGATCGCCTTCAGCTCGAACCGCGGCGGGCGCTGGGACCTCTACGTCCTCGACCTGGGCGATGGGAACCTGGAACAGATCACCGACACCCCCGAATACGACGGCGCCCCCTCCTGGTCCCCTGACGGCCAGTTCCTGGCCTACGAGACCCTGGTCGAAGACCAACTCGACATCCTCATCACCGAATTGGCCGGGACCGCCGAGTCGATCCGCCTGACCGACGACCCGGCGGCCGACCACTCGCCGGCCTGGTCCCCGGTCGGGCGGCAGATCGCTTTCGTCTCGGCCCGCAGCGGCGAGCCCGAGATCTGGCTGGCCGATCTGCAGAACACGGATGAGCGCTTCATCAACCTGAGCGCCAACCCGGAGGGCGCGGAGGATCGGCCGCGCTGGTCCGCGGACGGCGAGAAGCTCGCCTGGGCATCGGTCGACGCCGGTTTGCACGTCCTTTACCTGTCGACGGACCTGGTTTCCGGGCAGGCTCGCCCGGCCGGGAGCGGGACCTGGCCAACCTTCTCACCGGACGGCGCGACCCTGCTGACCGTGCTGGATGCGCCGCTCCGGCAGTTCCTGGCCGCTTACCCGGCCGGGTCGCCGGACCTGGTCAGCCTGCCGCCGCTGGCGCTGCCCGGCCGGGTGCGCGGGATCGATTGGGCCGGTCTGCGCATCCCGGTCTCCCTCCCGGCCGCCTTCCTGGCCGCCGCCGAGGCCACGCCTGCGCCGCTCTGGATCCCGGCCACCGCGGCGGCAACGGCGGCCGTGCCCGGACGCAGCCTGCTGGTGAGCCTCGGCGATGTGGATGCACCCGACCCGCGGCTGCTGGAGGAGGTCGACGAGGCCTTCAACGCCCTGCGCGCCCGGGCCGCCGCCCGGCTCGGTTGGGACCTGCTGGCCACGCTCGAGAACGCGTACGTCTCGATCAGCGCTCC
>DATKDL010000182.1:0-1052 GCA_035512695.1 Anaerolineales bacterium | reverse complement strand
CGGCATTTCGGGTTCCAGCTGACGTTCTTCCGCCGCGCTGCGGTCCCGCAGGAATATCTCCAGGACCGGGATTCCGCCTGGGCGACCGGCCAGATCTATCTGGCCCATTTCGCCCTGACCGACGTCGCCGGCGGTCATTTCCACGCCGCCGAGCGGTTCAGCCGGGGCGCGGCCGGTCTGGCCGGCGCGCAGGCGGACCCGTACCGCGTCTGGCTGGAGAACTGGTCGGTCGAAGCGCGGCCGGGCCGGGGTTATCTTCTGGAGGCTTCCGACGACGGGCGCGCGATCGAGCTCGTCCTCGAAGACGCGAAGGGCCGCACGCTGCACGGCGATGCGGGGTACAGCCGGAAAGGGCCCAATCCGGGGAATGCCTCGATCTATATCAGCCAGACCCGCCTGGAGGCCGCCGGGACGGTGATGGTGGACGGGGTCCGGCACGAGGTGTCCGGCCTGGCCTGGATGGATCACGAATACAGCACGCGCGCCCTGGGGCCGGAGGAGGTCGGCTGGGACTGGTTCTCGATGCAGCTGGATGACGGCTCCGAGCTGATGCTGTTCCAGCTCCGGCGGGCCGGCGGCGGGATCAGCCTGTATTCGAGCGGGACGCTGGTCGAACCGGATGGGACCACCGTCCACCTGGGCGTCGACGACTTCATGATCACCGTCGACAACCGCTGGACCAGCCCCCACTCCGGGGCGGTGTACCCGGCGGCATGGACGGTCGAAGTTCCATCGGCAGGGATCGTGATCGAGATCGAACCGGTTCTTGACGACCAGGAACTGCAGGTTTCTTTCGTGTATTGGGAGGGCGCTGTGCGGGTGGAGGGTTCTCGTGACGGACTGGCTTTGTCGGGGTCGGGGTATGTCGAATTGACTGGCTATGCGCATTCGATGCAGGGGGAGTTCTAGTTTGTTGTATACTTAACCCCGCCATGTCCACCCGTCTCACACGCCGCGAATTCCTGCGGCTCTCCTCCCTCTTCGGCGGCGCAGCCGTACTGCCGCCGCTCCTCAACCGCCGGCGGCGGCTGCCGGATGGCGAAGAGATCAAA
>DATKDL010000181.1:0-11632 GCA_035512695.1 Anaerolineales bacterium | reverse complement strand
CTGCTCGAGCTGGAAACCGGGCAGCGGATCACCGGCCGGGTGACCAACCTGGTCGATTTCGGGGCCTTCGTCGATCTCGGCGGCGTCGACGGTTTGGTGCACGTTTCGAACCTCGACTGGGGGCGCGTGGAGCACCCGTCGGAAGTGCTGGCTCCCGGAGATGAGGTGGAAGTGCTGGTTGAGCGGGTCGATGTCGAGCGCGAACGGATCAGCCTCAACCGTAAGGCTCTGCTGCCCAACCCGGTCGAGACTTTCGACGAACAGCATCACGCCGGCGATTTCGTGGCGGGGACGGTGACCGATGTCAAAGATTTCGGGGCGTTCGTCGAGGTGGCCGGCGGGGTCGTCGGGCTGGTCCACGCCAGCGAGATGAAAGGGACCGGGCAGGAAATCCGCCCGGAGGACCTGCTGGAGCCCGGCGACGCGGTGACCCCCGAGATCCTGGAGATCGACACGGACCGCGATCGGGTGCGGCTGAGCCTGCGGCGGACGCCGCCGGAGGAAAACTGACGCAAAAAATAAAGGGCTGTGCGGGGCAGAGCCCCGCACAGCCCTTTATTTTTGCAGGTTAAAAACGTACCCGAGTCCCCACCGGGTTCCGATGAACTCCGGGTTCTCCGGGTCCGTCTCGATTTTATTGCGCAGCCGGCTGACATGGACCGAGAGGGCATGGCGGGTGCCGCCGCCATCCGGCCAAAGGCGATCGATGAGCTGGTCGTAGGTCACGACGCGGCGCGGGCGGCGGGCCAGGTGGGTCAGCAGGGCCAGCTCGGTGGCGGTCAGCTCGACCCCGCGCCCTCCCACGTAGACCTCTCCCGAATCGAAATCGATCGTCAGCGCGCCCCTGGTGATCCGGTCCGAAATTTCCTCCCCGACCTTTTTCTCCCGGCGGCGCAGCAGGACCCGGATGCGGGCCAGCAGTTCGTCGCGTAAAAAGGGCTTGACGACGTAATCGTCGACCCCGGCGTCGAAGGCGGCCAGGACATCCTCCGGCGCCGTGCGGGAGGTGACCATGACGATCGGGACCTCGGACAGGCGCCGGATCCCTCGGCAGACCTGGAGCCCGCTCATCCCCGGCAAAACCCAATCCAGCAGGACGAGGTCCGGCGGGGCAGCCCGGACGATCTCGAGGGCCGTCTCGCCGTCCGGGGCGATTTCGACCCGGTAGTCCGCGCTCGCCAGGATCGTGCGCAGGAGCGCCTGCGCGTCAGCCTCGTCTTCGACGGCCAGGACGCGGGCGCCGCTTCCGGGCGCCGGTGTCTCGGATGAGCGGCGCCGTTTCGCCCGCCGCCGGCCCGCGCGCGTCTCGGGCATGACCGGGAGCGTGAAAGAGAACGCGGCGCCCTCTCCTGTCGCAGCGACCGGGCTCTCCACCCACAGCCGCCCGCCGTGGGCTTCGACGATCATACGGCTGATATACAGCCCCAAACCCGTCCCGCCACCCTCCCCGCCGCGCACGTATTTATCGAAGATCGCCGACTGCTCCTGCGGGGAGACGCCGGGGCCGCGGTCCTCCACCGTGAACCGGACCCAATCCCCCTCGACCACGGCCTGCACCTCGACCGGCCGGTGCGGGGGTGAGAATCGGGCGGCGTTCTCGAGCAGGTTGACCAGCGTCTCCTCGACCCGCCCGGGGTCGGCGCGCACCCGGGGCAGCGGGTCGGGCAGGTCGAGGACGATCTCAACATCCTCCAGGACGCCGGCGGCGCGTTCGAGGGCCTGGCGGACCATGCGGGCGGGTTCGGCGGCTTCCGGCCGCAGGCCGAGCCGGCCGGTCTCGACCCGGGTCAGGGCGAGACTGCGGTCGACCTGGCGGGCCAGTCCGTCGACGCCGCGGGCGATGGCTTCCAGGAACTCGGTCACCATGTCGCGGCTCCAATGGTCGTGGCTGGTCAGCAGGGCGGTGGCGTGGCCTTTGAGGGTCGCCAGGGGGGAGCGCAGATCGTGGGAGAGCATGGAGAGCAGCTCGAGCTTCCAGGCGGCGCCCTCCCGCAGGGCGGTCAGGTCTTGGACCAGGCCGCCCCAGCCGAGCGGGTGGCCGTCTTCGTCCCGGACCGGGAAGAGGGTCAGTTCGAGGTGGCGCAGGTCCGGGTCTTCGATGGCGAACTCAACGACCGGCGCCCCCGTCACATCCCGGACGGCGCGATCGAGCGAGGCCTGGAGCACTTCCGGCTCGGCGGCGATCGAGATCAGGTGGGAGAAGAGCTTGAGATGAGGTTCGGCGATCAGCCGGCCAGGGACCAGACCGAGCAGGTTCCCCAGGGCGGCGTTGGCCTCCGTGACCGCGCCATCGCGGTCGACGAGGAAGACCCCGGCGGCCAGGTTCTCGACCAGGGCGGCCATGCGGGTGAATTCATCCCGCAGGCTTTTGGGGAGTCTCTCCGCCCGTTTTGCGCCGGCGGGAGAAGGGCGGGTTTTTTGTTTTTCGGGCATCGGTGTGCGGAATTGTAGCCGCGCGGGGACCGGTTGTCCAATTTTTGAGAGAATTTCGTGATAAATCCAGGAATCCTGGCCGAGGGGCGCCGGGAGCCGGCGGACCTGCGGTTCGCCGGCTCCCCCTCTCTACCTCCTCACTCGCCGAACCACCCGCCAACCCAACCAGGCGATTAACCCGCCTGCCAAACACAACCCGCCAATCAGCGCCGCGGCCGTGGTATAGGCGCGCAACGGGGTCGTCTCTACCTGGGCTTCCACGGCCAGGAAGGCAACCCGCTCGAACGCGCTCCCGTCCGGCAGCCGGCCGGCGGTGGTGACGGCGATCGCATACAGACCCGGCGCATCCGGCGTCCAGGTCCCGCGGGCGATCCCGTCCGCGATTTCCAGGCTCACCGGGATCGGGTCCCCACCCAGCGGGCGCACCTCGGCCTCGGCCGCTTCCACCGGGAGCGCGGCGCCGGCCAGGCTCAACTGCGCCGACAGCTCGACCGGCTCCCCCGGGCGCGGCAGCAGGATGCTCGCAGAGGCAAACAGGAGGGCGCCTCCCTGGTAGCGCGCCCGCAGGGCGTAATCGGCCCCGCCCGGGGGCGTCTCCCCCGTGGCGGCCAGTTCGATCCCCCAGGGTCCCGGGCTGGGGTTTTCAAAGCCGTAGCCCAGGTAGAACATCGTGCTCGGATCGTCGAGCACCGTCAGCCCGTTGGCGACCGGATCAAGGGTCAGCACGTTCCCGCTGGCCCCGGTGACGATCACCGCCAGCGAGCGGGTGGGGTCGTACAGGGAGAAATTTGCCACCGACAACCCGGGCTCAACGATGATCGTCAGGCGCTCGCTGGAGCCGGATTCGACGTGCCCGGTGTAGATGCGGGTGAACTGCAGCGGCTCGGTTACCCCGGTCGGGGCCGGCGGGTCCGGTTCCTCGCGGAACTCCCCGGCCGGGGTCCGCAAAAGCGGGAGGACGAAATCGTTGAAGACGTCCGCCGAGGTGTTCAGATCGGTGTGCAGGAAGGGCATCTCCCGGAAATCGAGATCGATCGCGGAGACGCTGGCTTGCGAGACGACGAGATCGGTCGGCGTGCCCGTGCACGGAGCCTGGACGGGGGAGACGATCGGTACTCCGGCCAGGGCGTGGAACGGGACGCCGTGGCGGCGGGTGACCTGGGGGTTGAAGATCCCGGTTACATAGCTGACCTGGATCTCCAGAGAGGCGGGCAGATAAAGGCGCAATTCGGCCGGCAGGTTGGCGCAGTCCGTCCCCGCCATGGGAGAGCCGAGCATGATCAGTTGGGAGACGGCCCGGCCCGGCATCAGCCGGTCGATGTAGTAGCGCGAGATCAGCCCGCCCATGCTGTGGACGACCAGGTCGACGACCTGCGCGCCGGTCTCGGCTCGGACGGCTTCGATATACTCGCCCAGGATCGCGGCGTTCTCGGCGATCGTGTTGGTCCTTCGGCCCGGATCGGCGATCAGGCCGGTGTTCATCACGCCCGCGTGCCGCCCGTCCCCGACGGCGTAGCCGTCCAGGCCGGCCGCAGCCAGGAACCCGCCGTCGCCCAGGTAGCCGGCCCAGGCTTCCCAGCTGGAGGAAAAGCCGTGCACGAGGACGACCGGCCGCGGGGCGATCGAGATCTGCAGGCTCGCGGCTGGGCCGCCCGCGCCTGCTGTCGCGGTGATCGACCGGGCCGCGTGCGGCGCCCCGGCGTCGTCCCAATGCCAGCCCAGGGCGCGGAACTCGGGGCTCTCGCAGGCGTCGCTGCCGGCTTCGACGGTGCAGGTCGTGGAGAAAGCCCCGGAACCGGGCAGCGTGAAGGTGAACGCGAGCGGGTCGCCGGTTTCCGCCGGTAGGCGGATCCGCAGGCGCGCGAGGTCGCCGTCGGTGATCCGGTCGACCGGGCCGCCGTCCCGATCGAGCAGGTCCAGGGCCGTCTCCCCGCTCTGCGCCCCGCCGACGCGCGGCGCGTTGGAGGAGATGACGACGGCGAACAGGACGATCCGAATAACGGCTGTGAGCTTGTCCATATTGATCTGAGGGATGCTGCGCGTGGGATGAAAAGCAGGCTGATTCTATCATCGAATCGATGGACGTTTGCATGCACACCGATCCCCCGGCGGCCTATAGAGTGTTAAAAAAATCGGCAGGTGAGCAAAGCAAACTGCGGTCAGGACACCGATCGTTTATTGAGCGCCTTGTTCTCGTAGAGCGCCGCATCCGCGGCTTTGACCAGGTCGTTGACGTTGGCCGGCGGGTCCTTGACCATGGTCGTCGACGACACCCCAATGCTGCAGCGGATCGGCACCTCCCCGTCAAACGTGCTGACCCGGCGATTGGCGACCGCCTGGGCCATCCGCAAGGCGATCTCACGGGCATGCGTCAGCGTGGCCCCCGGCAGGACGAGCATGAACTCATCCCCGCCGTAGCGGCCGAGCCAGTCGTATGGGCGCCGGTTCTTGTCGAGGGCTTCCACCAGCCGCCGAAGGGCCTGGTCGCCGATGTTGTGGCCGTAGGTGTCGTTGATGAACTTCAACTCGTCCATATCGACCAGCATGATGCTCAACGGCCGGCCCTCCCGCTTGTGGCGGGCCCACTCGGCCTCGGCGTGCTGGAGGACGGCGTCCCGGTTCAGGATCCCGGTCAGGTAATCGGTGTTCGCCCGGACGGCCATCGTGGCCAGGGCGCTCTGGAGCTGCCGGTCCTGGGCTACCCTGGCGGTGATGTCCCGGGCCGTACTCTGGTAGTGCAGCGGTTTTCCATTGTCGCCGCGCACGAGCGCCAGGTTGACATCCATCACGATCTGGTCACCGGATTGGGCCAGGAAGCGGCTCTGCATGTAATCGAGCACCTCACCCGCGTGGGCCCGCTCGAACCGTTCCCGGAGGGCCGGCCGGTCCTCGGATGTCATCAGATCCGGGAACGATTTTCCGATCAGCTCGTCCGGCTCGAAGCCAAGCAGTTTGGAGGCGTTGGCGTTCGCTTCGATCACGGCGTAATTCAGGCCGATCAGGAACACGACATCCAGGGATTTCTCGAACAGCGCCCGGAACTTCCGCTCGCTGTTGGCGAGGTTCTGGACCTGGTTCCGGGAAGATAGGTTCGCATAGAGCAAGGTGGCGGCGGAAAGGACCAGGACCGCCATGTGCGACGCAAACTGGATCAGGACGGAATCGGTCAGCACCGCCGCGGGAAGGCCGACCGACAGGTCCAGGAGAACGACGGTCGCGTTGAAGCCCCCGGTGGCGATGACGATGCTGAGGGTGATCGCCGTCGAGGTCAGGAGTACGGCGATGAGGACGATGAACAGCTGGGTGACGGTCGAGGTGCTGGTGAGCCCACCCGAGAACAGGACGGTGGCGGCCACGATCAGCCATGCGCCGAAAACCAGGACGTGGGCGGCCTGATCGAGCCCGCGCCGGTGCCACAGCACGCCGACCGAGATCTCAAAGGCCAGCAGCAGGACGACGATCAGCAGGTCTGCGGAGAGCCCCGGGTCCAGGAAAAAGATCGCAGCGCCGATGATGAGGGTGAGCGGGATACCGTTCAACAGGACGGCGGCGAGGATCCTGGCGCGCCACTGCATTTGCGGATTTTCGTATTTCGGTAACAGCTCCGGCAGCCAGGACGGGTTCATGGCTTATAGTATACGCGCAAAAACGGGGCCGGGATATGATGCGCTTTGGGAAGTTACAAAATCTATTCGAAAATGCGGAGGCCGCCCTGCGCTGCGATTTCAAGTGTGGTCGAAAGCCCCCCCCACTCAACCCTCATCATGCGAAGGCCTCCGGCGGACGAATACACCGATCAGCAGGAACAGCCCGGCCGCCGCCAGGACGGCGCCGTACACCAGCCCGTCGGGCACGCCGGCGCCCGCAGCGGCCGGTTCCGGCGTCCGCGTCGGGCTCGCCTCGAGCCGGGTGGGCGGGGGAGATGGGCTGGGGGCGTCTGTTGGGGCGAGGGTGGAGGTGGCGATCGGGGAGCCGGGAGTGGAGGTCGGCGGAGCAGGAGGAGTGACCTGCAGGAGCAGCTGCTGGCCGGGGTAGATGATCGTGTCCGCACCGAGACCGTTCCAGGACATCAGTTGGGCCGGCGCGACCCCATACAGCCCGGCAATGTAGGAAATGGTTTCCCCGCTTGCGACGGTGTGATAGTACTTCCCGTCCGCGGCGGGGGTCAACCGGGCCAGCGGGGACAGCGGCGTCGGCGTGTCGGTCATCGCGCCCGGGGAGATCAGCAGCTCCTGGCCGACCGACAGCGGCCAATCGACGCTCCAGCCGTTCAGCGCCAGGATCGTGTTGAGCTCCACCTTGTACGCCGCGGAGATCGTGATCAGGGTATGGAACGGCTCGACGACGTGGACGATCCGGCCGTTCTCATCCGGTTTGGCCGGGGCGACCAATCCCACCGGGGTCGGCGTGGCGTAGCCCTGCGTGCTGCTGCTCGGGATGAACAGGCGCGTGCCGACCTTCAGCGTCAGGTCCCTCGACAGGTTGTTCCAGAACTCGATATCGGCGATCGTGACCTTGTAGGCTACGGCGATCGACCAGAACGACTGGCCGGATTTGACCTCGTGGTAGATCTTACCGTCCGCATCCGGTGTGGCGACCTGGACAGGGATGATGACCTGCGAGACGGGCGGCGGGCCGGTGGAGCCGCCCCCGGTGTCGCCCGTGTATTCGTACGGACCGCAGGCGTTCCCGGACACATAGGCGGCCTGCAGGACGTAGTAGATCCGGCCGCTTGCGGCCGTCGAGACCCCGGCGCCGACGTGACAGTAGGCCGGGTTGGTGGCGGGCCGCATGTGGTCCGGATCTGCCCAGGAGAGCATGATCTGGTCGATCCCCCAGCCGCCCAGCCCTACCGCGAAGTTCTCCGTGGCCCAGACCGTCGCACCGTTGCCGTAGCCGGCGGCGGCGATCCGGCCGCGCACGTCGCCGATGTGCCAGGACATCTCGTAAGCCGCCATCGTATCCGCCGTGGCCTGTGCGACCGACATGACGACCGGATCCACGATCAGCGCCTGCAAACCGTTGGAGACGCGGAGGGTGTTCATCGCCAGGATCAGGTCGGAGGAGGTGACGGCGGAGGATTGGAGAATGGGGGAATAGGCGAATGGGCGAATGGGCGAATCGGCGCGGGCATGTGCGGCCGGGAGGAGAAGACCGGCCAATGCACAGAAAACCAGAAGAAATGCAAATTTGTGGCGCCGCATGTGCGGGAATTATAGCCCGGCAATATGAGAAGTTGGGTAGAAGGGACGGGAATCATTCATACGACAGCACTTCATTGATCGTCAGTCGCGCCGCATTCCGCGCCGGCAGGATGCTGGCCAGGAACGACAGGGCGGTCACCACGGCGAACCAGTAGGCGATGCCCTGGGCGGTGAAGGTCAGGCGGATGTCCGAGCCCATCATCGCCGAGCTGATGATGTCCAGCAGGACCGAGCTGATCGGGAACGAGACGAGGATGGCGAGCAGCCAGGTGATCCAGCCGATCATGATCCCCTCGATCACGACGGTCTTGATGATCTCCAGGTCCACCGCCCCGATGGCGCGCATCACCCCAATCTCCCGCGTCCGCTCCAGGACGTTCATCCCCATCGTCCCCGTCAGGCCGATGCTGCCGACCACGGCGGTCAGCAGCGCCATCATCAGCAGAAAGATGACGAGGACGTTGATCGACTGCGCGTTGTCCTCCTGGGTCTGTTGGCCCGAGGCCACCCCGGCCACGTCGAAACCGCGCGCTTTCAGGAAATCTCCCAGGAAATTTTCGACGACCACCTGCCCTGCCAGGGAGTGGTCCTCTGTGATCACGCGGAACGAGAACGCCTGCCCCTGCAGGTTGGTCTGTTTGGCGATGAAATCGAAATCGGCGTAGGCCAGCGGGTTGCCGACCATGCTGACGAACCGGAAGATCCCGACCACCTCCCAATTCTCGGCCGGCTGCCCGGCCATCTTGACCCGCAGGCTGTCCCCCGGGCGGAGATCGGGGTAAGTCTCGAAAATCGAATCGGCCATGACGACGGCGTTCTCCTCACCCGGTTCGAGCCAGCGCCCGGAGATCAAATCCACGTTCAGGAGCTGCGTGTTCTCCGGCGCGGCGACGATGCTGAAGCTGACGGCGACGTCGTCGTTCTCATCCCAGACATCCGCCCGCGCAGCGCCCCAGGCTTCGACGCCCTCGATCCCCGGGATCGGATCGAGCACCTGCTCGATCCGCGAGATTGGGTAGGGCTGCGAGAACTGGACGGTCACATCGGCCAGGAAATGCGCCATCAGCATGTCCATCATGTTCTGCATCGAATCGCGCACGTTGAAGACGGCGATAAAGATCGACCCGGCGATCGTCAGGGTGAAGATCGTCAGGCCCAGGCGGCCCTTCTGGCGGAAGGTGTTGCGGATCGAGAGCAGGATCGGCCGGGAGATCCAGCGCACGCGGGACGTCATCCGGTCCAGCAGACCGGGTTTGCCGGACTGGTTTTCCGGCCGGTCGTTGCTGATGGCCCGCCGCACGTTGGTCCGGGAGCCCTTGCGAACCGGGAAAAACCCGGCGCCGAGCGGGATCAGGAAGGAGATGACGGCCTGGACAACGACTGCCGCCGGAATGAAGCGGAAACCCAGCACCTCGGCCCCCATCAGGTTGGAGATGTAGCTCGCCAGGCCGTAACCGGCGACGGCGCCCAGTGGGATCGCCGTCACCAGCGCGATCAGCCCGTACGCAAAGATCAAGGTCATGTACATCCCCAGGATCTGGCCGCTGCGGCCCCCGATCAGCTTCATGATCCCGATCTGGCGCATGTGCTGGGTCAGGAGCGCGTTGAGGGTATTGACGATCAGCGAGCTGCTCAGGATCATGATCAGCCCGCCCAGGACCCCCAGCACGCCCAGGACCGCCAGGATGGTCCCGGCGAAGGGATGCTCGGTCGTCAGGCTGGTTCGGGTCGCGTAGACCGTCCGGCCGTTGCGTTCGATCCGCTCTTCGACCCGGTCCACGACGGCGTCGATAAAGGCTTCGTCGCTCCCGTCCCCTTCCACCCGGATGTACAGATGGTTGAACTCATCGGTGACGCCCAGTGAATTGAGCGTCTCACGCGTGATGTACAGCTTGGGGACCGCGGTCACGTCGCCGATATCCGTCACCTGGTCGTTGACCACCCCGACCAGCGGAAGCGCGTAGATCTCTCCGTCGGGCATCTCGATCTCGATCGTATCGCCCGGCTCGAAACGTGCGTTGATCATAAAGTTTTCTGTGACGACGATCTCGCGGCGTCCGGGGAACAGCGCCCCCCGCAGCGGTTCGAGCTGATGGAATTCGCTGCCCTCGAAATTGTCGACGGCGATCAGGTTGAGGCCCTGCCAGAACTCGCCGTCATTCGTCGCCTGGACCCCGAGCATGCGGCGGCCTTCCACGGCAGCGACGCCCTCCACCCGCCCGATCACGCGGATAAAGTCATCGTCGAACCGGTCGGTGGTGATATCGATGTTGGCCGGCTCCGCCGCGGCGTAGCTTACATCGATATCGTTGTCCATGATCGCATAGGCGGTGATGATCATCCCGATCGAGAACACACCGACGGCGATGGAGGAGACGACGAGGAAGGTGCGGGTCTTGTTGTCCCACAAATCGGCGAAGACTTTTCGCCAACGGGGTTTGAGGTTGAATCTGTTTCTCATCATTCATATCGAAAAAATGAGCACATGCGGGGCGAAACCCCGCACGTGCTCATTTTTTCAAACCCTCAATATTCTCCGCCATGCGGTTTGCGACGATCTCCCCATCTGATAGGATGATGGTCTGGTCGGTACGCTGGGTGATGGACGGGTCGTGGGTGACGATGATCACCGTCTTGCCCTGGCCGGCCAGCTCCTGGAACAGGTCCAGGACCACGCCGGCGGAGCGGCTGTCCAGGTTCCCGGTCGGTTCGTCGGCCAGGATGAGTTCTGGGTCGGTGGCGATCGAGCGGGCGATCGCGGCGCTCTGCTGCTGCCCGCTGGATACCGATGCGGGCAGTTTATGCGCCTGCTCGGCCAGTCCGACCCGTTCGAGCAGCGCCATCGCCCTGGCCGGCCGCTCGGTGAAGCCGTAGACATTGCAATAGTCCATCGGCAGCATGACGTTCTCGAGCAGGGTCAGGGTCGGAAGCAGCTGGAAAAACTGGAAGACGATCCCCATATTCAACCCACGCCACCGGGCGCGGCGGCTCTCGTTGAGCTCGTAGATGCGGTGTCCCCCGACGACGACCTCTCCCGAAGTCGGGTGGTCGATCCCGGTGATCATATTGAGCAGGGTCGACTTCCCGCTGCCGGATTTGCCGACGACGGAGACGAACCGGCCGTATTCGAGTTCCATATCGATCGATTTGAGTGCGACGAATTTCCCGGCCGCGTTCTCGTAGGTTTTATTGACGGCCTTCAGACTCAGGGCTGCTTTATGTTCTCGCGCGCCGTTGGTCTGCGCCGCACCCAGCGAACCGGGTTTGCGCAGCGGGCGGAATTCGCGCTCGTCGATCCTGGGGCCGGCGGCACCGTCCCCCTCCGGTGCCGCCGGCGCGGCCAGCACACCGTCCGAGATCCGGAAATAGCGGGTGAAGCGCGGGACGAGCGCCTCGTCGTGCGTGACCATGACGACCGTCTTGCCGCGTTCGACCAGCCGTTCGAAGATTGTGAAGATCGTCTCGGCCGTGACGCTGTCCAGGTTGCCGGTCGGCTCGTCGGCGATGATCAGGTCCGGGTCGTTGACGAGCGCCCGGGCGATCGCGACGCGCTGTTTCTGCCCGCCCGAGATGTGGGCCGGGATCTTGTAGGCGTGATCGAGGATATCGACCTGCTCGAGCAGTTCTAGGGCGCGCGCCTTCGTGATCACCGGGTTGTAGACCCCCAGGAAATCCGGGGGGAGCATGACGTTTTCGACCAGGCTGAGGGAAGGGATCAGCTCGAAGGACTGGTACACGATCCCGACGTTCTCTCCACGCCATTGGGCCAGCTCGTTCTCATCCATCTTCGTGAGCGAGCGCTCACCATTCGGTCCGTGGAAAACGACGTCGCCGGAAGTCACCGAGCTGACCCCGGTGATCATGTTCAGCAGGGTCGTCTTCCCGGCGCCGGATTTTCCCGTGATCCCCAGGAACTCCCCCCGGCGGATGTCCAGGTCGATATCCTGCAGCGCGACGAACGGGCCGTCGCCGGTCCGGTAGGCTTTGACCAGGCT
>DATKDL010000180.1:0-1987 GCA_035512695.1 Anaerolineales bacterium | reverse complement strand
AACATCAAAAAATACTACGAAAAAACAGGGGCCGCCGGGCTCCGCCCGGCGGCCCCTGTTTTTTCGTAAAATAGTGTCATGGAACCTCTTGAATCCCAGATCCCCACCACCGGCGAAGATTTCAAATCCAACGCCGAACACCACCGCCGGCTCGCCGTGCAGCTGCGCGAACGCCTGGTCATGGTCCGGGAAGGCGGCGGCGAGAAATACCGGGAAACCCACGAGAGTCGCGGCAAGCTCTTCGTCCGCGACCGGATCGACCGCCTGCTCGACCCCGGTTCCCCGTTCCTCGAACTCTCTCCGCTGGCCGCCTGGGAGCTTTACGACGGGAACGCTCACGCCGCCGGGATCGTGACCGGGATCGGGATGGTCGCCGGGCGACCGGTGATGATCGTCGCCAACGATGCGACGGTCAAGGGTGGGTCGTACTACCCGATGACGGTCAAGAAGCACCTGCGCGCCCAGGCGGTCGCAGTGCGCAACCGGCTGCCGTGTATCTATCTCGTGGACAGCGGCGGCGCCTTCCTGCCGATGCAGGACGAGGTCTTTCCGGATGCCGACGATTTCGGCCGCATTTTCTACAACCAGGCCCGCATGAGCGCCAAAGGCATCCCGCAGGTGGCCGCCGTGATGGGCAGCTGCACCGCCGGCGGCGCCTACGTGCCGGCGATGAGCGATGAGGCCGTCATCGTCAAAGGGACCGGCACCATCTTCCTGGCCGGCCCCCCGTTGGTCAAGGCCGCCACCGGCGAGGACGTCAGCGCGGAGGACCTCGGCGGCGCCGACGTCCACACCCGCCTCTCTGGTGTGGCCGACCATTTCGCCGAGGATGACGACGATGCCCTTGAGATCGTGCGGGAGATTCTCGCAACGATCCCGGTAGAGACGCCACCGCGCACCGCGGGTGCGCCGGCGTCTCTACCCTCCGAGGATCCCCTCTACCCGCCCGACGAACTATACGGCGTCCTCCCCACCTCCTTCCGAGAGTCCTACGACGTCCGCGAAGTGATCGCCCGCCTCGTCGACGGCAGCCGTTTCCGTGAGTTCAAAGCCCGCTACGGGACCACGCTCATTTGCGGTTTCGCCGCCATCCACGGCCATCCGGTCGGGATCCTGGCGAATAACGGGATCCTGTTCAGCGAGAGCGCTTTGAAAGCGACGCATTTTATCGAGCTGTGCGAGCAACGCGGGATCCCGCTGCTCTTCCTCCAGAACGTCACCGGTTTCATGGTCGGCCGGCAGTACGAGGCCGGCGGGATCGCCAAAGACGGGGCCAAGATGGTCCACGCGGTCGCCAACGCTTCGGTCCCGAAGCTGACCGTCATCATCGGCGGATCGTTCGGGGCCGGGAACTATGGGATGTGCGGCCGCGCCTACGATCCGCACTTCCTGTGGATGTGGCCCAACGCCCGGATCAGCGTGATGGGCGGCGAGCAGGCCGCCAACGTCCTGCTGACGATCAAGCAAGATCAGCTGGCCCGGGAGGGCCAGCCCCCGATGACGGATGAGGAAGCCGTCGAATACATGCGGCCGACCCTGGAGAAATACGAGCACGAAGGCAGCCCCTACTACTCCACCGCCCGCCTCTGGGACGACGGCATCATCGACCCCGCCGACACAAGACGCGTCCTCGGCCTCGCGATGTCTGCAAGCCTGAACGCGCCGTTCGGCGAGCGTGGCTTTGGCGTGTTCAGGATGTAGTTGCTCGGGACGATCTGAAGTGTGATTGTTCCGCGTGAAATGAGGATGCGAGGCACCTTCGATGGTACGGACAATCTTGCTCGGTTTGGTGCTCTGGGTTTGCGCCGGGGTTTCTGGTTTCGCACAGGTCGAAGAAGATCCGCGCTATGACGAGGCGTACACCATCCTTTTCCTTGAGCCTGAAGGAGGCCCGGGCGGCACGCCTTCGGAAGATGCCGATCGAGGGCTAGCTCTGTTGCAGGAACTCGCAGGAGAGGAGCATGCCAATGCCCTCAATACCCTCGGT
>DATKDL010000179.1:0-31264 GCA_035512695.1 Anaerolineales bacterium | reverse complement strand
GCCCTTAACCGCGCCCCCAGACCACCTCCATCTCCTCCCTCTCCCCAAGCGCCTCCTTCAACATCGCCACCAGCTCGGGCTCCTCCGCCTTGCCCTCAAAGAACGAGATCAGCATCGGCGTGATCGCGTAGTCCCGGTCCTCCAGCCACTCTTCCTCGAGCTGGTCGACCAGGAACTGCAGCTGCCCTTCAGTGATGGTTCCAATCAGGTTTCCTGTGGCTTTTTCGCGCAGATGGATCATCTTCGTCTCCTTTTCTCGTTCGGAATCGATACCCCCGAACTGCTGTCAAAGTATACACCGACCACCTACACCTACACCTGTGTCAACAATTCGATTTCCGCCGTGCCCCTCCGGGTTTTCCGCTCCCGGGTTTACCTGTGCTTCGCGTTTTAACCGTCGTCCGCCTGGTATAATCGTATAACGATATTACGATCGATAGGAGAATTGTATGAAAACCGTCACCGTCTCCCCCAAGTACCAGGTCGTCATCCCCCGCGCCGTCCGGGAGGTCATGCAGATCCAACCCGGCCAGAAAATGCTGGTGATCCAGTATGGAGATCACATCATGCTGATCCCGGTCCGGCCGATCCGGGAAGCACGCGGCTCGCTTGAAGGCCTCGATCTGGAAGTGCGGCGTGAAAAGGAAGACCGCGAGATATGAACGTGGTCGATTCATCCGGATGGCTGGAATATTTCACGAACGGAGAAAATGCCGGCTTTTTTGCGCCTGCCATTGAGGATTCCGAAAATCTGATCGTGCCCGCGATCTGCGTCTATGAGGTATTCAAACGGCTCCTGCAGGAAGTCGGAGAAAGCCGGGCGCTCGTCAACGTCGGCGATATGTATACCGGTCAAATCGCCGAACTGACGGCGCCGATCGCGCTGATCGCTGCAAGGATCTCTGTGGAAATGAAGCTCGCCATGGCCGACAGCGTGATCCTGGCCACGTCACGGGCGTACGAGGCAGTCCTCTGGACCCAGGATGCAGATTTTGAGGGGATGGAGAAAGTGAAATTCGTCGGTCCAGGGCCGATCTCCCGCCGGCGCAGACGGAAGGACCAACAGTAGAATCGTCCCTAGCGCACCGCAGGTGCGCCGGTGCCTTTCGCCGATCCAATCGCCTTTCGCATTATCAGCTGGAGACGTCACAATATGGCGTCTCTACTTTATCAGGCCAACTTCGCATTCGCTGGTATATCAGGCCATCAGTTAGGTCGGTTTCACTCTTTTTTGGGAACGAAAGGCTCGATCCTTCGACAAATCAGTTCTCCGATAGATCCACCGGCCGGACCGTACGCAGGATCTCATCTTTCCGGATCCAGTTCTGGCTCGCATTGAGCCCGCCGCGCGTCAGGAGATCGACATCGCGGCCGGTCAGGTCTTCCAGCTCCTGCTTCATATCGACCAGGTCAAACAATCCCCAACGTGCATCCGGCGAAAAATCAATCAAAATATCCAGATCGCTGCTTGAGGAGAAATCGTCTCGCAAGACAGAACCGAAAAGGGAAAATTCAATGATCTTCCAGCGCTCACAGAACGCCCAAATTTGATCGGTTTGAACTTGAATCGCTACCAGCATAAACGGCTGTTATCACAAATTAAGCATGAAGCTCGCCACTAACTCCCCACCCGGGGCACGGCGCCGAGTCAGCGAGCAAAGAATCCGGTTGGCGCCGCCGTACCCCGGCGACTAATCCCGAACCACCACCGGCAGGTAGATCTCGATCTCCCCTCCCGGCGGCTCGATCCACAAAAAGATCGCGCTCACCGCCCCCCAGTTCCCGGCCGCATCCTGCCCCCTCACGTACACGATGTGCCGCCCGGGGGACAGGCCGGTCGTGTCCAGCACGGCGGCGGCATCTTCGACAGCGGTGTTGAAATTGCCGTCCGCCGGGTCCATCGGATACGCGACCGGCGCCGTGTCCCAATACGGGACGTCGATGGAATACTCCGCCGCGGCGATGGCCTGCACCGGCTCCGTCCCCTCGCTGTTGTTGTAACGCATGTCGTTCAGGGTCGCCGTGAGCGTGATGGGGGTCCCCGCGGAGACGGTCGCGGCCGATAGGGAGAGGTCGAGCGCATCCGGACCGGCGGGAGTCAGGTACGGGGTGCGGACGGTTTTGGCGGCGTAGAGCAGGGCGGGCATGTTGTCGGGGATCAGGGTGTTGTCGAAGTAAGCGCAGCTTTGAAAGAACGCCGTGCCGATCTCAAAGGTGTAGGACGCCACGCCCAGGTCGCCGTAGCCGAAGTCGTCGGTGGTGCCGTCGGTGATGTAGAGGTCGACGGCCTGGGTGGGGGTGTAACCGTTGAAGAAGGCGAACTTGCGGCCCAGCGTCTGCAGCCCGGTCGCGTTCGGAGCGGGGTTTGCGGTGTATCCCCAGGGCCAAAGGATCAGTTTGCCGTAGCTGTGGATGTCCAGGTAAATGCCGGTGGCGTCGGCGGGGGCGGGTTCGCTGGGATGGTCTGCGCGCTGGTCCGGGAAGATGGCGCGCAGATATTCCTGGACGGCCTGGGTCTCCGGTTCGGAGGCCGGTCCCGAGCCGCGGTAGACCTCGCTGCACTGGCTCCCGCTGGATCCGTTGCAGCAGCCCCACTGGAAGGAAAAGTTGCGGTTGAGGTCGGCCCCGCGCAGGTTGCTGTTGGTGCAGAAGTCGTTGTCCGTGTTCTTGCGCCACATGAAACCGGTCTCGGCCCATTTCCGCCCGTCGGGGTTGGCGTGCAGCATGAGGTGGATCTCGTGATGGTCCAGGATCCAGGTGGCGTCCGGGTCGCTGCCGAAACCGGTGAGCAGGGTTTCGGCGAAACGGGTCATCAGCTCGGCCGGGGTGTATTCGCGGGCGTGGATCGAACTGGTGACGAACAGCGCAGGTTTGGGGCCGGGGACCTGCTGGTTGGTCAGGACCAGGACCATCATATCGAAGCCGGGCGCCCCGCCCGGCTGCGTTTTCTCCCACGAGTCCCCGACATCCACCCATTTGGCCAGCGTGGGAAAGGCGGCGGCCAGGTCCTCGGCGGTCATATAGGTCCCTTCCACGGTGCGGTAGCAGGCGTAACCGGGGATGGTCGGGTAGCCGCCGTAGCCGATCTGCGGTCCGATCGGGCGGGGTTCAGCCAGGGCGCGGGTGGCCTCTTCATCGATCTCGACCCGGAAACCGAGCACCTGGAGCAGGTCGAGATCGGCCCGGTTGACGCCGAGGACGACGAAACCGAGATCGGAGTAGACCTCCCACGGCTCCGTCCAGGTCGAAAGATCGTGCACCATCTGGTAGTCGTCATAATAAGCACGGACGACGATGACCTCGGAATCCAGCAGGGGCGAGGGCGTGGTCTGGAGGACAGGAACACCCCCCGAGCGCGCCGTTCCCGGTTTAGCGGGCAGGACGGTGAGCGCCAGCAGCACCAGTCCGGCGATGGCGAAAGACAGGATGGTGAGCAGGCGTGCGTTGCGGGAGGTTTTCATCCGGAAATCAAAGGGGGAGTATCGGGAGCGTGTTCCCGATGGGTTCTACCGGGAACTGTTTGGATACGAGCATTCGCTGATATTATCACGGGAACAGGATGAACCTCGATCCGATGGCTGAATTATTTTTCCTGACCGGATTACACGGATCGGTAGTTTTGCAGTTTCACTAACCAGAACCTGGTGATGGATGAAGTCGAGCTATTGGGGTTTCGTTCGTTCCTTTCCAATGCGTACGACTTCTCTTGCAAGCAGGTCGAAGTCCTCTTTTGTACTGCGATGATTGGCGATGGCGATCCGCAAACAATATTGACTGTTCAAGGTTGTGTACGATGGAACGGCGATACCCCTTTCATGCAGTTGCATCAGAATTTCCTTGTTTAGAATATTTAGTGCTTCAGGATCTAATCCGCCGGGATTGAAGCGGAAGCAAACAATATCCATGCTGATGGGGGCCATTAATTCCAGGGTGGGTTGTTTCTCCACCAGCTGACCGAAGTATTGGGCCTGCTCAACATTTCGAGCGATGATGCGCCCGAACTTATCAAGCCCATGTTCCTTGATGGACATCCACACTTTCAAGGCACGGAATTGACGCGAGAGTTGCAAACCATAATCACTGAACCACAGATGACCGGCGGCGAGTCCGCGCGCTTCGTGGGCCAGATATTCAGGGGTCAGTGAGAAGGTGTTGCGATGTGCCTTCTCCGAGCGGACAATGGCGCAACCGGCCTCAAAGGGAATATGCATCCATTTATGCAGGTCAAGCGCAACCGAGTCCGCGCGTTCGATACCCTTTAGCTTGGGTTTGACATTTTCCGCCAGCACCGCGACCGCACCAATCGCGCCATCCACATGGAACCAAAGATCTTCTTTCTCGCATAAGTCAGCGATGGCGTTCAGGTCATCCACAGCGCCCGTGTTGATCGTGCCCGCACTCCCAATCACACAAATGGGACGATGCCCGGCTTTACGATCTGTATCAATGGCTTGTTGCAGCGCAGACATGTCCAGAGTGTAATCGCTCTTCACCGTGATCTTGCGCAGGCTGTCACTACCCATCCCAAATAATTCCAAGGCCTTCTGATTACAACTATGAACCTCTACAGACGCATACACCATCAAACGTTGCGGCGCGGCATGCATTCCCGAGGTGCGCACGTCGAAACCCGCTTTGGTATTGCGTGCCACTGCCAGCCCCACCAGGTTCGCCATTGATCCACCACTGAGCAGTAAACCACTCGCCTCTTTTGGAAAGTCAATCATTTCCTTGACCCAATTGATCACTTGTTCTTCGACGAGATTCGCAACGTGATTCCCGCCACCCAGATTGGGATTCATGATCGCGGCCATAAAATCACTCAATGCACCAAACACGGTCCCGGCTCCCATATACCAGCCCCAAAAGCGCGGATGGATGTTCCCCATTGGATATGGCAGAATGTTTTCGGTAAATTCTTGATAGGTTACCTCGGCCCCCGCCGGTTCATGCGGAGCGGGAACGTTTAATCGCGCCGCTACTTCCCCAGGTATCGGCTGCCAAACCGGTCTCTCACGGATCGTTTCAAGATAGGTGATGGCATCGTCCACCATGCGGTGAGCCAGCGCACGCATCTCATCCCAATTTTCAGGGTCGAGGGTTTCATATTCGTTTGGGTTGTCCATGAAGTCTCCTGAGGGAGAATATTATCTAAAAATATGATACAGATAACATTCTTTTTCAAAAATTCGGAAGAAGACGCGGCATGATCTTCCTAGCGGCGCTCCGCAAAGAATGCCTTGAACTGTGGCGGACGTCCCGCCTGGTCGTGCTCGGGGTCGTGCTCGTTTTATTCGGGCTGACCTCGCCGCTGATCGCAGCCGCCGTGATCGGGGCCTGGCTCGTCTTCGAAAAACAGGAACTCTGATCCGGGTGAGGTTTGGTCCGGGTCAACGGCGATCCGGACCGCTCATGCCCCCCCATCCCCGTACAGCGCCGGATCGGTCGGCGTCTCACCGCTTGGGTCGTGGACATAGACCCAATCCCCCTCTTCGATCCAGTTGAAGACCCACTGCGCATCTCCCGTGCTCAGGTTGACGCAGCCGCGCGAGAGCGGGACGCCGAAGCCGCTGTGCCAGTAGGCGCCGTGCATCGCCCGGGCCGCGTCAAAATAGACGGTCCAGACGACCCCTTCGAGATAGTAGTAATCCGAGCGATCCAGGGTGAAAGAACCCTGCATGGTCTCATCGGCCACTTTGCGGTAGGCCTGGTGCAGCCCGGGCCGGGTCCACTGCCCGTGCCCTCCGGTCGAGATGGCGGTGGCGAAGACCAGCCGGTGGTCTTCGTACACGGCCAGGGTCTGCTCGGCCAGGTTGATCTCGATCCAGCGCCCGTTGTCGACTCCTTCCGGCGGCGTCGTTTTCGGGAACACGGCGGCGACCAGCCGGCCTTCCAGCCACTCGTCGGGGCCGATCAGGTACCAATCGCCGCCTTCGGCCTGCCGGACGGCGTAGATCTGGACGACGTCGAAGCGGTAGTAGGTCTCGCCGTTGTAATCGTCGGTCGCCAGGCCGGGGCTGCGCTTGGACTCCCGCTCGAACAGGACCCAGCCGAAGGCGTTGCGCGGCGTGGCGGTGAACTCGAGGCCCTGGAAGGCGGAGCTGCCCGCGACGGGAGCCAGGTCCTTACCGCGCATCCAGCGGCCGAAATCGATCTGGTAGTAGTCGTCGCCGCCGCGCGATTCGACGTAGATGTACGAGACGTAGCGGAACCCGGCTTCCAGCCACTGGTAGACCGGCTCCCCGGCGACGGCGTCATCGAGGGAGGCGAAAATTGGTTTCTCACCGTCCCGGACGCGGGCGATGGCGTAGGGGTTCCAGACCAGGTCCCTCGAAGGCGCGTGCGCGGGGAACGGCCGGAACGGGTAGACGAGGCTTTCCGCGGCCAGCCGCTCCTGGGCCGGACCCGGCCCGAGCGGCGGACAGTGTTCGGGGTCCTCCCGGTAGCGGCGCGGGGTGCAGATAGCGCCTTCCGGCGGCAGGTCGGCATGCCCGGCCCGCGCCGAGGGGGGAGCGGCGAGGAGGAGCAGGCCGAAGGCCAGGAGGAAGGCAATACGGAGCGGCCGGGCGGCGCGTGCGGTCATATCGCAATGATAACCGTACTTGGCCCTCTTTCGTAGAGGCGATCCGGCAGATCGGCCGCGGGACCCCGCTGCGCCTGATCGTGCCGGGTTGGTATGGGATGGCGTACGTGAAGTGGCTGGGGAGCATCGCCGCCCTGGACAAGACGTTCCGGGGTTACCAGCAGACCGTCTTCTACTGCATCGCCCGCGACGCCGAGATGCCGGTCACCCCCGAAGAGGCCGTGGACATCGCCCAGCGTTACCTGTACGCCCATTTTCCGGATATGATTTATCTGATGTCCAACGCCAAGATCCTCGTCGTCGACGACGAACCCGGCATCTTGAACCTGGTCACGGCTTACCTGCGCGCTGAGGGGTACGAATACCACACCGCCGCCGACGGCGAAGCGGGGCTGCGGGCCGTCCGCGCCTTTAAACCCGACCTGGTCGTCCTCGACGTCATGCTCCCCGGGCTGGACGGGCTGGAAGTGCTCAACCGTCTCCGGCGTGAATCAAATGCCTACGTCATCCTGCTCACGGCCAGGACCGAAGAGACCGACAAGATCGTCGGGCTCTCCGTCGGGGCGGACGATTACCTGACCAAGCCCTTCAGCCCGCGCGAGCTCGTCGCCCGGATCAAGGCCGGGCTGCGCCGTATGCGTCAGGAAGCCGGCCCGGCCGGTGGGGAGGTCTTATCCTTCCGGCGGGTGCGTCTGGATCCGGCCGCCCGGATGGCGTGGGTGGACGGCGATCCTGTCGAGCTGACAACCACCGAGTTCGACCTGCTGCGGGTCCTGGCCGAACACCGTGGGATGGTCCTCACCCGGGAGCAACTGCTGGATAAAGTCTGGGGGACGGATTATTTCGGGGAGATCCGCGTGGTGGACGTCCATCTCGGGCACGTCCGCCGGAAACTGGGCGCGGATGTGATCGCGACCGTGCGCGGGGTCGGCTACCGGTTTGAGGATGAGCGATTATGAAATCGGATCGAAACCCGAGCCGCCGGTTGGCCTGGAAACTCTTCCTGTCCTATTTGGCTGTGATCCTCGTTGGGGTCGCCGTCCTGGCGGTTGCGGCGGAATTCGCCATCCCCAATGCGTTCGGCCGGCACATGAGCGGGATGATGGGCGATGAGATGATGGGAGGCATGGGTATGATGGGTGAGGCGGAGGGAGATCTGTTCGCGAGTTTCCGGGCCGCGTTCAACGAGACCCTCCTTCTCGCCGCGTTCGCGGCCGTCCTGGTGGCCGGGGCCGCAAGCTATCTGATCGCCCGCCGGATCATCGCGCCGGTCCTGGCGCTCACCGCGGCCAGCCGCCGGATCGCCGCGGGCGAGTACGGCGAGCGGGTGCCCCTGCCCTCGCAGCCCGGCCGGGAGGACGAGCTGGACCAGCTCGCCGGGAGTTTCAACACGATGGCGGCGCAGCTGGAGCAAACCGAGGCCATGCGCCGCCGGCTGATCGGGGACATCGCCCACGAACTGCGCACGCCGCTGACCACGATCCAGGGGTCCCTGGAAGCGCTGGTCGACGGCGTGCTGCCCGCGGACCCGGCCACGTTCCGGCAGCTGCACCTCGAGGCGGACCGGCTGGGCCGACTGGTGAACGATCTGCAGGAACTCAGCAGGGTGGAGTCCGGGGCCTTCCGCCTGGAACTCAAACCTATCCGGGTCGAGACGCTGGTTCAGGCCGTCGCCGCCCGAATAAGACCACGGTACGACGGGAAGGGGGTCGCGCTAGGCGTGGACCCGGCGGACGAGCTGCCCCCCGTGACGGCCGATGAGGACCGGATCATCCAGGTGCTCACCAACCTGCTCGACAACGCCCTGCAATACACACCGGGAAACGGGTCTGTGCGAGTCCGGATCACGACAGCCGGGAGACGGGAGCTTGAGCGGCGCCTCACCGGAATCGGCGATGAGCCGGCGCCGGCAGGCCGGTGGGTCCTGGTTTCGGTCGTCGATACCGGGATCGGCATTTCCCCCGCGGACCAACCGCACATTTTCGACCGGTTTTACCGGGCGGACAAATCCCGCTCGCGCACCGGCGGCGGCAGCGGGATCGGGCTGACGATCGCCAGGCGCCTGGTCGAGGCGCACGGGGGCCGGATCTGGGTCGAAAGCGCGGGGGTCGGGGTGGGCAGCATTTTCACGTTCTGCCTGCCCGCCGGCGGGTCCGGGGACGGCGCGGCCAATCCCTGATCTGGCCGGGCATCAACAAATCAGACGTTCTCTTGATCGTTCCCAGGCACATCTCGACTCAAGCTTTACCATATCTTTATCCATCCTTCAATCACACTTCATACGAGCCGGATATATTTCGGGTGATAAAACGTGAGCGACTGTTCAGGCCTTGTCGAAAGCATCGAGGCCGGGCAGTTACGAAGGAGAAACATGATGAAGAAGACCTTGTTCATACTGGCCATCACCGGCGTGGCCGTGCTCGCCCTGGGCATCGCCGGTTACGCATACGCGCAAACCCAGACCCCGACGCCGTTCACCGGCTACGGCCCCGGGATGATGGGGGATGGTTTTGGGCCAGGAATGATGGGCGGCGAGATGGACGCGCTGCACGAAATCATGCACCCGGCCATGGCCACCGCGCTGGGTCTCAGCTCCGAGGAATTCGACGCCCGCCATTCGGCCGGTGAGACATTCTGGGACATCGCCGAAGCGCAGGGACTGACGACCGACGAAGCCTGGACCTTGATGCAAACCTCCCGTGACACGGCCCTGGATCAGGCCGTTGATGACGGGGTGGTCAGCCGAGAATTTGCCAATGGGATGCGTATCCATATGGACGGCATGCTGGATGGGGATTTCGCTCCCGGAAGCGGGCACTGCGATCGCTGAAAACCACAACTGCACCTTCCGAAACAGGACAGGCCACTCACGTGGCCTGTCTCGCTTTAATAACCGCCGCAAACAGATCCCAGCAGCTTGTCCGGGGCGTGACCTGTATCACAGCTCGACCACCCTGACCGGGGTCCCGCCGGGCATCCCGACGGTCACATCCCCGGGATCGTACGGGACCGATGGCAACGTCCACCGGAAGACCCATTTGGCGTCGTCCGGGGCGCAGTTGACGCAGCCTCGCGAAGTCGGCTCGCCGTAGTTGTCGTGCCAGTAGGTCGAATGGAACGCCACGCCCGAGCCGACGAACAGGCTGATCCAACCCACGGCAGGCAGGCTCCAGCCGGCAGAGGCGCTGCCCCCACTCAGCGGCAGGGAAACGGTCTTGCGCCAGATGCGGTGCTCGCCGAGGGGCGTTTCCCAGGCGTCCACCCGCTCACCGAAAGCATTGTATAGGGCGCCGGTTGAAACGCGCGCAAAATACACCTCCCGGCCCGCCTCGAAGCAGGACATCGTCTGGTAGGCGATATTGACCTCGATGCGTTTTTCCTCCGCCTCCGGGCTGAGGGGGTGCATCTCCTCCGGAGTGAGAGGGCGAAATGCCTCCGCCTGTGCCCAGAAGCGGTCGCCGGAGCCGTAGCGCTCGTTCAGGCGGTACCACACCTGCCCGGTCTCGTCCTCCCGGATCCGGTCGACCCAGACGATCTGGGTGTAGAAAAAGCGCGCGGGCAGGCCCAGGGTTGTGATGCGGTAGTTCAGCCAGGGAGCGCGCGCCGGCGGGTTGTCCAGGACAAGCTCCGCGTAGGGCACGGTCACTTCGGCCCACATCCCCGGGCCGAGGCTGGTCTCCGGCAGGCCCCGGACCGGCGGGTTGGGTTCGTTCCGGACCGGCTGGACGGCCGGCGACCAGAGATAACCTTCGGGCGTCTCGATCCAGGTCTGGTTGATGCGGAAGGGTTGGGAACCCGTGAGCCGGCGCAGGACGACGACGATTTCGTCCTCGTAAAGCGTGCGGATGGTCGGCGCGTCGGCATGGGGCCTGGTCTTCAGGGGCAGCCCGGCGGCGGTGACGCGGCCCAGGCGTTCCCCATTCGGGAAGACCTGGAACAGGTAAGCACGCTTATGAGGGCGAAAAGCCGATGCAGCGGCCCCCAGCATGGAGATTTTCAGAAATTCGCGGCGGTTAAGAAATTGGTCCATGGCAATGTCTTGATATATTCAGACAGGTCGGCCGGTGCCAGACGGCCCAAAACCATCAAATAGAATACCGGATGCTTGACTGGGTGGGCATACGCACTTTTGCGCACACCAGTCGCGCCGTTTGGCCCATCTCCTTTTTGATAGAAGTGGGTAAGAATCGGGAAGACGCTCAGATCGTCCTTTACAGAATCTTTACGCGTCCTTCGTTCAAACATTACTTTGTTGTACTAATATTTCTTGTAACTCTCAGCCCGTCGCTGAGAATGTGGGAAAAATGGGGTGCGCGCGGGGGCGCAGCCCGCGCGCATCCCATTTTTCATAAAATAAGAGCCAGAGGCCGAGCAGTTACTGTTTCTATACTTAAGAAAACACAACTCGGTCATCGAGCTTAAATCAACACAGGAGGTGTCACCATGATGGGTGGCGGAATGCACGGTTTTGGGGGAATGGGGGGCTGGGAAATTTCGGCTGGTTTGGGATGATCCTCGGCCTGTTGTTCAACATCGGCGTGATCGTGACGGTGGTGTGGTTGATCGTCTGGCTGGTGAGGCGTTTCACTTCGACCGATCTCGGCCGGCGAGACTCGTTCGGATCATCCGGCGGGACCTCCGGTCCCAGGGAGATCCTGCAGGGGCGCTACGCCCGCGGGGAGATCACGCGCGAACAATTTCACGAAATACTTGCGGACATAAATCTGTAAAGGAGTCTGCCAGATGATGACCGGCTTCGGTTTCATGGGGATTTTCGGTCTGCTGCTGATGGTGCTTTTCTGGGGGGGCTTGATCGCCCTGGCCGTCTGGCTGGTGACCGCGCTGTCGCGGAACGGCCAACGCGCTTCCCAACCCCCGGCAGGAGGCGGCTCGACCCCGCTCGAGATACTGGGGCAACGCTACGCCCGCGGGGAGATCGGCCGAGATGAATACGAGCAGATGAAAAGCGATCTTCGATAACGGCTCGGCAAAAAACGCGTTTTCCCTCCATCAGCCTATCCCCGGACCAGGGATAGGCTGGCGTTTTAAATACAGGCATAAATGCTTGCATCCACCTCCGCCATTATACGCTTATGCCCCGGCAAACTTATCAGTATGCTTTTGGAACAGTACCTCTTTCAGGAGGGCGAACCATGAAATGGTTAAAGATTCATACCCTCTTCGCCTCCGACGCGATGATGCTTGCCATCCTCGTCTGGTTGTGCACGTTGCCGCTCGTCGGGCTCATTATCCTGCCCACATTCGGGGCGAACATCGCCCTTGCGGCAGCGGGGGTAATCTTCGTACTGGTCCTGCTCATCTGCTGGGGAATTTGCGGATGGGAAGGATTAAGGAAATGAACCATGCTCACTGATCCCATATGCGGGATGGATGTCGATCCCGTTTCTGCGTCTGCCACGAGAGAGCACATGGGCCAGACGTTTTATTTCTGCTCCCAGGCCTGTGGGGAGATGTTTGACGCAGACCCGCGCAAGTTCGCCCATGCCGAAGTCCCGCAACCGCCGGAAAACCCCCCGGCCGGTTCGCCGACGACCGGGTACAACCCTGATTTTCCGTTGGCCCGGTTGGAAATTCCGGTCATTGGCCTTGGAAAAGGAAGCACTCGCCCGGCGGCCAGCGAGGAACCCGTAGACAAACAGCAGGAGGCCCACGCACGGGAATACCGCCGTTTGATGGCGAAATTCTGGTTCGCGGCGGTCATCTCCATCCCGGTTCTCCTCACCGCTTATCCACAATATGTGCCGATCGTTCGGGATTGGAACATGCCAACCCTGCGGCTGGTGTGGGGAGTTGCAGCGCTGATCACGCTGCCGGTCCTGCTCTGGTCGGGCAGCGATTTCTTCACCGGCGCCTGGGCGGCCCTCAAACACCGGGCAGCCAACATGAACACACTCATCGCCACCGGCACGGCCGCGGCCTGGTTGTACTCCACGGCAGCCATTCTCTCCCCAACCATCTTCCCGGAAGGGACCTCTGAGCCGTTCTACGATGTGGTTTCCGTCGTCATCGCTCTGGTGGTATTGGGGCAGGCGTTGGAACTGCGCGCCAAGGGCCGGACGAGCGAAGCGATCAAGAAACTGATGGGGCTGCAAGCTAAAACCGCCCGTGTCATCCGGGATGGGCAGGAGATGGACATTCCCGTGGAAGAACTGCTGGTGGGCGATATGATCCAGGTCCGCCCCGGAGAAAAAGTGCCGGTGGACGGGCTCATCGTCGAAGGCAGTTCCGCGGTGGACGAATCCATGCTCACCGGCGAAAGCCTTCCCGTTTCCAAAAAATTGGGCGATGAGGTCATTGGTGCGACTCTTAACAAAACCGGCGCGTTCAAATTCCGGGCCACCAAGGTCGGCAAGGACACGGCTCTGGCCCAGATCGTCAGGATGGTGCAAGAGGCTCAAAATTCTAAGGCCCCCATCGCCCGCCTGGCGGATACCGTTTCCGGCTACTTTGTGCCCATTGTCATGATCCTGGCCGTTGTCACATTCATGATCTGGTTTGATTTTGGCCCGCAGCCGCAACTGGTCTATGCTTTGGTCACGGCTGTTACGGTCCTGATCATTGCCTGCCCGTGTGCGTTGGGGCTGGCCACGCCGATGAGTTTGATGGTTGGGATCGGCAAAGGGGCAGAAAACGGCATCCTGATCCGCTCCGGGGAAGCGTTGCAAACCGCACAGGAAATCAAAATCGTCGTCCTGGACAAGACCGGCACGATCACCAAAGGCCAGCCGGAACTGACCGACGTGGTTGTGACCGGCGCCTGGACCACGGAAGAAGTGCTCCGGCTTGCGGCCTCGGTCGAGACGGTCAGCGAACACCCCCTGGCGGAGGCGATCGTGGAGGGAGCCAGGTCCCGCGATCTGCCGCTCGTTTCCCCAGGAAGTTTCGAGGCCGTGCCCGGCCATGGCGTGCTCGCAATGGTGGAAAAGCGCCGGCTGGCGCTGGGCAACCTGAAGATGATGCAGCGGGAGAAGATCACACTCGGCAACCTGGAAACACAAGCTGCACGACTGGCCGACGAGGGCAAAACCCCGATGTATGTGGGGATTGACGGGCAGGCGGCCGGCATCATTGCCGTCGCCGATACGGTCAAAGCGGACTCGGCCCAGGCTATCGCCGGGTTCAAAAAGATGGGCCTCGAAGTCGTCATGATCACCGGCGATAACCGGCGCACCGCCGATGCGATCGCCCGGCAGGTGGGCATAGACCGGGTGCTGGCCGAAGTGCTGCCGGAGGACAAAGCGCACAACGTCCAGCTTTTGCAGGCCGAAGGGAAAAAAGTGGCGATGGTCGGCGACGGCATCAACGACGCCCCCGCCCTGGCGCAGGCCGACATTGGGTTGGCCATCGGCACCGGGACGGATGTCGCCATCGAGGCGGCCGACATCACTCTGATTAAGGGCAGTCTGAAAGGCGTCGTGACGGCGATCGAGGTCAGCCGGGCTACCATGCGGAACATCAAACAAAACCTGTTCGGGGCGTTTATCTACAACGCCCTGGGGGTGCCCGTTGCGATGGGCATCCTGTTCCCCTTTTTCGGATTGCTGCTCAACCCGTTGATCGCCGGAGCGGCGATGGCCTTCTCGTCCGTCACCGTTGTTGGCAACGCCAACCGTCTGCGCGGCTTCCGGCCCGGCTTCAGCGGTTAATAACGATTCCCGGCCCCGGCAGGCCGAAACGTGTCAGGGCTTTCATGGAGAAAAGTACATGACCACTGCACAAATCATCGTCACTTTGGGCGGGACTGCCCTCAGCATCTTTATCGCCTGGTTTTTCTGGTTTGCCCCGAAAGGGCAGATGCGGGCCGTCGCCGGCGCGGGCGGCGCGCAGGAAGTCGCCGTCACCGTCAAGGGAGGCTACAGCCCCGATGTGATCGTCGTCAAGGCCGGGCAGCCGGTCCGCTTCACTTTCACCCGCCAGGAAAGCGCTGCCTGTTCCGAAGAGGTGCTGTTCCCGGATTTTAACCGGAGCTCGCTCCTTCCCGAAGGAGAACCGGTCGCCCTTGAATTCACCCCGGAACAGCCCGGCGAATACGGGTTCCAGTGCAGAATGGGGATGCTGCGCGGCAAATTGATCGTGGAGTGAATTCCCGGGCGCCTGAGAAAATGGACACGCAACTCTGCGCGACCACTTTCCTGTGTAGGATTACGATGTGATCATCGCCGGGGCCAGTTTTGCGGGCCTGGCGGTCGCCAATCAGCTGCGCGGCTGTCGCGTCCTGTTGGTTGATCGCAAGCCGGTCGGCAACGGCCAGACCTCCGCCTGCGGGACCATCCTGCAGGTCCTCCGACATTGGGATCTTGCGCTATGCGGCTTATACGATCAGCGCATTCCAACCGCTGTATGTATTCTTGATCTTGCCCGGCGGAATGCTTAATCCAATAATCAGCACACCGATAATCAGATCGTTGATGCCTGATGCGAGCGTCGCTCCACCGAATACCCAGGGCAATACGATAATGGCGAGCGCCAGTGCGATGTTGATAAAACGAGCAGCGCGGGTCACCTCCGCAAAGGCGACGATGGCGACCGTCACGATCAGCGCGCCGAGTATATGATCGCTGTGTGCCGTCCGTCCCTGGGTTTGAAAGACTGCGGGTGCAACCATCAGCCACGCACCCAGCAGCGCGCTCACGAGCAGATTCCACGGCACCGTCACGCCCCAGAACATCTGGCGTGGATCAGTGGTCTTTGGACGATGCGGCGTCAGGTTATCACCCTGGGCGTCTCCGCCGCGCCAGAACGTGCGCCACACCGATTCGCCTGCACGCCGGGTCTGCGCCAAAAACTGGATCATCGCGATCACTTCGTCGAGCGAAAGCGCCATCATAATCAGCATAAACAGTGCGGAGAGCAGACACGCCGTACACCACGCACCGACGACGACCGGCTGCAACATAATCAGCACGACACTGACGACGCCGAGCGGTACCACCATCAGGCCAAAGAGGGCCACCATCCACGGCATGGTACGCCAGCGGCGCGGGTCGCCCATAAAACCCGACAGGAGTTCGACGAGATAGATGAACGCACCCAGTCCCGCATCTGAGATGGGAAATGATTTAGACAGATCAGAAGCGAGAACCAGGACTGTGCCGTCGCCAAAAATCGGATCCCATGCCCAGGAGATATGGCCCAATTGGAAGGCAGCCATGTGGCGCGACAGGAAGAAACTCAAGAGGGCGAGGGCCAGGACCGGGGCGCGCTGCGGCCAGGTCGAAGGGTTGTACGACCAGCCGAGCGGCACTTCAGGCCCCGCCATCTGCATCATCATCGGGACGAGGATGGCGAACACAATCACGAGCACGCCCACCAGTGTACCGTTTGCGTACGCGGCGGCGTCCGGCGCCCAAAGGACGAGCGGGGCGAAAGCCAGCCATAAGCCCACAAACGTATTCGCCCACGCGGCCCAGGCGCGTCCTGTCCGAAAGGCGATCACTGCCAGCGCAGTGACCAGAATGCCGCTGATCACGTCGCTCCAGATCAGCGGCACACTGCGATAACCGATCGAGAAGGGACTGACGATCAGCCACAAGCCCAATACGAGCAGCGGAATCTGCGACCAACGCGCCATGGCCACCATCTCCCCCATCATTTTTCCGGTCTCGGGTATCCTGGTCCTCGCTGCCTCCTGGGCGCTCTGCAGTTCCTGGTAGACTTGTGCTTCGCGCCGCAGCAGTAGGCGTGGGAGTTCGAGCGCCAACTGCCGGTGTTCTTGCTCCATCTTCATCATCTGAATATGCCCACGCGGGTCGCTTTCCATCAGCTCGTGCGCCCTGGCGTCTTCTTTTTTCTGCGCTGCCACTTCGCGTTGGTACGCCTGTTCCAACTGTCTTTGCTGTGCGCGCATCTGTTCGAGCTTCAACTCTATCGCGCGCACGCCATCATTGCCCTGGTCAGGCTCGCTCATATTCATTGCCATAGAGTCATTGTTACTTGCATTCGAATCGTCCATGTTTGTCATATCATGTTTTGCCATGTTCAGATCCTTTCTTGTGCTCCGCCGGTCCGGGTACAGCCATTGGATTGGGCATCGTGATCGCACGCCGCACCTCTTTGCCCAACCGCATCAACTCATGAGGCTCAATCTCTTTCGCCTGATCGACTGAGGGTGCCAGTTCGCGCAGCCACAACGGCGGCTTGATCTCATTCTCGCGGTACCACGCAAGCGGATCGGCTTTGAGCGCCGGTATCATTTTCGGCAGCGTGTCGCGCAGCGAGTGCTTGGGCTCCCAGCCCAGGATCGTGCGGGCACGCGTGATGTCGAGCTCGAAATTGTCGGTGGCGAGGTCTACCATCCATGGTTTGACAAAGGAGGGACGCCCAAGTAGCCGCTCTTGCGCGACCGCCCCAAACTTGGCGAACCACGTGGGCACGCGGAAAATTTTCGCTGTCCCGCCGTGGATCAAGCGTTCAAAGTCACGCTGTAATTCCTCAAAACTTGGCGATTCGGGCTCGCCGATGAGTAGGATCACTTCGGGCGACAATTCCTTGCGACGCGCGATCGCACGCATGATCGAATCCAGCAGGTCTTCGTTATGCACGAACGCCTGACGACCGGCGGAGACCTCGCCAGGAAAGAGATAGGCAGTGATATCGTGCTCATAGATGCGCTGTATTTGTTGCGCCAGCGGAATGGAATTGCACAGGTCATTGTAGACGCCGGCAATGCGCAGGATGACAGCGGGGATCTTGCCGCGTTCAGCGTGGATTACCTGCTCGGTCTTGACCTTCGACTCCGGATAGGGCCACTTGGGCTGGAGCGGCGAATCTTCGTTGATGCGTTGTCCGGGCGCAGAGGGTGCATGCACCAGGTCGGTGCTGGAAAATATAAACTGCTCGACTTCAAAATCCTGCAACATGCGCAGCAGGCGCTCGGTGCCGCGCACCGTGACTTCATCATAGAGCGGACTCGGCGCGCCGGAAAAATCGTAATAAGCGGCGAGATGAACCACTGAGACGATGCGGTTGCCGTGCAGCTCGCGGATGGCTTGCAGCCCGCGGCCCAGGCTTTCATCGAGAGTTAAGTCCACGTAAAGGCATTCGGCGCTGGGCGGGGGATGAGACGGCGCGCGCCGGTCAAAGCCGACTACGTTAAACGATTCTGACAAACGCTTGGCCAGCGGGTAGCCGATCCTGCCGCTGGTGCCTGTAATCAAAATCGTGCCTTTTTGTTCGTTCATACTTGATTCCTCGATACCCCCTCCAGCAATTGGAGGGTCGAGCTGGACTTACCGCTGCAGAAAACTTTCAAGTTGGGCGGCGAGATTCTCTTCGCTTTGTTCCCCAAACCCCTTCCAAAGCACATCTCCCTCCGGGTTGAGCAACACAAAACCCGGGTGTCCGGGCAGTGCATACGCACGAAAGGCTGTTTGCCCTTCCGGACCGTTGGCATCCAGCGCGCGGAATTCGATTCGATCCCGATACCGTTCTTCTAACCCGTTCACGACGGGTTCCATGTTCATTCAAGGAATTCAACCATCGGTGAAGAAGAACAGGAAGGTGAGCTTATCTGTGGCTGGAGTCACTTCAGGATCAAACTGTACACCACAGGCCGGAAGAAGAACGCCAAGGGCGAACAAGGCAATCAAGAATGTTTTTCGCATCATAGACTCCAAGACGTCACGGCATCTCTACGCCCAGCCGAGCCAACTGGCCCAAACTGGGGGCAAAACCGGGGTGGTGGTTCAGACTGGTTTGTAAATCTTCGATCGCCCCAGGTACGTCTCCCAAGGCTTCGCGGGCCAGGGCACGCCAGTAGTAGCTTTCCTCGAGGACGGGTTCACTCATGGCGTCCAGGGTGGTGGTCGCCAAATTGAGGACATCGGTATACCTGCCCGTGTAATAATACGCCCAATACGGCCCGGTCTGGTACCACATCATCCGCCAGGGGCGTGCTTCTTCGGGTAGCGCTGCATACAAGGCGAAGGCCTCGTCGTATGATGCGGCGGCCCCCGTATAATCCTGCAAAGCAACCAGGTTGGTGCCACGATTAAACCAGGCGAAAAACTGGTTTCGTCCAGGTAAGCTGTAAATCTCCTCTGAGGCGATTTGCAGTGCGTGGCCGGCATTGCCCGCTTCGTCGGCTTGCAACCCCAGAATCGCCAGCACATCCGCCTCTCGCTCTGGAGGATAAACCAGGAGATACGTGAAATTGAACGCCCGCCAGAACGCCTCAAGCGTCTCGTATCCCACATGTACGTCGGCGCCGAGGAACGAATCCTGCGTGATAAACTGCCTTTCTGCGTCGTCATAACCCGTGACGAACACATAGTGCCCCATCCAGCCTTCGATATTCGGACCTTCAAGCCCTTTTTCCAGAATGACGGGCAGCCCGGCCGCGAGGAAACGTTTGAGGATATCTAAATCCCCGCCCACGCGCATGGTGACCTGGAATTCTGTTTCATCTCTGACATAGGCGGCCATTTCATATGGCATAACGTTCTTGTCACGCGGGTTAGGCTTGAGATATTCAGCAGCCGCGACCTGATCACCCTGCCAACCCCAAAAAGAAAGCGCCATGGAGAGCGTGGCCGGCCCACAGTTGTTCCATGTCTGAAATTCGTGGCGGAAGCCGGTCAGTTGCACGCGTTCCGGCAGAGGAGTCGCCGTCTGGGCCGGCGGAATTGTGGGCTCCGGCGCCGGCGTGGGGTCGAGGGGCATGGGGGTTGACGCTGCCGGATGTGCCCCGTCAGAGGGCAAGCCAGCCGGGCCGGACAAAGGCGTAAGGAGGATTTCCCGCTTTTCGGGTATGAATACCACTTCTTCCGGAGGGGAGAGCGCGTACTTGATCCGCGCCTGCCATTCGGAAATCCGCCAGTCAAGACGTGTGCGCACCGCAGGCAGGGAATAGAGCCCCACGCTGAAAACGGCGAGTGCAAACAATCCCCCCAGAATTCGAAACCCCGACTTTTTCACACCACACGCTCGCATTTCATTGGACCGTCCCTGTATTCCTCCTCCAATCGTGTCTTCACTGAGCCGGTTCGACCCTGATTTGAAAGCGCACGGTTCTGCCGCTGCCAAGGTCGAAGAGCAACCAGTACGTACCCGGTACAATGAATTGCACGTCTGCCTGATAGTTACCATCCCCTAACGGCGCCGCGCTCCCGCGACCTTGCGGAGATTCGCTCCCCACGGGGCCGAACGTGAACGGGATTTCCGGCCCAAGATCGACCATGAGATTGCGACTGTTCATCCCCATCAAGTTCAACTGCACCGTTCCGGAAGGCAGCGGAGGATAGGGATCGGTGGAAAAGCTGATCGTGACAAACCCCTGGCCGGGCATTTCCACGCTGGCCTGCCGGGTATCGTTTTCCTCCATCGAACGCACGAAGCTCCAGACAAGAAGCCCGAGTATCACGATCGCACTGACCACGTAGACGTAAACGACCGGGAAATCACGCTCGGGTTTCTTTAATTCGTTCAATGAATCTCTCCGATAAGATTTGCATCGCCTGTAAACGCAGCTCGATACGTTGGCGCGTGCCGAGGGCGATTTCTTCGATGTAAGGGGCTCCATACCAGACGATCCCGATACCAAACAAGATCCCGGTCACCAGGCGCATCCAGGAATTGAAGGATCCCAGGGTGTCCCCGGCGTAGAAAGCTGACCTGAACGCGTCACCGGTGAGTACGGCCAGCCAGGCGTTCGAATCGCGGAAGCCCCTCCCGATCCCGGCCATGTCGCTCAAAAAGTGCGTGCTGCCGTCCAGGAAGATCGGCAGGCTGAGCAGGACGAAACCCCAGAGCGGCAGGGCTTTAAGCCGCTTTCGGAGCGGATACCAGAGCCAACCGAACACGAGGATGCTCCCGTACATCGAGACCATCCGGTCCGACCAGGCCACCTTCCAGCCCATCTCCGGGTTCCCGACGAACTGGCGCAGTACCAAAGGGTTGAGGGTGTTATCCCAAGCGGCCTGGATGGTCAAAAGGTCGTACATCCCCTGCGGGCCGAACAGGAAAAACGACCGCTGGGGGAGCTGGTGGCATAAGAAGGTGTAGAAGAAGTAGACAGCTCGTCCGGGCGCGTCCCAGCCGATCTGCATGAAAACCGGCGCCAGGAACGGCAGTCCGACGAAGAGGCCGTAGGAGAGGCTGAAGACCAGCAGCCAGCGGCGGCTGAACCAGAGAACGAAACGGTCTGAGGCAGACAGCCGGGGGGGCTTCAAGTATGACACGGAGGATGCAAGCCGGTCTGTCTCGGTGAGCGACGAAGAAGAGGACATCCGCATACCTTTCATTATATTCCTTGCTCGTTCAAAGCCCATTTCCGCATCAAGCTGAGCGCGAGCCTCAGGATCGTTAGAGCGATGACCTGCGCGGCGCGTAGCCCGGCCGCCTGGAGCAGGCTTTCCCCGCGAAAAGTCTCCAGCAGCAGGCGTGCGGCCGCGGTCAAGGCGACGAGGGCGAGAGAGTTGAGCCCACGGCTGGGGCGGTCGCCGGCCGATCCATCTGCTACACACCACAACTGCCGCCGCCGCCCGGGGACTGTTCGAGAATCCCCTGTCCGGCCAGCCAATTACGGACGTTTTGATATCCCTGGCCGGATGAGAAATTCTCCCCCACCAGGAGCGAGGCATCCACCGCCGCAAACTCCTGATTCTGGGAGGCCTGAAAGAACAGCGCCAGCTCCAGGGTCTGCTGCGGGAACCAGAAGGCGTTGGCGTATTTAGCGGCAGCGTACATCTCCGCTTCCGTCGCATCCTGCGAAGCCAGGAGCGTCAGCAGCCCCAGCATCGCCATCCCGTGGTTGCAATCCGGGAAGTGGGTCGGGTTGTTGCAGCACGGGCGGTAGACCTGGGCGGCCACATTCTCAAGCCGGGCCTGCTGTTCCTCCGTGAGGTGGATCAGATGCACGCCGGCAAATAGCTCCACCGCGTCTTTTGCCCCGATCGTCCAGCCCCCGGTCGAGGCGAAGCGCCCGATCTCCCCCTCTCCGTATTTCATCATGGGCCCTTCCAGAAGGATCGGGTTCCGGTTCGCGAGACCGACTGCCCAGAAAAAGTTTAGCAGGAAATTTGCGTTCTGGCGGGTGAAAACGATTGCATCCCGGCTGCCCACCGCCAGAATTTCCTGCTCCGCTTCCGTCAGCGGCTGCCCTCTTTGTTCGTACAGGCTCAGGAACAGGCCGTAGTCGATCGCCCCGGCTGCCAGCAGCCGGGGGCCCAGGTCGCCGTAACTCACCGGCAAGACAAGCCCCTCCGGTGGATTGATCTGGCGGACCAGGGCCACCATCGGATCCTCGTGTGTGTGCTCCGGTGAGTCCTCGCCCTGGACCGGGTCAGACTCAATCCGCCCCCAGACCAGGTAGCCGCCGCCCAGTCCGGTCAGGAATGAGAGAAGGACAAACACGAGGCCGATGCGCACCGGCAAAGCAGCCCGCGGTGGGACGGGAGCGACAGCGTTCGGTGTTTCTTCGGATGAGGACGTGTTCATGTTTCCTTTCTCGGCACCTTCTGACTCCAAAACCTGATAACCGGTCGCCGCAACGGCTTTCTTGAAATCGGCCATGGTCGCCATGCCGGAGATATAGCTTACATTCGCCCGTTCGGTCGCCAGGTTGACGGCAGCGCTGACTACGCCGGGCACATCGGCCAATCCCCCTTCAACGTGCGCCGCACAAGACGCGCACGTCATCCCCCTGATGGACAGGCTGATGGTCTCGGGTAAAGCAAGTTCGCTTGGCATGTGGATCTTCTCCCGTTGGGCGTCATTCGACATCTGCGTAGGCCTCCGCGTCGATGTGAGCCGGTAAATCAACGCTTCCATTCAAGACTTGGACGATGAAAGCCTGGCCGGCCGGATTTGGCCGCGATTCAGGCGCTTCGTCCCACTGCAGTTCGGTTAGCCCGCGATGGCTGTGCAGGACCAGGCTGATCGGCGGATCATCGGGTCCATAGATCAGAAGAACCACCAGCTGGCAGTCGCAGGGAGCGGAGCCGTGATGCGGGCAATTGTTGTCGGTAAAGGAGGCGCAGGCCGAGCGGAGGTCGAATGTTTTAAACACACGCAGGCCGGCCGCTTCCAGGCTTTCGGCCGCCTGGCGAATCACCGTTTCACCGTCGGAATAGTAAATCCGGAAAGGTGCCTGTCCGTTCATGACGCTCCGAGTATATGCAAAAGCGGAGTCAGGCCCAAGCGCCGATTAGCGTGCCTTCGGGTAGGCATTTTTGCCTGTGCGGAAACACGCCGGATTGCGCATGACAGGCCGCGCCCCGGGGAAGATAATCTACCCATGCCGATTTCCAACGTGCGTGTAATTTCGAAAACGCGGCGGATCCTGTGGCCGGTCGGCGCCGGCCTCGCAGGGTCCGCGCTGCTCGCAGGCCTGTATTTCGGGATCGTCTCCTGGGCGGAAAGCTTCGACCACGCCCTCGATCTCTTCTGGGAGGAGCGCTGGATCGTCGTCCCCATCATCCTGGGTTTCGGCGTTCAGATGGCCCTCTACACGATTCTCAAAAAACGGCTGTTCGTCCCGGTGGACCACGCCGGGCCGTCCGGTGCCCTGACCGGGGCCGGCGGCGGGACCTCCACCCTGGCGATGGTCGCCTGCTGCGCCCATCACGTCGCCGATGTACTTCCCATCCTGGGCCTGACGGCGGCCGCCGCCTTCCTGGCCGAATACCAGACCCTATTCATGTTCGTCGGGTTGGGGACGACGCTGGCAGGCATCGCCGTCATGCTCTTAATCCTTTTGCGTGAACGCAGCAAAGCCATCGCCCACATGGCCGGCTGCCTGGAGACGGCATGAAATCAATAAATATCTTTGCGTGGCTCGCCCTTGTGTTGGTCCTGGCCGGCTGCAGCCTCGCTCAAACTCCCGCCCCGGTCGTTACAGTCGCACCGGATGCCGGACCGGAAGTCCGGGGCGGCTGGGAGACGCTGACCCCGCTCATGGACGAACAGGGGGCGGTCACCGTGGAGATCACGCCGCTCAACCTTGAACGGCCGGGAGCGACGCTCGATTTCCAGGTCAGCCTGGAAACCCACTCCGTCGAACTGAGCATGGACCTGGCCCTCCTGACCACGCTGACCACCGATACCGGCCGGACCGTGGCAGCCCTGGCCTGGGACGCGCCGCTCGGCGGGCACCACGTCAGCGGCACCCTGTCCTTCCCGGCGGAAGCGGACGGGACTTCGGTCCTCGATGGCGCCGGGACGATCACGCTCAGGCTCGTCGAGGTAGACGCCGCCGAGCGCGTCTTCACCTGGGAGCGATGACGATGCGATCGCGAACACAGCAGCCGGATTCGGCTGTGGTACGGGTTGATGATGGTCGCGCTGGGTGCGGCCATGTTCCTGTGGGTGATACCTTAACAAACGAAAAAATGGACGCCTGATGGGGCAGGACCCCCGCAGGTGTCAATTTTTTCGGAAAATTCAGGAGATAGACCATATGGCTAACACCACCACCTTGAGGCGCAGCGAACTGCGCGAGCGCGCTCGCAGACATAGAAGTAAACAGAGGATCCTCCAGGTCGGGATCGTCCTGACCGGCGTCCTGCTCCTGGTCGCCGGCCTGGTCTCCCTGCTCGGCGCGAAACGGCCGGCCCTCGCCGGGACGGGCTACGACCCGGTGGATGTGGTATACGACCGCCCGATGCGAGCGATCCACGAAATGGGCGGGGCCCGCCTGGGCGAGATCCCGTTCCTGCCGAAGGCCGGCCCGCAGCCCGCCATCGCCGTCTCGGAGGATTTCCACGACTTCGGGAGGATCGGCCCCACGGATATCGTGCGTTACGGGTTCGCCATCTTCAACCGGGGTGAAACCCCGCTGACCATCAGCCGGGCTTACACCACCTGCGGCTGCACGACCGCCGATTTCACCGCCACGGTGATTCCCCCTGGCAAGGTCTCTGTCATGACCCTGACGCTGGACGCCGGTTTCCACGACGTCACCGGCCAGACCGTGCGGCGCGGGGTCATCATCGAGAACAACGATGCGAACCTGCCCCAGCTCGAGATCTGGGTCCAGGCGACGGTGCCGGCGAGATAGGAGCAGTCCATGAAAACGAAAATCTTGTTCTGGCTCTTACCGGCCATCCTGTTCGCCGGCTGTGCCGCCGGCCGCCCGGAGATCGCCCTCGAGACCGAGAAGCTGGTCCTGGGCGAGGTCGTCAACGGTGAGGTCGTCGCTCGGGATGTGACCGTTTACAACCGCGGTGCGTCCCCGCTGTCCGTGGAAGCCCTCGTCACCACCTGCGGCTGCACGTCGGCGACGCTGGAACCGATGACGATTCCGCCCGGCGGGAGCGGCGTACTCCACATCGAGTTCGACTCCGGCGCGCATGGCCCGGACCTGATCGGGGAACTGCTCCGGCAGGTGATTATCGTTTCGGACGATCCGGAGCGGCCGGAGGTCGTTCTGAATATCGAGGCGAATGTCCTGCCACGCATCCCCCGGTAAGGGCGGGCACAAGGCCCGCCTCTACAAGAACGCGCCAAACGCCGGGGCCGCACGGCCTGTATAATACGCCCATGTCGCCTCGTTCGCTCATCCTGGCCGGGTTCGGCTTCCTGGCGCTGGCGGTGATCCTCTTCTGGCTATTTCAAGGGCAGGCGGGCAGCGGTTCGCCCGTCGTCGTCAACGGGACGGCCGTCCCGCCGCTGCCGGCCCTGGACCGGTCGGCCGCCGCGCGCGGCGAACCGCTCTACCTGCAGCACTGCGCCGCCTGCCATGGGATCGACCTCTCGGGCGCCCCGGACTGGAAAACCCCGCTCCAGGACGGCTCCTTCCCTGCACCCCCGCACGACGATGACGGCCACACCTGGCATCACCCCGACTTCCAGCTCATGCAGATCGTTGCGGAGGGCGGCGCGTCCTACGGCGGTACGATGCCCGGGTTCGCCGGGCAGCTCAGCCCGGACGAGATGGACGATATCCTGGAATATATCAAGAGCCGCTGGGGCTCAGAATCGCGCGAGTACCAATGGTGGATCACGAACGTTCGCCCGGGGCCGTGACCCCGATCCGCATCCTGCTCGCCGACGACCATGCCGTGGTCCGGGCCGGCATCCGCCAGTTCATCGAGCGCGCCGGGGACCTGCAGGTGATCGCCGAAGCCGGCGACGGCGAGACGGCGAAACGACTGATCACCGAGACGTCCCCGGACGTGGCCGTCCTGGACATCCAGATGCCGGCGGCGACCGGCATCGAGGTCACACGCTGGGTCCGGACCCACCATCCGAGAACCGGCGTCCTGATCCTGACGGCCTATGACGACGATCCGTACGTGCTGGCCGTCCTGCAGGCCGGCGCAAACGGGTACGTGCTCAAAACTGCCGCCCCGGATGAGATCGTCGACGCCGTGCGCGAAGTGCACGCGGGGAAATCGGCCCTGGACGCGGCGATCGCCCACAAGCTGATCAGCCGGATTTCCGACCGCCCCCCCGCCTCCGACTACGAAGCGCTCACGCACCGGGAGGCGGAGGTCCTGACCCTGGCGGCCAGGGGCTTCACGAACAAGGCGATCGCCGTCCAACTGGGGATCAGCGACCGGACGGTCCAGGGCCACCTGGCCAAGGTCTTCATCAAACTCCAGGCTGCCAGCCGGACCGAGGCCGTCATGCGGGCCGTCTCATTGGGCTGGATCTCCGCCGATCTCCCGGGATGAGGCTGTCCGAGCGGCTGCACCTCTCCTGGCGCGGCGTAACGACCCAGCTGTTCGCCCTGGTGGTCCTGCCGCTGTCGGTGCTGACGATCGCCATCGCCTTCGGAGGGCTTTCCCTGCACCGCGCGGCGATGCGCACCATGGTCGGGGAGCGGGACGAGCGCGCGGTCCGCGCCGCCGCGAGCGCGCTGTCCGAGCAGCTGAACCACCGCACGAAGGCGGTCCGCGGCCTGGCGCTGCTGGCGGGGGACGCCTTCACCCCCGCATCGCTGCGAGCGGCGCTGGACGGTTCGGATTATCTGCTGGAGGACTTCGACCTGGGGCTGGCTTATTTCGAGCGCGGCGGCGGCCTGCTGGCTTCGGCCGGCGGATCCTCCTTCTGGGAAGACCTGGACCCGGCACGCCCGCCGCTGGACGCGGCTTTGCGGCGCGATGCGCCGCCTTCGCTGCTGATGCTCCCCCACCCGGCAGACGGAGAACCGGTCGTCGTGGTCCTGGCCGCAGCGGGTAAGGGCGGTCCGATCACTGCAGGAGCGTTCGATCCGGCCGGGTTGGCCCGGGGGGCGTTGGCCGGGATCTTCCCGTCGGAGCCGGGGAGCCTCGTGATCCTGGTGGACCCGTCCGGGATTTTGCTGTACCAATCCGGCAGCCTATCCGCATCCGAGACTGCTGAAACGCATCCGGGGGTGCGCGAAGCCCTCGAAGGAAACAGCGGGACGAACTACGTCCCGGTGCCGGGCGGGGAGCACGTCGTCAGCTACAGCCCGGTCAGCCCGGCCGGCTGGGCGCTGGTGATCGAGGAGCCCTGGGAAACGGTCACGCCGCCGCTGCTGCGCATGACGCAGTACGCCCCGCTGGTCCTGATCCCGGCCCTGCTGCTGGCCCTCGTCGCCTTGTGGTTCGGCGTGCGACAGATCGTCCAACCGCTGCAGGCGCTGGAAAGTCGGGCGGCCGAACTGAGCCGCGGCCGCTACGAAGCGGTCGAAGAACCTGTTGGCGGGATCGCCGAGATCCGGCGCCTGCAAGACGAGCTCGTCCGGTTGGCCCACCGGGTGCGGGCAGCCCAGGCCGGGTTGCGCAGCTACATCGGCGCGATCACGACCGCGCAGGAGGAAGAGCGCCGCCGCCTGGCGCGCGAGCTGCACGACGAGACCTTGCAGGCCCTGATCGCCCTCAACCAGCGTATCCAGTTGGCCGCCCTGGCGACGGTGGATCCGGGGACGACGACCGCCCTGGAGGAACTCCGGGGCCTGGCCGGTCAGACGATCGACAACCTGCGCCGGCTGACGCGCGGCCTGAGACCGATCTACCTGGAGGACCTCGGCCTGGCAGCCGCTCTCGAAGTGCTCGCCCGCGAGATCTCGGGTTTGAGCGGCATCCCCATCCGGTTCGGACAGTCCGGCGAACCGCGCCGGCTGGAACCGCTCGTCGAGCTGGCCCTTTTCCGGATGGCGCAGGAAGCCTTGAACAACGTGGCGCGCCATGCGCGAGCCGGCCGGGGCGAGCTGGAGATCGTTTACGTCCCCGGCGCGGTGATCCTGCACGTGAGGGACGACGGCCGGGGCTTCGATCCCCCCGAGACCGCCGCGGAGCTCGCCCCGCAGGGACATTTCGGACTGCTGGGCATCCACGAGCGCGCCGAGCTGATCGGGGCCCGGCTGGAGATCCGGTCCGAGCCGGGGGCGGGGACGCAGATCACGATCGTCCTCCCCAAACCGGACTAAGGTCAATTTCAATCGGAGGCTGTAAATGCAAGATCACGATCACCACAATCATCATGAGGAGATGAACCACACGGGCGAGGCGGGCTCCCGGCCGGAGCACGCCGGCCACGGCGCCGGCGACGGCGTGTCCCACGCCGGGCACGAATTGATGTTCCGGAACCGCTTCTGGGTCTGCCTGGCGCTCAGCCTGCCGGTCCTGGCTTACAGCGAGATGCTGCAGAACTGGTTCGGTTTCACGGCGCCGGTCTTCCCCGGGAGCAGCTGGATCGCCCCCCTGTTTTCGGTGATCGTCTTCGCCTACGGCGGGGTGCCCTTCCTGCAGATGGCGGTCCCCGAGATGCGGAGCCGACGGCCGGGGATGATGGCCCTGATCTCGCTGGCGATCAGCGTCGCCTTTGTCTACAGCCTGCTGAACGAGTTCTTCCGGTTCGGGGAGGGCTTTTTCTGGGAGCTGGTCACGCTGATCGACGTGATGCTGCTCGGGCACTGGCTCGAGATGCGCAGCGTCCGGCAGGCCAGCGGGGCGCTGACCGAGCTGGCCCGGCTGATGCCCGACACGGCCGAGCGGATCACGGACGGCGGCGGGACCGAAGAGGTCCCGGTCGGCGACCTGCGGCGTGAGGACCTGCTGCTGGTGCGCCCCGGGGCGAGCGTCCCGGCCGACGGGGAGGTGGTCGAGGGGCGGTCGTCGGTGAACGAGGCGATGGTCACGGGAGAATCGCGGCCGGTGGACAAGGCCCCGGGCGACCCCGTCATCGGGGGCACGATCAACGGGGACGGCTCGCTGCGGTTGCGGGTGACGGCCACCGGGGACGAGACGGCGCTGGCCGGGATCATGCGGCTGGTGGCGGAGGCCCAGGCCAGCCGGTCGCCGGCCCAGCTGCTGGCCGACCGGGCGGCCGGCTGGTTGTTCTACGTCGCCCTGGCCGCTGCAGCCCTGACAGCGGTCGGCTGGACCCTGGCGACCGGGTTCGACATCGAAGTAATCAAGCGAGTCGTGACCGTCCTCGTCATCGCCTGCCCGCACGCCCTCGGGCTGGCGGTGCCGCTGGTCGTGGCGATCAGCACCTCGCTGGGCGCCCGCAACGGCGTCCTGGTCCGCAAGCGGCTGGCGCTGGAAACGGCCCGCAAGCTGGACGTCATCGTCTTCGACAAGACCGGGACGCTGACCAAGGGCGAGTTCGGGCTGGCCGGGATGGCGGCGGACGGCTTGAGCGAGGACGAGGCGCTGGCGCTGGCGGCCGCGGTCGAGGGCGACTCGGAGCACCTGATCGCTCAAACCATCCGGAACGCCGCCGGCGAACGCTCGTTGGCGCTCCCGCCGGTCGAAGGCTTCGAGGCCCTCAAGGGGCGCGGTATCCGGGCAATGGCCGGCGGGGAGGAAGTCTTCGTCGGCGGGCCGCGGCTGCTGGAGATGCTGACGCCGGAGATCCCGGCACCGATCGCCGCCTTTGGCGAGCAGGCCGGCGATAAAGGCCAGACCGTCGTCTACCTGATCCGAAGAGGGACCGCAGCGGCCGGCTTTGCGCTGGCCGACGTCGTGCGACCCGAAAGCCGCGAGGCGGTCAGGCGCCTGCGGCAGATGGGGATCGCCGTTGCCATGCTGACCGGGGACAGCCGCCAGGTGGCCGAGAGCGTGGCGGAGGAGCTGGGGATCGAGCGGGTCTTCGCCGAGGTGCTGCCCGAGCACAAGGACGAGAAGGTCCGCGAACTGCAGGCCGAAGGCCTGCGGGTCGCCATGGTCGGAGACGGGGTCAACGACGCCCCTGCGCTGGTCCGGGCGGACATCGGGATCGCCGTCGGGGGTGGGACGGACGTAGCGATCGAGTCGGCCGACATCATCCTGGTCCGGAGCAACCCGCTGCACGTCGTGCGGATCGTGGAACTCAGCCGGGCCACGTATTCCAAGATGATCCAGAACCTGGTCTGGGCGACGGGCTACAACGTCATTGCGATCCCACTGGCGGCCGGGGTGCTGGCGCCTTGGGGGATCCTGCTCGGCCCAGCGGTGGGAGCGCTGCTGATGTCGCTGAGCACGGTGGTGGTGGCGGTCAACGCGCAGTTCCTGAGGAGGCTGGAATTCTCATAGGAATGTGAAAGGGGACGGCAGGGTGCGGGTGGCGCCCGCACCCTGGCGCCCCCCTTTCGCATTTCTGAATTTACGCGTTACGGGTTCACGATCAGGGTGCCGTGCATGCCCTGGTCGTAGTGCGACCCTCCATCGGTGAAGCAGCCGATCTCCCATTCCCCGATCATGTCTTCCGTTACGGTGAAGGTGATCGTCGCGTCGTCCCCGCCGCGGGGAATGGCGACCATGAAACCGTGGTCCATGCCGCCCATTTCGTGGTGGGCTTCACCGCCCATGACCATCGGTTCGTCGTGTTCGAACATGTTGTGCTCGTAGCCGCCCGGCATGCTATCCATCATCATCGGCGAACGGCCGATCATGAACTCGTGCTCGAGGGCGCCGTGGTTGGCGAGGTGGAAGGTCACCTCCTGCCCGACCTGGACCTCGAATTCGTTTGGGGTGAAGGCGAACTCGGTCATCTCGACCGTGAACTCGGCCGGCGGGGGGGCGCTGGAGCAGGCGGAAAGGGCGAGGGCCGCGAAGGCGAGGGCGGAAAAGAAGAGCAGTCGTTTCATGAGGATCCTCCGAAGTATTGAGGTGGGTTGGAATGCAACGCCGAAGGATATCCCTATCTCCGGTTGAGCGGTATACGCCAAACGGCGCGTTGCGGACGCGCCGTTTGGCGTACACCGACCGGCTAGTCGGGTCCCCCGCGCCGCATCCCCACGATCGTAGAGGCGCTTGAAACGGTGGACACCAGGTAGGGAACGATCACCGTCAGGATGATCTTGAACATCCTCGGCGGGTCGACCTGGCCCTGCACGAGCGCGTCCCCGTGGTTGATCGCGACCAGGATGGTCCCGACGATCAGGCCGGATAAAAGGGCCCGGCGGACAACCGGTTTAGAGACGCAGCAAGCTAGCCACTCTGTCAGCATTTCAGGTATGCTCCTATTGTTTACCCTGGGCCCGTTCCTGACCTCGGATTCCGCCCGGGACATCCACTGGGCGGCAATCCCGGTATATGGGCTGACCTAGGTCTCAATCCAAATTGCACTGCCGTTTTTATATCCAATCCCGCACCGGGCGGGCCTTCATCCGGCGCAGCAGGAAAGCAGGGCTACGTCCTTCTCGAAAGCCAGCGCGGCCAACTTGAGACCCTCCACGTTGGTCAGGTACGGAAAGATCGTGCCGCGCAAATCGCCGACGGTTAGGCTGAGCTTGAGGGCCAGTGAAGCGGTCTGGATGACCTCGCCTGC
>DATKDL010000178.1:0-4127 GCA_035512695.1 Anaerolineales bacterium | reverse complement strand
CTCGTGGGGCGCCAGGGAAGTCGGGTCTCCATGCGAGTGGCGAGGGCGAGCGCCTCATTGCTCTCGAGCCATGGTAGGGTGCCGGGGACCAGCCCCGGCTGATCCAGGGTATTCGAAGGAGAGACGGCGTAGGCGAAGATGTGATGACCCAGTTGAGTTTGCCGGCGGCGGAGCGCTTCAGAAAGGTCTCGGTCAGTTCCCGGGTGGCGGCGCTTTTTTTGGCCTGTTTGGCGGGGTCGATCCCGCTCAGGGCGCGAGTGTTGTCGCCGGCGATGATATTGATGAAGGCGTCGGCCTTCTCGTAGATCAGCTTGGAGACCGGGGAGACCCACTTGAGCTGCTCGTCGCTGGAGTAGCGCAGTTGGGTCTCGCCGATCGACCCGTCCGAGAGCAGGATGGTCGGGTTGCCGCCGGCTTCCAGGACCAGCCGCGTGGCGGCTTTGACCAGCGGCGCCGCGATCGCATCGCCGTTGATGACGACCCAATCCCCTTTTTTGACTTCGATGGAATAGTTGACAAGGATATCGGCTAATTTTTCGATGCGTGGGTCCATGAACGCTCCGTGTGGGCGGGATGGGATAATTATAGTGGAGTTTAAAAAATAGAACACGGATTTCACGGAAAAAACCGATTTACACGGATTTTAAAAGCCTCGCTTTAAATCCGTGTAAATCGGCTTTTTCCGTGAAATCCGTGTTCTATTTTTCTAACGGTCCCGCAAGATAATCGGCAGGAAGGTGTCGATATCCAGCTCAGGCCCCGAGCAGTCCGGGAAGGATAAGGTCCCAATGCGGGTCTGCCAGTTCGTTCCGGTATTGATGAGATACTCGGTCGTAAACCAGAAGGTGCATTCGTCGACCGGGTCGAGCATCATCCCGGCGTAGTCGCCCCAGCGGGCGAAGCTGGTCTGGGAGCCGGTCCCGGCGACGAGGGTGGCTTCACCCTGGCCGAGGGTCCCCAGCGCGTCCCCGACCAGCCGCCCGGCGTAGCGGATCTGCGGGTGGATGCTCGAAGACGAGGCCGAGTAGACGATGGCCATGTTGCCGGTCTTGTCGACGCCGACGGCGCCCATCCAGCGGTGGGTCGTGTCCGGGGAGAAGGTCCCCTGCTGGAAAACGGTCGGCGGGGTGCCGCCGCCCAGATTCCGGAACTCGTACCAGCGCAGCCCGGCTCGTCCCAAGGTCGTGACCGAATGGGTGACCCACAGCGCTTCCTGGCCGCTGGCCCGGCTATACTGCAGCTGGGCCATCAGACGGCCGCCCAGCGCATCGAGATTGGTCCCGGCCGGCTGGGGGACGGTGAAAGGATGGGCGTAGGCGGCGACGGTGGTGTCGAGCGGCCCGGTGAAGGTGGAGTTCAAAGAGTTGTTCCAGTCGATCGTCATCTTCCAGGTGCGGAAGACGTTCGAGTCAGCCCAATGGACCGCGCCCAGGTAGTTGGGCGTGCCGGCGGGCGGCATGCTGAGGCCGCGGGCGTGGGCGGGGAGCAGGCTGAAGTAGGCCGAACCCACGTTGGCGTACTGGTAGTTCAATGGCTGCCCGTTGATCATGTCCGCCCGGTTGAGCGCCCAGACTTTGACGCCCTTGTAGCTGGCGCTTGAACAGTTCGACGTGATGCAGTCGAACATATTGGTGGTCATGTAGATCCCGTCGTGCCAGACGCCCAGCTTGGGGTAGTCGTTCAGGTAGCGGGTTGGGTCGCCGGGGTCGCCGGGGTCGAAGGTGTCCAGGGCGTAGAACCACCATCCGCCGGCGATCGGGTCGGAGGTCTTTGAGACGGCGATGCACTCGTAGTACGGACCGCTCTGGATGTTGTCCCAGGCGAAGTCGGTGATGATCCAGCGGCCGCTGACGTCGTCGAAGAGGACGATCGGGTCGCCCTTGTTGCTGGCACCGCAGGACGCCAGGCTCCCGTCATTGGGGAAGAAATCGTTGAATTTGATGGCGCTCTGGAGCACCCCGGAGCGGTTGTAGATCCCGATCGAGGTGTTGACCGTCTGGATGTAGTGGTTTAAGCCGATATCGCCGTTGGTGTCCGGGGGCCAGCCGGCGCCCCAGTTGACGAGATCCAGCCCGGCGAAGTTGAGGGTTGGGCCGGGGATGCCGCCGCCGGGGGATTCCTGCAGGACCGGATCGACGAAGCCCGAGTCGGCGCCGGTGAACCCGAGGGGTTTGAACTCGATGCCCAGGGTCTTATCGTCCGGGCCGGTCTGCGGCAGGTCGCGCAGGTCGCCGTCAAATGAGACCGCCGTGACCGGTTCGCCGGCTTGCGGCTGGGTCAGCGAGGTGTCTTCGGGGTCGAAGGTGAAGGTCACCTCGCCCCCGGCGGCGGGGATGAGCATGCGGGCGCTCGGGAGCGTTTCGCCGGGCGCCCAGCCGGCAAAGGGGCTCCGGGCGATGGCGTAGGCGCCGGCTGCCAGGAAGCAGACGAGCAGGATAATACCGAGCGGACGGAATAAAGAGGGTTTCATGAGGGTTCCTTGTTGGATTGCGCCGGCGCTGCGCGGCCGGCGAATGGATTATGAGTAAGTATATCTGTTTAAACGGTTTGTTTGAAGGGGTTCAGGAAAAAGGAGCACAGCGGTTGCTCGTGTGTCACGAGAGAGGGGACCCCATGTTTGATGAGGATATAATCGGTAGTCCATCCTTTGTGTTGTAGAGGGGATACGAGGCAATTTTCCGGAGGACCCGAAAGTCGTGTTATACTTTTTATTATAAACGTATAACAAGGCAAGGAGTTCAAATGACGACGCTGACCATATCGACGAAAGGCTGGGTCGTGATCCCGGCCGATCTGCGCAGGAAATACAATCTGACACCCGGCACCAGGGTCACGATCGTCGATTATGGCGGGGTGCTTTCGATCGTCCGCGTGCCGAAGGATCCGGGCGAAGCCTGGCAGGGGTTTCTGACCGGTAGGCCGTCGCTGACCGAGGCCTTGCTGGAGGAGCGGCGGAAAGACCGGGAGCGGGAGGCGCGCGAAATTGCCGGCTGAAATTCTGGACAGCTTTGCACTGCTGGCCTGGTCTCAGGATGAACCGGGGGCGGATTTCGTCCGCGAACGGCTGAATGCGGCCGGCCGGGGAGATCTGCGCCTGATCATGCCGGTCATCAACCTGGGCGAAGTGCTTACCATCGTCGAGCGGGGTTTCGGGCTGGCCGGTGCGCAGGCGATCCTGGCCGCGGTGTTGGAAATGCCGGTCGAGATCCTCGCGGCGACGCACGAGCGCGTCTTCGCCGCGGCGCATATCAAGGCCAACTACCCTGTTTCCTATGCGGACGCCGTCGCGATCGCCGCCGCGCAGGAGTTTGAGGGGGTTGTCCTGACCGGGGATCCGGAATTTGGGGTGGTTAAGGGGGTGGTGGAGGTGGCGTGGATATGACCTTCCCCAAACTCCTCATCGCCAACCGCGGCGAGATCGCGGTGCGGATCATCCGGGCCTGCCGCGAGCTGGGGATCGCGACCGTGGCGGTCTATTCCGAGGCGGACCGGGACGCCCTGCACGTCCGGCTGGCGGACGAGGCGGTCTGCATCGGGGCGGCGCCGGCGGGGGATTCCTACCTGCAGATTCAGCGAATCTGCGAGTCAGCGATACAGACCGGGGCGGCGGCGGTGCATCCCGGGTACGGGTTCCTGGCGGAGAACGCAAAATTTGCGCAGGCCGTGATCGACGCCGGGCTGGTCTTTGTCGGACCCACGCCGGCGGCGATCGAAGCGCTGGGCGACAAAGCTCGGGCGCGCGAGCTGATGGTGGCGGCCGGGGTGCCGGTGGTCCCTGGGGCGAATGAGCGATTGAGCGAATGGGCGAATGGGAGAATGGGCGAAACGCCTATTCGCCCATTCGCCCATTCGCCCATTCACTTCCCCCTCCTCGTCAAAGCCGCCGCCGGAGGCGGCGGGAAAGGCATGCGCATCGTCGAACATGCGGACCAGTTGGAGGAGGCGGTCGCGGCGGCGCGGCGGGAGGCGGCGCACGCCTTCGGGGACGACCGGGTGATCATTGAGAAATATATCCCGGACGCCCGGCACGTCGAGTTCCAGGTCCTGGCTGACCACGACGGCAATACGATCCACCTGAACGAACGCGAGTGCAGCATCCAGCGCCGCCACCAGAAGATCGTCGAGGA
>DATKDL010000177.1:0-1866 GCA_035512695.1 Anaerolineales bacterium | reverse complement strand
CCTGGCCCGCTGGGTGCCGGCCAACAAATGGCTTCTGGAAGGCCTCAGCCCGTATGACGAGCGCGTCTCGCTCGAGACCCAGCGCCTGATCTACGGCCACCCCGCCGACGTCGAGGCCGGGGAAGATAAAAACCACTTCGTTTACCCGATGTACTCGATGGTCTTTTTCGGCCCGTTGGGCCTGCTCGATTACACCGTCGCCCGCGCGGTCTGGATGACGGTCCTGGAGGTGGCCGCCGTCGCCGTCGTCTTTCTCGGCCTCCGGCTGGCGGATTGGCGGCCGTCCGTCTGGATGACGGTCTTGCTCATCCTGTTCGCCCTGCTCTGGTACCACGGCGTCCGCACGGTTGTGGTCGGCCAGTTCGCCGGGCTCAACGCCCTGATCATCACCCTCAGCCTGCTCTGGATCGTCCGCGAGCAGGACGTCCCGGCCGGGATCGGGCTGGCCCTGGCCACCGCCAAACCGCAGATGGTTTTCCTCCTGGTCCCGTTCGTCCTGCTTTGGGCCTACTCCGTCCGCCGGTTCCGGATCGTCACCGCCTTCCTGGGGACCTTTGCCGTCCTCGTCCTCGTCTCCTACGCGCTGGTCCCCGGCTGGCCGGTCCAGATGGCGGCCCAGATGCTCGAGTACCCGACTTACACCCATATCGGCTCCCCGCTGTCGGTCATCGCCGCGGCGGCGCCCGGGATCGAGGGCACCCTGAACCGGGTGCTCCACGCCGTCGCCTACCTCTACGTCCTGGTCCAATGGGTCCTGGCGTGGGGGAAAGACGAACGTTGGTTCCTCTGGACCGCCCTGATGACCCTTGTCATCACCAACCTGACCGCCTTCCGGACGGCGACGACCAATTTTGTCGTCCTCGTGCCCGTGCTGCTGCTCGTCTTCCGGGTCTGGGAGGGGCGCTGGCGCGGGTTCGGCCGGGTCTTCACGCTGGTCTCCCTGCTGCTGCTCGGGGTCGGGCTGTGGCTGATCTTCCTTGGGACCGTCTCCGGGAACACCGAGAGCGCGGCCATGTACCTGCCGCTGCCGGTCTTCTGTCTCGTCACCCTCTGGTGGGCGCGCTGGTGGGCGGTGCGGCAGCCCCGGCTCCTGCTGGAAGAGTTCGCGCACCGCCTCGGCTGACCCGGCATGCGCCCGGACCGCCTCCTCAAGTCCCTGCAGGGCCGACCCGGAAGGGCGCAGCAGGCCCCGCCCGGAACCAGTGCGCGGGCAATATCCCCCGTGCCCCTCCGAGCGAATCCCGCCGTCGTCCTCCTTCCCCTCGCCCTCGTCGTCCGCCTGCTCGGGATCGGCTCCCGCCCGATCTGGTACGACGAGGCCTTTGCGATCCTGTTCGCCTCGCAGGGCCCGGCCCGCATGGCCTACGGCACGTTGGCCCCGGACGCCCTCGGCTCGGCCGCCGACATCCACCCGCTCGGCTACTACACCCTCCTGTGGACCTGGATCGGCGTCTTTGGCCGCTCGATCACGGCCGGCCGGGTCCTATCCGTCCTGATCGGCTGCGCCGCCGTCTGGCTCGCGATCCGCCTGCTCCGCGGGGCCGCCGGGGAGCGGGCAGCCTGGTGGGGCGGGATTTTCCTCGCCCTCTCCCCGTTCCACGTCCACTACTCCCAGGAGGTCCGCATGTACGGCCTCCTGGCTTTGTTTTTAATTGGGGCGACGTTCGTTCTCTGGCGCGCGTTGGGGTTGTTGGGAGCGGAGCCTGGGGGCGGGCACGGCAGGAGGCGGGGCGAAGTTTGGCGCGGGCTGAGACCGCCGCGCCCCTCCGATTGGATCCTCTTTTCCGTCTTGTCCGCCGCGGCGATGTATACCCACAACCTGGCCGCCTTCTACCTGGCGCCGCTGGCCCTGATCCCGTTCTGGCT
>DATKDL010000176.1:0-3169 GCA_035512695.1 Anaerolineales bacterium | reverse complement strand
AAAACGGCGTGAAATTCCTGACCCCGCCGCAAACCGAACTCATCCTGGTCCACCCATCATGATTTACGAGCTCCGGCCAAAAATCCGCACCGTCCGCCTCGTCCCGTACGTCCACGAAGGGCGTGCCTCTTTCCTGGTCAGTGACCCGCTGCAGCTCAACGGCCACGCGCTGATCATTCCCGAAGCGCTTGCCCCCCTCCTGCTTGTCTGCGACGGCACAGGTAGCCTGGACAGGATCACGGCACGATTGCAAACCGATTTCGGCCTGCACGCCGAGCAGGACGACCTCGAAGCGATCCTGGACGCCTTCGACCAGGTTTTTCTGCTGGAGAACGAGCGGTTTCGGACGGAGGAAGCGCAAGCACTGGAGGCCTACCGCGAGGCAGATTTTCGAAGGCCGGTTTCTGCCGGCGCATCCTACCCATCCGAACCGACCGCCCTACACCGGCTACTCCAGGATCTGCTCGAATCGGTCGATATCGAGCCGGACACCGAACCGGTCGATGCGGTCCTCTCCCCCCATATCGACTACGGTCGGGGCGGTCTGACCTACGCCGAAACGTGGAAAGCGGCCTCCAATTCCGCGGCGGAGGCCGATCTGGTCGTCATCATCGGAACCGACCATTATTCGAGCCACCCCATCACGCTGACCGGCCAGCATTACGCCACTCCCTTCGGCGTTCTACCGACTGATTCAGGCATCGTTTCCGCCCTGGCTGCCGTGCTCGGTGAGGAGGCCGCCTTTGCCGGCGAACTCTATCATCGTATCGAGCATTCGCTGGAATTGCCGCTTGTATGGCTGCACCATCTTGCCGGCGGGCGGGAGGTTCCCATTGTCCCCATTTTGTGTGGGTCATTCAAGCAGGACTCCCCGAAGGTGGCGGCGTTCATCGCTGCGCTGCAAAATGAAACGGCCGGAAGAAATACATTCACGATCATCAGCGGGGATCTCGCCCATGTCGGTCCGGCCTTCGGTGGACTGCCCCAGACGTCGGCGGACCGCCGGGCGATCCGTGCGGATGACGCGCGTCTGATGGGCCTGCTTTCCACCGGTGATTCTTCCGGTTTTTTGGCGGCAGTCAAGGATACCCGCAACGCCACCAACCTTTGTGGCGCGTATCCCCTTTATCTGGGTTTGTCCACCTTCGGCTATCGCAGCGGGAAGCTGGTCGGATATCGCCAATGCGAGGCGGACGACCGTGGGGAATCGTTTGTCAGTATCGGGGGCATGACGTTTAAAAAAGCGAGGTGATCGAACTGTGAACATTCACGACGCGATCCGACAGAAGCGGGCGGTCCGCAAGTTCACCGGGGAGCCGATCCCGGAGGCGGACATTATCGATATCGTAAATGCCGGACGGCTGGCCCAGTCATCCAAGAATATGCAGGCCTGGCATTTCATCGCCGTCACCGAGCGCGAGGCGCTGCGCGACCTGTCCGAATGCGGCCAGTTTGCCGGACACCTGGCCGGGGCAGCGCTTGGAATCGCCATCCTGACGCCGGATCCGGACCTGCGATTCAACGTCATGTTCGACGCCGGCCAGGCCGCCGCTTATATGCAGCTCGAGGCATTCGGCAAAGGGATCGGTTCGTGCCTGGCGACCATTTACGATTGGGATCGGGCCAGAAAATTGCTTGGGTTTCCCCAAGAACTGCACATCCGAATTGCGATCTCTTTCGGCTATCCTTTAGAAGGGCCTTCCCATGCCTCCCGCAGGGGTGGACGGCGGGCGCTCGAGGCGGTGCTCTCGATGCAGCGTTGGAACCCCCTTGACGAACCTCATAACCCCTTTATCTGAAGGCCGGCGGTGCGCCGGCAAGGAGCACGATGCCAATTTACAACGACGAAATCAGCCGATTTATCAATGACCATTTCGCCGCCGAAGACGACGGTCTGCGCCGCGCGCGGGTCGAGTCGCAGGAACGGGGGCTGCCGGCGATCAGCGTTCGGGCAGAGGAAGGTCGGTTCCTCATGGTTCTGGCCACCGCTGCAGGGGCCGGCAAGGCCGTCGAGATCGGGACGTTGGGAGGCTACAGCGGAATGTGGATCGCCCGCGGCCTCAAACCCGGCGGCAAATTGATCACCATCGATCTCAACAGCCACCACACCGATGTCGCCCGAGACCATATCGAGCGGGCCGGGTTGAGCGGCAAGGTTGAATTCTTGACCGGGGAAGGGCTGGAGACCCTGGCCGGGATCGTCGACCGGGGCCCGTTCGATTTTGTTTTTATCGACGCCGATAAGACCGGTTATCCGGATTACTACGAATGGGCCGTAGCCAACCTGCGGCCGGGCGGGACCATATGTGCACACAACGCATTCCGGGGGGGGCGGATTCTGGATGCCGATCCCGAGGATGAAATCAGGCGTTTTGTCCAGTTCCTTGAGCGCGTGGCCGGAGACGACCGGGTGGTCAGCACGATCTACCCGGCCGGGGACGGCACCCTCGTGGCCGTCAAAAAGGTGTCATGATGGAATGGGTAAAGAGTCGTATCACGTGGGGATTTTTGCTGATCGCCGGCGGTGTCCTGGCGCTGCTGGTCAATACTGGATTGATCGCGGACAGCGCCTGGATCTGGGCGGGCATCTTTCTCGCCGCCGGGCTGTATTTTTTGTTCGCCTTTCTCCGGTCGGCCGATAACTGGTGGGCTGCTTTCCCGGCCTTCGGTGCGCTGGGGATTGCAGCAACGATTCTGACCACCGAACTCACCACGCTGCCGGACGAACTGGCAGGAGCCGTCTTCCTCGGTCTCGTTTCGCTGGCCTTCTTTGCAATCTACCTGCGCCGGCGTGATAACTGGTGGGCGCTCATCCCGGCAGGTGCGATTCTGACCATCGCCGGGGTGGTCCTGGTTTCCGCGTTTGAAAGCGCTCTACCCGGGAATCCGGTCCCTCTGGTCCTGTTCGGCGGACTGGGGGCGACCTTTCTGCTCATCGCCTTCACGCGGGCGCAGGGCGGCCGGAACCGCTGGGCGATTGCCCCTGCCCTGGTTCTGTTTGCCATCGCCGGTGCGACCGGGATCGCTTTCTTCGATCTGGGCGGTTTTGTCCTGCCGGTCATACTGATCGGCACCGGCGCTGTGATTATACTGCGCTCCCTGCGCCGGTAATCGGTAAGGAGTAAAAGCAGGATCGAATCAAAGTCGTGCCCGGGGGTTGCCCCGGGCC
>DATKDL010000175.1:0-2512 GCA_035512695.1 Anaerolineales bacterium | reverse complement strand
CCTCAAGATCGGGAGCACGGTCCAGCTCGGCGAATACAGCTTCCTGGTCATGAAGGACTCGACCATCTGCGGGAGCTGCGGCGAGACGGTCCGGTCGGACGACCGCTACTGCCAGTACTGCGGGAATTCCCTGATCGCCCCCGAGCTGCGGCCAGACCAGGGGAAGGTCGGTGAACCGCCTGTGGAGGAACCGTTCCCGGAGACGACGCCGGTCCCAATCGTGGATGAAATTTCCGGCGGTCTGCAGACCCCGAAGTTCAACACCCCGCCTGATATCCCCGTGCTCGAGCGCCCGGCGGTGGTCGCCAAGCCTGCCCCCCCGCAAGCCCCTCCTCCGGCTCAGCGCTCGGCGATCGCGCCGCCCGCGCCCCCAGCCCCGCAGCCGACCGCGATCAAAAAAGCGGTTTCTCCGGAGGCGGAAAAGAAGGCTGCCACCTGGCGCATGGTCGGGATCATTGCGGTCTTGAGCCTTTGCGGGCTGGCCGGGCTGGCGGTCATCATCTATTCCGTCTTCAACCTCTAAGAACCTATTCGAAAATTCAAGGGATCGGCGATTTTTGGGGCGGATGCGGCTCTGCCGCATCCGTCCCAAAAATCGCCGCCCCAATTTTCGGATAGATTCTAAGAGGTCGCCTCTGCGGACCCCTCTTTTTTCGCTGCCACCATCTTCCGGATCGGGTAGATAAAAACCGGTTTCTTCGAATTCTCGACGACGTACATCGCGATGCTGCCGGTGAACAGCAGGTCCAACCCCCCGCGGCCCTGGGAGGTCAGCATGGTCAGGTCGGCCTCCGCCGCCTCGCCGGCGGTGATGATCGTGTGCTCGGGAAGCGACCCGGTCACCAGCGTGCGGACCGTGATCCCGCGTTCACGCAGCGAATCGGCGACGGCGGTGAGGAAATTCCGCATTTTGAAGACCGCCTCCTTGCGCAGCCGCTCGACGAGATCTGGCGCGGCGCGGTAGTTCAATGCATCCGGGACGGCCGGCACGCTCAACAGGATCAGGTCGCTCCCGAAAACCTCCGCAAACAGCCGGGCGTACGGCAGCACCTCCTCGGAAAAAATCGAGCCATCCAAAGAGACCAGGATCCGGTCTAAACCGGGCTCCTTCCCGTCCATGGGCTCGTCGTCCTGCACGAGCAGGATCGGGACGTCCAGCTGGCGGACGATCTTGTGGGAAGCGCCGCCCCGCGACCAATGCCGGGACCCGGATTTCCCGCGCGGTGTGAGCAGGACGAGATCGATCCCGAGCTCGTCCACCAGTTGCTCCGTTGCATCGGCGATGAAACCGGGCCGGACGTGAGCCGATACCGCCAGCCCCTCCGATTCGAGCCCCGATCTGACCGTCTCCAGATATGCTGCCCGCTCCGCCCGGGTGGCCTCGAAGGCTTCCTTGAGTGCGGCCGTATGATCCTTCACCGACGAGAGCAGGACGATCTCGGCGCCCGTCCCCCGGGCCACCCGCCGCGCCATCGGGACCGCCTGCGCGGCCTGGACCGATCCGTCCAGCAGGACGAGGATCTTTTTCAGGTCGATCTCCAACTCGCGCCAGCGGCTGTGCGTTTTTGGTTCAGGGTCCCAGGTCAGCGAGAGCGGCTGCTCGGCGCCGTTCTCGACGACGTCGCCCGTGGACCGGGATTGGCCGAAGCCAAAACCGCCGAGCTGGGCGGCGTTCAGCAAACCGATGTAATCCCGTTCCGGTGACGGCGCGCCGAACCGGCGGCGGAAATAGGTGAAGGAGGCGTAGAGCAGCGGGATGAAGACGAAATAGGTCCAGGCGCCTTCGAAGAACCGCTCTTCAAAGATCAAGACCGTCGCAATGGTGGTCAGCAGGGCGGCGATCGAGGAGCCTGCAATCTGCCCGATCCTGGCCGCTCGACCCGATCCCCCGGCATCGCGCAGCAGCCGTTTGGTCACCGCCCAGGCCGTCATGCTCAGCAGGATAAAGACGCCGGCGGCATAGAGCGCCAGGTAGGTCTCCTCTGAAGTGCCGAAGAAGACGAAACTGACCACGACGATCCCGACCTGGATCCAGACCGGTTTATCGGCCACTTCGAACCGGTTCTGCTGACCGAGCGCCGGCGGGATATAGCCGCGTTCCTTAAGACCGAGCGCCAGGTTCTGCAGTCCCTGCGCGCTGGCGGCGGAGGCCGACATCAGGACGGCGATCCCGATCAGGGTGCCGAACAGCGGGAGCGGCGCCGGAAGGAGGAGGTCCATCGTCTGGGTGAAGACCGAAACTTGCTCATTGGCCGGGTCCGCCAGGCGGAAAATCGCCGGCCCGACCACGATCATCGTCGCCGCCGTGGTCCCCATGATGATCAGCAGGCTGTTGAAGGCCTTGCGGCTTTTTTGCTCCGCCGTTCCCTCATATGCGGCGACCAGGTTGGCGAACACTTCGATCCCGGTCATGACGGCCAGGATCCGCACGTAGCCGCCGAGCGTGAAATGGAAGTATTCCCCTGAAAATGCTTGCAGGTTGAAGGTCGGGATCTCCAGGCCGTGGCGCAGG
>DATKDL010000174.1:0-2439 GCA_035512695.1 Anaerolineales bacterium | reverse complement strand
CCTCAAGATCGGGAGCACGGTCCAGCTCGGCGAATACAGCTTCCTGGTCATGAAGGACTCGACCATCTGCGGGAGCTGCGGCGAGACGGTCCGGTCGGACGACCGCTACTGCCAGTACTGCGGGAATTCCCTGATCGCCCCTGAGCTGCGGCCGGGCCAGGGGAGGGTCGGGGAACCGCCTGTGGAAGAACCGTTCCCGGAGACGACGCCGGTCCCAATCGTGGATGAAATTTCCGGCGGTCTGCAGACCCCCAGGTTCAACACCCCGCCTGATATCCCGGTGCTCGAGCGCCCGGTGGTGGTCCCCAAGCCTGCCCCCCCGCAAGCTCCTCCTCCGGCTCAGCGCTCGGCGATCGCGCCGCCCGCGCCCCCGGCCCCGCAGCCGGCCGCGATCAGAAAAGCGGTTTCCCCGGTGGCGGAAAAGCGGGCCGCCACCTGGCGCATGGTCGGGATCATTGCGGTCTTGAGCCTTTGCGGGCTGGCCGGCCTGGCCGTCATCATCTATTTCCTCTCCAACCTCACCCCGTAGACGCCACGATGTGGCGCCTCTACAAGGTCGCTTCGGCGGACCCCTGTTTTTCCGCTGCCACCATCTTCCGGATCGGGTAGATAAAAACCGGTTTCTTCGAATGCTCGACGACGTACATCGCAATGCTGCCGGTGAACAGCAGGTCCAGCCCCCCGCGGCCCTGGGAGGTCAGCATGGTCAGGTCAGCCTCCGCCGCCTCGCCCGCGGTGATGATCGTGTGCTCGGGAAGCGACCCGGTCACCAGCGTGCGGACCGTGATCCCGCGTTCGCGCAGCGAATCGGCGACGGCGATGAGGAAATTCCGCATTTTGAAGACCGCCTCATTGCGCAGCCGCTCGACGAGATCAGGCGCTGCGCGGTAGTTCAACGCATCCGGCACGGCCGGCACGCTCAGCAGGATCAGGTCGCTCCCGAAAACCTCCGCAAATAGCCGGGCGTACGGCAGCACCTCCTCGGAAAAGATCGATCCATCCAAAGAGACCAGGATCCGGTCTAAACCGGGCTCTTTCCCGTCCATGGGCTCGTCGTCCTGCACGAGCAGGATCGGGACGTCCATCTGGCGGATGATCTTGTAGGAAGCGCCGCCGCGCGACCAATGCCGGGTCCCTGATTTCCCGCGCGGTGTGAGCAGGACGAGATCGATCCCGAGCTCGTCCACCAGCTGCTCCGTTGCATCGGCGATGAAACCGGGCCGGACGTGAGCCGATACCGCCAGCCCCTCCGATTCGAGCCCGGATCTGACCGTCTCCAGATATGCTGCCCGCTCCGCCCGGGTGGCTTCGAAGGCTTCCTTGAGTGCGGCCGTATGATCCTTCACCGACGAGAGCAGGACAATCTCGGCGCCCGTCCCCCGGGCCACCCGCCGCGCCATCGGGACCGCCTGCGCGGCCTGGACCGATCCGTCCAGCAGGACGAGGATCTTTTTCAGATCGATCTCCAGCTCGCGCCAGCGGCTGCGCGTTTTTGGCTCCGGGTCCCAGGTCAGCGAGAGCGGCTGCTCGGCGCCGTTCTCGACGACGACGCCCGTGGACCGGGATTGGCCGAAACCGAAACCGCCGAGCTGGGCGGCGTTCAGCAGACCGATGTAATCCCGTTCCGGGGAAGGCGCACCGAACCGGCGGCGGAAATAGGTGAAGGAGGCGTAGAGCAGCGGGATAAAGACGAAATAGGTCCAGGCGCCCTCGAAGAACCGCTCTTCAAAGATCAGGACCGTCGCAATGGTGGTCAGCAAGGCGGCGATCGAGGAGCCTGCAATCTGCCCGATCCTGGCGGCTAGACCCGATCCCCCGGGATCGCGCAGCAGCCGTTTCGTCACCGCCCAGGCAGTCATACTCAGCAGGATGAAGACGCCGGCCGCATAGAGCGCCAGATAGGTCTCCTCTGATGTGCCGAAGAAGACGAAACTGACCACGACGATCCCGACCTGGATCCAGACCGGTTTGTCGGCCACTTCGAACCGGTTCTGCTGACCGAGAGCGGGGGGGATATAGCCGCGTTCCTTAAGACCGAGCGCCAGGTTCTGCAGGCCCTGCGCGCTGGCGGCGGAAGCGGACATCAGGACAGCGATCCCGATCAGGGTGCCGAACAGCGGGAGCGGCGCCGGAAGGAGGAGGTCCATCGTCTGGGTGAAGACCGAAACGTGCTCATTGGCCGGGTCCGCCAGGCGGAAAATCGCCGGCCCGACCACGATCATCGTCGCCGCCGTGGTCCCCATGATGATCAGCAGGCTGTTGAAGGCCTTGCGGCTTTTTTGCTCCGGCGTTCCCTCGTATGCGGCGACCAGGTTGGCGAACACTTCGATCCCGGTCATGACGGCCAGGATCCGCACGTAGCCGCCGAGCGTGAAATGGAAGTATTCCCCTGAAAATGCTTGCAGGTTGAAGGTCGGGATCTCCAGGCCGTGGCGCAGG
>DATKDL010000173.1:0-18423 GCA_035512695.1 Anaerolineales bacterium | reverse complement strand
CGATTTTGGGGCGTGCGCCGGTTTCACCGGCGCACGCCCCAAAATTGCTAATCACCCGAATTTTCGAATAGGTTCTCAGCGAGTGCGGTTACGGCCTGGTTGAAGCATGAAAGCGGCGCCCGGGTGATGCCGGCGCCGATTTGGCCGACGCCGGCCTCTTTATGTGCGATGCCGGTGTTGATGATTGGCGCGATACCCGTGTCCACCACGCTGCGGCAGTCGATACCTGCCGGGGTGCCTGTGAAGTTCAGGGCAGGCAGGGTGAAACCCGCGTTGCGACCCAGGGTAATGTGGGTCATTTCACGGGTATATTCCTGGGCATCTGACGGCGTCCCACCGACAAACTGCACGATCGCCGGCGAGGTCGCCATCGCAAAGCCGCCAACACCCGCCGTTTCCGTGATCGAACTGTCCCCGAGATCCGGCGCCGCATCCTCGCTCGTATAGCCCGGAAAGAAAAGGCCATCCACCAGGGGCGCCGGTGTGGTGAACCAGGCGCCGGCTGCACCGCTCAGGCGCACACCAAACTCCACCCCATTCCTGGCCATCGCCACCACCATGCTGCTGTTGGGAACGCCTGCCGCTGCATCCAGCATCGACTTGCACGCCGCCATCGAAAGGTTCAGGAAAAAATGATCGTTGGAAATGATGAAGCGCAGCACGCTGTTGATTTCTTGCAGCGGACGGCCCGTATCCAGTAGGGCCGGCGCAAGGACCTTGAGCAGCAGGGCCGATGCCGCCACGTTCCGGTTGTGGACTTCATCACCCATATGCAGCGCCTGCGCCATGATCGGTTTCAGGTCCAGATACCCCAGCTCCCCCACGGCATCCCGGAGCACGGGCCCGAGCACGTCTTTCATCCAATGCAGACGCTCGAGCACTTCCGGCCCGTTCGCCCCGAAGCGCAGCGCCTTGCCAAGGCCTTCGTTCAGGTTGCAGAACGAGGCATTTCCAACTTCGGGGTTGTGAACGATCCAGACCGGCATGGAAGGGCTGATCACGCCGGCCATCGGGCCGACACTGTTGTGATGGTGGCAGGGCTCGAAGGCGATTTCGCCGCTGCCTGCCAAAACCTGTGCGTCTTCGATGTTTGAGGCCCAACCTTCGAACAGGATTGCACCCAGGATCGCACCTTTCATCGGCCCGCACATCCTGTCCCATTCAATCGGCGGACCCGCATGGAGGATCATGCGCTCGGACATCTCCGGGAGATCCTCTCCGGCGGTGCCCACCCCCACCAACCTGGGTGCGGCTGCCTGGTAGCGCGCGAAGGCCAGCTGATTGGCATCGTCGATCAGGGGGTTGTTCATCGTCAGCGCCAGGTGTTTTCCAACCTCAGCGTCCCCGAAGGCTGGTGGCTGCCAGTCAATCTGCAGTGCGCTCCCGCCGACATCGGCGATCGAATCGGCAAACGATGCCAGGCCGAGGTTGACCACCTTGAGTTCGTTTTCAAAAAGCGTGTTTTCCATGCATTTAATCCTTGCCCACGATCTGCGCTGCCAGTTGGACCGCCTGGGCATTGCTGTCAGCCAGCAGCACCCCGGCTTCACTGAGACGCGCTTCCTGGACTGCTTTGTTCTGCGGGTCGTTCTTCGTGCCGCAGATAAAGCCGACAAAGACCGGCCGGCGGTTTTCCGCTTCTGCTGCAGCCCTCGCCTGCGTGATCACCGGCAGCATCTCACCGGCCGGGTCCGGGTGGGAGCCGTAGCCCAACACGACGTCCATAAGGACAACCGCTGTTTCCGGATCGGCAGCCTCCTCCAGGATGCGATCATTCCTCAAGCGGTGGTCGATCATGGGATGGGGGCGTCCGCGCGTAAATACATCATCACCGAGGTCCACCAGCGAGTGCCCAAGGCTCTTCCACACGTCCGGGAGCTCCATCTCGGCGGAAACCGGTGTGTTCGAGTAAATCGGCTCGAGCAAATCCGCCAGCAGGATCGTTGCTTCGAAACAGAACGTGCCTCCGCTGTAAAGACCCCGCACATATTTTTGCTGTTTTCCAAGACCGGACCGGGCACGGGCAATCCCTTCCGAGTACTGGCTATCGAGCCGTGTACTGCCGCCGCCCGGCGATTGGCCGGTGGCGAGGGCGTGGCTGATGCGTGCGGCGCTCTCCAGCGTACCGGCAAAATGCACATTTCCAGGTGCGTCTTCCAGTGCCTCCAGCCCCAGGAAATTGACCACCACGGGTTTCTCGACCTCTCCTGCAGCTTCAAGGATGCGTTCCGCAACGGCCGGCGCGGGCGGCTTTGAGATCAGCACAATCACTTCAGTCGCGCTGTCGCGCGCCAGCGCTTCGAGACCTTGCAGCATGGTGATCCCGCCGATCATCTCGCTCAGGTCGTGACCCCCGGTCCCGATGGCCTGTGTGATGCCCCCGCCCAGGTCATCAATCAGGCAGGTCACCTGCTGCAGCCCGGTCCCGGAGGCGCCGACCAGCCCGATATTCCCTGCTGCGACGACGTTGGCAAAGGCCAGGGGGATCCCGTTGATGATCGCGGTGCCGCAGTCCGGCCCCATCAGGAACAGCCCCTTCTCCCTTGAGAGCCGTTTGAGGGAAATCTCGTCCTCTTTGGCGATATTGTCGCTGAACAGCATGACATGCAGACCCAGGTTGAGGGCTTTGCGAGTTTCGGCAGCAGCATATTCCCCGGGGACCGATATCAGCGCCAGGTTGGTATCGGGATTCATGGCTGCGCCCATCTGGATGCTCCTTGGAGCCAGTTTGGGTCGTTCTCCATCTTCCGAATGGTTTTCGTTTACAAGCTCCAAATCCACGAGCGCGATGGCATCTTTCAGGATGTCCTGGTCCGCCCCTTCAACCACCACGAGCATATCGTTTGGGCTGACGGCTGCGTCCGGCACAGGCAGACCTGCCTCCTCAAGCAGATCCAGATTTGCTTGCGTAGCCATCACCACGGAAGCCTGCCGGATGCCTTTGAGGGCCGTGAGCCTGGAGGACAGCTGCATCAGCGAGACCGAATCGCGATAGAGATTGGCGTATTTTTTCGTGACAACGGGCATCATTTTTCCTGGGGTTCCAGGCCGGCAGAAAGCACGGCCAATCCGGAAGAGGTTGCCTGCAGGTTATCCCGGCAGGCAACCTCTCGTTTCTTTCGAGCGGGCGCCGCAGCCCCTTAAGCGGCTAGCCTTCCGAGCTTTCGACTGCGACTTCCTCCTGCCCTTTTCCTTTTGTGTAAAGCATCATCAAGTAAAACAGCAGGGCCATCGACAGATAGCCGATCGTCGGTCCCCAGGCATTATTGAAGCCGCCGGAGAAATCAATGTTCGGCAGCCAGCGCAGCTGGGTGCTGTGGATAAAACCGACCCAGGCACACAACGCCCCAAACAGGGAGTATCCAATGGCGCCCTTCCAATCGCGGTCAATCACAAAGGCCGTGATGGCTGCAAGGATCATGCCGACCAGGATCGCACCTGCTCCGAGCAGGGCGATCCCACCGTATACGATCCCGGCGCCGCCCAGCGCATCCAATCCCAGAGCTGCGGCGCTCGTCCCGGCCGCCCCGAGGGTATTGTCGATCTGTGTTTTCAAGTAATCCGCGATCCAGGGCACGATCGCCAGGGCGACGGCAGGCGCGTGCCGCTTCGGACTGGCAGTGAAGGCCTGTGCGGTGATCAGCATACCGATGTAGACCAGGATCGGGAGGATGGCCACGATCGGGATCACTGCTGAGAGGATGCCCAGCAGCCCGAACACACCCAGCCCCAGCATCGTCAAACCGGTCAGCCATGAATAACCGATTCGGGAGCCAACGGATTTCCATCCGGGATGCCCGATGTAGATCAGCGTTGGGAACGGGCTGCCGAACAGCGAAGCCACCAGGGTGCCGCCGGCGGCGGCGAGCATCGCTTCACGGGTATCGAAGGAATCTCCACCGGCGAAGGCGCTTTCCACATTGTTCAGCGACTCAAGGAACAGGTAGATCGCCAGCGGGATCGCCGTGATCAGATACGGTGCGATCTCGGGCAGACCATTGAGTAGGATCGCAATCTGCGGGATTGGGATCGAAACGGTTGCACTCGCGACCGCAGCCTGCAGCACGGAGACATCCATCAACCCGGACACCCAGCCGATCACGATACCGGCGATCACAGCGACCAGCCCGGCCGGCACTTTGCCCGGGAACTGGACGTTGGCAAACCATCCGATGAAAATGATGGCAAAGGAGATCATGCTCAGCCAGGCCACCGTCCAGGCCTGGAAAGCCGCGCCCATAGCGATGTATGTGATCGCGACGCCGGCGAGCGTGCCCAGCATGGCCGCCCGCGGGGTCAGCTTACGCATGGTCGGGCCGACATACGCGCCGATCCCGGCCACGATCGCGTGCACGAAGCACCAGGCCACGCCAACACTCCAGGCCATGTCCAGGTTGCCCTGCAGCTTCAGCGGAAGCATGATCGCAAAGGTGACCAGGAAATAATGCGGGACGGATATGCCATAAGGTACGGCGGTCACATCACTGCGGCCCTCTTTTTTCGCCAGCCTGTAGGCCATCCATGCAAAGTAGATGTTCCCAAAGGCCAGTGACAGCACCATTCCCGGGACGATCTTGCCAAACAGGATTTCGTTCGGAAATCCAATGACGAACTGCATCAGGCCAATCGCAACCAGCGTATTGGTGATGCTGTTCGTACACAAGCCGAAAAAGCCGTTCCAGTCGCCTGGCACCCAGATCTTCGGTTTTGCAGCTGAAGCGTTCATGATCCTACCTCTCCTTTTTGATTGAACAGGTGTGGCGGCTCCCCAGCCTGTGATTTAGGCGAGCCGGAAATTGAGGGGTGGCTGGGGCTTTGCCCCCAGCCACCCCTCAATTTCCGGATTGCGCCAACCAGGGCCTGAGAAGTCACGAACAAGAATGTATTAATCACCAGGGATCTGGTGGTTACTCCATCTCCACGATCGATTCCGGCTCGACATACGGCAGATAGCTGAATACAAAACAAAGCGCGGCCATCAGGAGATAGCCGATCGCCACGCCGGTCGAGACCCCAAAGCCGACCTGTGCGCCGTGGATAAACCCGAAATATGAGAGGACGGCTCCGATCAAGGCGTACAGGGCTGCCGTCCTGGGTCGATGCTCGATCAGAAAAACGGCGATCGCCCCGATCACCAGGCCGCTGAGAATCGCCCCGCCGCCCAGGACCGCCAGGCCTTCATAGAGCACACCGTTTTGCTCAAGGGCGAGCAGCCCGACGCGCTCCGCACTTGTCCCCGCGGCAGCCAGCACGCCGTCCACCTGGCCATGCGCCCAGGCGGCAAAGTGCGGCACCAGCGCAAGCACGATGGCAGGCGCGTGTCGCCGAGGCGTGGCCTGGAAGGCCTGCGCCCCGATCAGGGCTCCGATATACAGCAGGATCGGGAGGATGGCAACGAGGGGGATGATGCTGAGCAGGACGGGGATCAGGCCAAGCAAGGTGACCACGACGACGAGAATCCCGGTTGCAAGGGAATATCCCGATCGGCCGCCGATCGCCTTCCAGCCCGGATGGCCGATGTAGACCGCGTTCGGGAAAGGGCTGCCAAAAAGCGTACCCACAATCGATCCAACCCCATCTACGAGAATGACCTCACGGGCGTCATACTCGTCTCCGGCCGCTGCTGCACTTTCGACGTTATCCATCGCCTCGATAAAATCGTAGACCCCGAATGGTATCGCCGTGACGAGCAGCGGGGCGATGTTTGCAAAACCCGTGAGCAGCGGCTCGATGGCCGGCAGGGGAAAACCGGCCTGGATACTCGCCAGGGATTGCTGGAGCGCTCCAATGTCCATATACCCGGTCCCCCATGCAATGGCCGAGCCAACGATGATGGCCACCAGGCCCGCGGGCAGGTTGAACGGAAATTTAACCCCTGTAAACCAGCCGCCAAACACGATCGCCAGGCCGATCAGGCCGACCGCCGGCGTGAGAAAGATCAGCTGTGCAGGCCGGATCGCGATAAAGGCGATGGAAACGCCCGCAAGGGTGCCCAATAAGGCTGCCCTGGGGGTGAACTTGCGTATCGCCGGGGCGAAGAAAGCCCCCAACAGGTTGATCAAGCCTTCTATGAACGCCCAGGCCAGCCCGACAGACCAGGCCAGGATGGGATCCCCGGAGGCGATCTTCACCGGCAGCATGATGATCAGGACGACGATGAACATGTGCGGCACACTCGGGCCGGCAGGCATCGCGGTCACGTCCGTGCGCCGGGTTTTGAAGGCCAGCCTGCGCGCCATGAAAAAATAGTAGACGTTGCTGATCACCAGCATGAATCCCACGGCCGGGATGATGCGGCCAAAGACCAGATCGGGCGGCATCTCGATGACCCCGAGCAGCAGCCCGGACAGCACCAACAGATTGGTCAGACTGTTGATCCCGAGCCCGAAAAATGCATCCCAATCGCCCGGCACCCAGAAAGGCAGCCGGAAATCACCCTCAGACGACCTCATACGATCCTCCTAACCACCTGAACGTCCTGTCACGCCGCGATCGCCTCACGCAGCCCCTTGATGACTTTCTCCGAGTCGCTGACCCACCCAAAAATACCGCCCTGGGCTTTGATCATCTCCAGGGCGACTCTTTTGAACTCAGGAAAATACGAACCGGTGCAGTCTTCAGGGATGATGATTTCAAAACCACGGTCGTTGGCTTCCCTGGCGGTCGTGTGCACACAAACCTCGGTGGTGACGCCACAAAGGATGAGGGTGCCGGATTTAGCGCTGATCCCACGGTTTTGAAGGATGCCGAGCAGGTCGGTATGATAAAAGGCGCCTTTACCCGGTTTATCGACAACCGGTTCGCCTTCAACAGGATAGAGCTCCGGGATGATGTCGTGCCCGACCTCCCCGCGCACAAGGATGCGCCCCATCGGGCCTTCGTCACCAATTCCGGTCTCCAGATTTCCTCGCTCCAGCTTGGTCGGCGGACAATCGGCGAGATCGGGGCGATGTCCCTCGCGCGTGTGGACCACCAGGATGCCCGTTTCCCGGGCAGCCTCCAGCACCCGCTTGCAGGGGTCGATGGTATCCCGCAGCAGGGAGACATCGTTGCCCAGCATTTCCCCAAAGCCGCCCTCCTGAACGAAATCCCGCTGCATATCGATCATCAACAGGGCGGTTGTCTTAGGATCAAACTCGAGAGGATAAGGTTCTGCTTCAAACTGATAGGTTGACATTTCAATCTCCTTCCTGCATCGGCAGGTTACGCTCTACGTCTGGGTCGTCTTTCCCATATAAGTCTTGGCCAGGATCTCTTTCACAGCCTGGTCAACGTTGCTGCGGCCATCCTCGATATTTCGACGGATGGCCTGCCTCGCACAGCCCCCATCCCCTTTCTTGATGCACTCCAGAATCCGTAAATGCTGCTCGCATGTGGAAAGCAGTTTTTCGTCCGAAGTGATATCCATCAGGCGGATGAAGTGGAGGCGCTCACAAACCGTATCGTAATGCTGCAGGAGCGTGGTGTTGCCGGTCGCCTCAACCAGCGCGGAATGAAAACGCTCGTCGCGCTCCGTGAAATCGGTTTGCCCGTTGGGCTGGCTGCGGATCCGGGTCCAACGCTCGTGCAGGTCCTGCCAGACGACCGGGTCCATTCCATTCGTGGCCAGCCACTCCACCACGTACAGCTCGAGCGCCAGTCGCACGTCATACAGCTCGAGAATTTCCCCCATATCCAGTTGTTTGACCGAGTAGCCTTTGTGCGGCTCCTTTTCGACCAGTCCCTGCTCGATCAGCATCCCCAATACTTCCCGAATCGGACTCCGGCTGACTCCAAACTCTTCGCAAAGCGCTTCTTCCGTCAGCCTGTGCCCCGGAAGATAAATCCAATAGATGATGCGCTCCTTGAGCCGGTTGAAAATATCGGTGCTCAGATTGCTTTTCTTCGCCATTTCGTCATCGATCAGCCATTCCGGTTATGGTATACAGTATTGTATACAATAATGTGTACAAGTCAAGTCCTAATGGCCTTTGGCTCTGCTCTGGCTCGCACGATCGGCCCTTACTCCAGGCGCCGCTGCCCCGTCGTTCCGGTCCTGGGCTATATCTCGGGGAGTGCCGGGGGCTGCTGTCGTTTACCTCATTTGTGCCAGGTGCCGGTCGATCGCCCCCCGGAAGAATCGTGAAATCAGCCACAGCATCGGCCGGGCCAGGCTGCGTCGGGGGAAAAGCTCGAATCGCCACACCACCCGCGTGGCATTCCCCTGCTCTTCAAATAGCCATTCTTCACATGAAATGGTCCGCCAAACCCCCCAGCGGCGGGGAAAATTCGTGCAACTTCATCGGGATGCGCGTGGGGGGATCCCAAACCAGGATCTCTTCCACATAGGTCGAGCCGTCCGTATTCTGCACGCGGATGCGCAAGCCGGTCATCGAAACCGGCAGCCCGCAGGTCACCCTGGTCTGGATCGGGATCGAGACCCTAAGGGTCCCCTAAACGCGATTTTCACCAGAGAGCGAATATGAGTTTTAGAGACCTTTAGGGTTCCTATCGATCTCCGCAAGCGCGCCATCCAGGGTATCCAGGCACAGATCGACGTGTTCCCGTCTTAGCACAATCGGCGGGCGGATCTTGAGGATGTCCCCGTGGCGCCCGGCGCTCCCGGCCAGGACGCCGCGCGCACGGAGCGCCTCGAGCAAGCGGGGCATGATCTCCGGCGCGGGCGTCCGTTTCTCCCGGTCCGCCACCAGGGCGACCCCGATCATCAGGCCTTCGCCGCGCACGTCGCCGATCAGGAGATGGGCGGGCATCAAGGCAGATAGCCGCTCCCGAAAATAGGCGCCGACCGACCGGGCGTTTTCCACCAACCCTTCCTCTTCGATCACATCCAGGACCGCCAACCCAGCCGCACAGGCGACCGGGCTGCCGCCGAAAGTGCTGAACAGGCCTGTCTTGGCGGTAAAGGCCCCGAGGATCTCGGGGCGTGTGACGACGACGCCCAGGGGATACCCGTTCCCGACCGGTTTGCCCAGCGTGACGATATCGGCCTCAAACCCGCGCAGGACGTGCCCCCACATGCTCCCCATCCGCCCAAACCCGGACTGGACCTCGTCGGCGATCACCAGCCCGCCGGCAGCTCGGATCCGCCGGGCGACGGCGGCAAAATAGCCGTCGGGCGGGGCCGGGATCCCACTGGAGGTCAGCGCGGGGTCGACCATCCAGGCGGCGGCACCGAAGCCTTTCCCCTCCAGCTCCGCGAGGGCCCGGTCCGCGTCCGCGGCGTAACATTCGGGCAGATCGTCTCCCACGCGGAAAGGTCCGGCGTACGGGTCCGGGGTGAGCAGCGCGGCCACATGCGGGGCGAGCGGGCGGTCCGAGCCCTCCGGGGAAAGGGCCGCGATCGACTCGGTGATCCCGTGATAGGCGTCCGCCATGATCACGGCGCTGCGCCGTCCGGTGTAGGCCTGCGCCATCCGGTAGGCGACATCGTTGGCTTCACTCCCGGAGTTGACGAAGACGCAGGCCGAAAGGTGGGCGGGCAGGGCTTCGGTGAGCCGGTCGGCGTAGTCGAGCAGCGGGCGGTAGAGGTAGCGGGTGTGGGTGTTGAGGGCGGCCGCCTGCCGGGCGATCGCCCTGACGACGCGCGGATGGCCGTGGCCGACCTGGGGGATGTTGTTGTAGCAGTCGAGATAGCGCTGCCCGTCCGCACCGTAGAGCCAGACGCCCTCGCCGCGCTCGAGGTGGAGCGGGCGGGCGTAGAAATGCGGGGCGGCGCGGCCGAGACGGGCGTCCCGGCGGGCGAGCAGGGCATCGTCGTCTCCCGGGGGTGCAGGGATGTACGGCGGGAAGCCCAATGTCGACCGCAGCCGGTCGCTGACCTGCGCCCGGCCGGTTTCCAGGAGAAAATCGATATTTGCCGCAAGGCTCTCGACGACGCCTTCTTCGAGGTCGGCGTGCGGTGCGTCGTCCGGGTAGAGGGCCAACCGCAGGGCGGTGATCGCGATCGTCTGCGCGTGGCGGGCCAGGACGAGGTCGTAGAGCAGGTCGATCTCGTCCGGTTCGAGCGGGAGGACCCGGTCGTACCCGGCGGCGACGTCGCACAGGGCGGCGAGCGGGTCGTCCGAGCGGTCGTCGGCCAGGCAGGAGGAGGCTGCCACCGCGAGTTCGCAAACCAGTGGGCCGAAAATCATGTCGCCGAAGTCGAGCAGGCCGGCAATCCCATTCTGGCGGGCCGGGTCAACGAGGACGTTGTGGCTGTGGCCGTCCTGGTGGATAACCTGGTGGCGGAGGCGGCCGAGCCTGGGGAGCACATCCGTTTCCATGGTCCTGAAGATCGTTTCCACCTGCCCGCGGGTCGACGCGTCCGCGATGTGATGCGTGTGCGGGAGCAGGGCGGGCGTGCGGGTCAGGTCCCAGGGGTGGTTGTGGCGGGCGTGGGGGTGGAAGAAACCGTGGAGGGCGAGGTCGAGGCGGGCGAGGAGGGTGCCGAGGTCCCGGCGGAGGCGGGGGCTGTGGGGTGCGTGTTCGGCCATGACCGAGCCGGGGAGCCACCCCACCATCCAGAGGATGTGCTCATCGCCGGCGGGGGTGGTGTGGAAGGCGGTTGGGGCGCCGGTGCGGGTTGGGATTGTGCGGTGGAGCGGGAGGGCCGGGTCCCGGCCGGCCAGGTGGGCCAGGGCGCGGATCTGGAGGTCGACGACGCCGGGGTCCTGGCGGGCGGAGGCGATCTTTAAGATGCGGGGGTCGCCCTCGGGCGGTTCGATCCGGAAGTTCTGGTCGCGTTCGGAGACGAGGGGGGTGAGGACGCCGTGGAGGCCGAAGTGGGTGGAGGCGAGGTGGGCGGCTTCGGTGGGGGTGAAGGCGGGTTGGGAGCGGTCGAGGAAGGCGAGGGGGGAGGGCATGGAGGGGTTCGGACCCTAAAGGTCGCGGAGATCGAGACCCTTAGGGTCCACCTTTTGGTTTTTTCAACAAATCCGACGTTTCTAATCAAATTATTATACTGGCCAGCCTGGATAGCCTGTCGCCGGCTGGAGAGAATCGGGCGCGCGCGGGGAGGGGGACCCTTAGGGTTGGTAAAATCGAAACCCTAAAGGTCCACCACATGCCCAGCCCTCCCGCCATCAGCCCCGCCATCATCTACCACATCTTCAACCGCGGCAACAACCGCGAGAATTTATTCATCGAAGAGCGCAACTACCTGTATTTCCTGCTGCTGTTAGAAAAATACATCGCCCCGATCGCCGAGATCTACGCCTACTGTTTGCTGGGGAACCATTTCCACTTGCTGGTCCGGATCCTGTCCCTGACCGGCTTGAAGGCCCTTGGGATTTCATCACCCCCTTTCCGGAACTTCTCCAACTTCTTCAATGCCTACGCCAAGTCGTTCAACCATACCTTCGCGCGCACCGGCAGCTTGTTCCAGCACCCTTTTAGGCGCGTGCCTGTCCAGAGCGATGCGCAGTTCTTACATACGGTTCGCTACATCCACTACAACCCACTCAAACACGGCTTTGTGGACGACTTTCGGGATTGGCCCTATTCTTCTTACGAAGACTTATTGTCCACAAAGGAATCGTTTCTGGAAAAAGATGCGGTCCTCGGATATTTCGGGGGGCGAGAGGAGTTCGTTCGGTTCCACGAGGACCAGACCCTAAAGGTCGCGGTCCCGGAGACCCTTAGGGTCCTTCGGATCGACGATCTCTGAGTCGGTGGATTACCCCGTCATGCCTCTGGAAGGCCTGTGGTGGACCAAAAATCCTCACGTGAAATTGACGGCCCGCACGAAGACCCCTTGTATTTCACCGCCCGGATCATGCAGCCGGAACCGACGATTGGGGGGCTTTTTCGTAACGTTTATGAGACACACACGATGTATCCTATAATAGATTGAGGTCACATGCAGCCGCACAACGAACCTGGTGATCATCTCCTCGCAGTATCGTAGTACTTACGCTTGAACAAAAGATATATGAGAAACTGGTTGAAAATCTTCCTCGGCATCCTCATCGCCGGCGCCGTGGCCGCAGCCGCACTGGTCATCCTCCTACAAATCAACAACCTGGACATCGCCGGGGAAATCCCCGATCCTCCCCTGATCGTAGCCCTGATTGAACCGACAAACCAATCGATCGCATTCCCCGGTCTCCCCATAACCATACGCGCCGAAACCGTCTCCAACCAGGGCATTGCTCGCCTGGAGCTCTGGTTGGACGGGCAGCACGTGGCGGATTCGACCAGCCCGAATGCGCCATTTGAGCTCGCATGGGACGAGGGTCAAACCGGCCCACACACGGTCCAGCTGCGTGCGATTGACACGCAAGGCAACGTTCAGCTCTCCAACGTTACCACCATCCTCGTCCAGGCGCCAGATACGGGCGTGGTGCTGGAAAACTACTCGACGAAGCCGGGTGAATCGGCCGCCGGAATCGCCTCGGACCGGGGGCTTTTCCCGGAAGATCTCCTGGCCTACAACAGCGTGCTGCCCAACGCACCCCTTGAAGCCGGAACCATACTCCTGGTCCCCCAGGATCCCGTCCCTGCGCCGTCGGAGCCCGCTGCACCTTCCCGCGTGCCCGCTCCGGACGAACCGGTCTACACCGGAAGCAAAGCAGCGCTCTGGTTCTATCTGAACCTGCCGTTCAACCCCGTCGCCCCGCAAACCGCACCCGCCCTGAGCGTCGCGGCCGACACATGCACCGTCAACCTCGAGATCGATTTCACCGGCGACGACGCCCTGGGCTACAGCATTTACCGGCTCTCGCCGGGCCAATCCGCATTCCGGCCGATCGTCTATCTCGACGCCGCCACGACCCGCTTCACGGACACGGAAGTCGGCGGCGACGTCCAGTACTACGCCGCGGCCTTCAACGCCGGCGGCGAGATGCCCGGAAACGTCGCGCCGGTGAGCATCACCGACCCGGACTGCGGCATCCCGGTCGCCAGCCAGGTCGGCCTGATCATCGAGGACGGCGTCTTGCAGACCGACCTGTCTGCAGCCGCCGTATACCTGTACGTCTCTTACGACGGGGACAGATGGGATCGAGTCCCCGCTGAGGAGGGCAGCTTCCTTAGCGGGGTCGGGGCAGGTTTCGATTTCAAGCCGTTCCTGCCTGAGCCCGCGGCAGGCTACGCCTTCGAAGCCTGGGGCTGGTCCGGCGGTCAGCTCGTCTTCCTGGGCAGCGGAACGAGCCCCGGCGCAGTTCAGACCTCCACCGGGTTCCTCCTGCTGCCGATCGACGTGACGAGCCTGGTCACGATCGATTTCAACCAGTCGCCCGATACGGGCGTCCCGGTCACCGAGAAAACCATCTACATGGAATCGAGCCTCAACCGGTTCAACCTCGAGTTCCAATGGCAAACCGATTCTCTCGCCCAGACCGGACTCTGGCAGGTCTCTGCATGGCCATTTGCGTCATCGTCGGATCTCAATCCCCCCGGTCTGCTCGCCGAAGGCATGGTGAACGCCTCCCAGCTCGTCTTCTTCATCAACTTTGCGGACATCGTTTCACCGGCTCCCGGCGGTGGTTCCAATCCGGTTCCTACGGCCGCACCATCCGGACCGTTTGATTTTTCCGATCCGTTCAGCACCGCCCCCCTGGACCTGGACCCGGGCAGCGCCATCAGCACGCAGGAAAATATCGGCGTCCAGATCGCTGACTACTACGTCCGCGTGCTCCCGCTGGCCAACAACCAGCTTGTCGGCTTCCCCTCGAACACGGTGACCGTCCATTACGGACAGGCGCCGGAACCCGAGCCGATCGAGCTGGCCGGCCCGATGTCGCCCCTCTACCAGGTGAAGTTCGTCGAATTCAACCCGGGCAGCTTTCCGGATCCGAACCGCTGGGGCTGCGTCGTCGTGATCGAAAAACCGGAAAACCCGGTCTTCCTCGATCCCTATTATGCTGAGGTCGGCGAGGTCGTCTGCCCGTCCAAGCTGCCCGGGAAAAAATCCGGCCTGGTCGAGTTCTTCAATGTGCTCGGCGGCGCCTGGGACTGGGCGGCCGGCAAGGTGAATGCGCTCAAAGCCAAGGTCGTTGACCTGATCGGCGAGCAGGTCTGCACCCAGGCCGATCTTGCATTCGGCGGCCAGGGCCTGATCCCGAAAGAAGAATGCAAGGTCACCGTTGCGATCGGAATCGATGTGGCGCTGGCCGCCTACGGCGTGCCGCCCTCCGTGCCGTCCTACGACCAGCTGATCGAAGAAGGCAAGGATTATCTGGTTGAACTGGCCGCCCAGGAGCTGCGTGCGCGCGGAATTCCCTGTGAAGAAAACTGCGAGGACCTGATCCGCAAAGCACTCGAGGAGTCGATCGACACGCTTGCATCACAGAGCATCGAGCCGGGATGCGTACCGGCCGAGGAAGCCGCAAAGCACGGCATGAAGCCGCTCTGCATGGCCGATTGGGGCTATGTCGTCCGCCCGGCACAGGGCGCGGCTTACTACGAGCCGACCGTCGTCCTCGAGGTGACCCGCATCCCGGGCGTTGAACCGCCTTCCTGGTTCACCAACAGCTGCCGGGCGAACGTGTCGATGAGCGTTTCGAACGCCTACTCCGACGTGAGCGGCGTCATCAACCTCAACGAAGTGCTGTACACGGGTTCCGCCCAGCTCTTCGATATGGCGCCCGGGCAGGTCATGAAGGTGCCGCTGGCACTCACCCCAACGAATGCCTGGCTGGATTACGATTGGTTCAAATCGGCGAATGAAGATTACGGGGTCAAACCGCCCAGGCCGTACGGCCTCTCGCTGGAATGGTTCGCGGTTTACAACGGCGGGACGGCCTTCCTGCAGGTCTACGATCAGTTCTCCTCCCAGTCGGGCGCCTGCCTCGAGGCGCTCAATACCTGGACGGAGGCGCTGCCGTGAAACGCATGACCTTCGCCCTTTTGCTGGCGTCCGTCCTACTGGCCGGCTGCCAGTTGCCGAACCCGGCCGGGGCCGGAGGGCTGAACGGCTGGGTCGACGCCCCACTGCACGGCAGCACGCATCCGCTTGGCCCGGTCGAGCTGGTCGCCCACGGCGCGGCCTCCGACGGCGTCGCGCTGGTCGAACTCCTGATCGACGGAGACCGGGTCTCCATATTCTCAGGTAACGGCGAGAGCCTCACCACCGTACGGCGCCTCTGGTCCCCGCCGGGTCCGGGCACCTATACCTTCCTGGCCCGCGCCCAAAGCAGCGGCGGCGCCTGGAGCGCCGGCAGCGTCGTGGTGTTCACGGTCACCGGTGAGCCACAACCGCAGGAACCAGGGACGACGCCGGGCCCGTCCCCGACCGCATCGCCCACTGCCAGCGCAACAATCTCTACCGCTGTGGACTCAACCGACACGGAAACCCCCGCCCCCGGCACACCCAGCGCCACCTCAATGCCGCCGACCGCGACCGGCTCCGGCGAAACGACCGTCACGCTGATCCAGAACGGCTTCTGCCGCACCGGTCCGGGCACAAACTATCCGGACGTGACGGCCTTCGAAACCGGAACCACCCTGCTCGTCACCGGGATCAACTCGGAAATGACCTGGGTACAGGTCGCGGTCCCGAACAGCACGGCCCGCTGCTGGATCTCACTGGTGAGCCTGCAGCTGAACGGCAGCCTGGAAGGCGTGCCCGTGCTGGCCGATCCGCCGACGATTACCCCATCGGCGACCCAGCCGGCCGGGCCAACCCCGTCACTGACCCCTACGCAAACCCCATCGGCGACCCCACCTACTCCTCCGACCCCGACCCCGTCGGCGACGACGTTCGTGGACAACCAGCCGCCGACGGTATCCATCGGAATCGATCCGGCCGGCCCGTTTGAGGGTGACCCGGTGATGTACACGGCCACCGCCGGCGACAACGTCGGCGTGATCCGAATCGAAATCTATATCTGGAGTGAGAACAACGAGAACGGCCTGGCGATGACCTGTTTCAACGAAACCGTCTGCGAATATGAAGGTGGCCCGTATTCCGAAGGCATTGTAGAATACGAAGCCCGCGCGTACGATGCCGCCGGCAACATGGCCTCAAGCGGGGTGAAGCAGTTCTCCGTCGTCCCGCCGCCTTAGGTTGAATATGCAATTTATCAAAACCCTGCCCATCCTGCTCATCCTGACCGCCTGCAATTTCCCGGGCACACCCGCCCCACCGACCCCGCGGCCGCTCCCGGAGACCCCGCTCGGCACCGGCCCGTCCGAAGCCGATTCCGGTACGCTCCCCGAACTGCCCGGCACGCCTGCCGCCGAAGAGGGGCCACCGTCCGAAGTCGGACCCGTATACAAGAATCTCAACGTCCGCCCGCAGATCTGGTTTGGCCCGCTCGATCCCTGGTCCTGGGACCAGTACTTCCCGGGACAGGGCCCATTCGATTATTACAACCTCTTCACCGCGGGTGCACCGTGGCAAACCGCCTCCGATGCCGTGCCCGTCATCCGGCTCTACCCGGTCTGGCTGGAAACCTATGCTTCGCCCGCAGAGATCCAAACCGTCCTGGACGACATCGCCAGCCGCGGGATGGCTTTCTCCTACGAAGCCGGCCCGCTGACCGAGACCACGCTGTGCAATGCTGCCACGGTGGAGGGCTTCTGGGGCGTCCCCGCCGCGCAGGCGATCACGAAACGGATCGCGGATGCCGGGGGAACGCTTTACAGCATGGATCTCGAGCACGCCTTTGACGCCGGCACGTACTACGACGCAAACTGCTTCATGTCCCCCGCCGAGATCGCCTCGGACGCCGCCAAAACGATCGCAGCTGTGCGAGCCGTGTTCCCGGATGTCAAAATCGGCAGCATCGAGACCGCCGACCTGGATCCGGACGCGGTGGCCGCATGGCTGGCAGCTTATGCGGATGAGATGGGCGAGGAGCTGGACTACTTCCACCTGGACATCAATTTCAGCCGGGTCGACTGGGCTGCCCGGGCGCTGGAGATCGAAAGAGTGGTGCAGTCACGCGGGATCGAGTTCGGGATCATCTATTTCGGCAACCACGACGACGCCAGTGACGAAGCTTGGCTGGCGCATACCGAGAAGCGCTTCGTTGAGTACGAGGTCCTCGCAGGCGGCAGCCCGGACCACGTGATCTTCCAGTCCTGGCACATGCATCCGCAGGCGCTGCTTCCGGAGACCCAGCCGTGGACATTCACCAATTTGATCCTTCGCTACCTGCGCCCGCGCTCCACGCTGAACCTCGAAGCGATCGACGATCTGACATATGCAGGGAATTTGAGCGGCGAGAGTGGGAATCCGATTTCCGGAGCAGAAATTGAGATCCGGATCGAGCCGGTCAGCGGCGCCGGGGTATTTGCCGAATACACGATCACGGGCATCGTGCCGGAAGGCACGGCCTTTGCCGACGCCGGGTTCCGGGTGAACTCCGAATGCGACTGCAGCGGCCCGGCCGAATTCGTGCTCGAGCAGGTGGTCTACACCGAATCAAGCGGGACCGGCGGTCCGGTGCCGAACGGAAATTTTGCAAGCGGGACGGATTTCTGGGGGATCTGGGGCAGTGGGTCGGCTTCGATCGTGCCCAGTTCAAACGGCACCGGCGGAGCGCTCAAAGTTTCGGCACAACCCGGGCAGGATGTCGGCATGAACTCGGGGGAAATCCCGGCCACGCCGGGTGCCGAGTTCACGATTGTCTTCACCGCCCAGGTGAGCCCGGTCACGCGCGACAGCGGCTATTTCGACATCATCTTTCTCAGCGCCACCACGGAGCTCACCCGCATGACGATCCCGATCGCTGCCGCCGGGATCGTCGTCGCCAAGGTCCAGACCGGCCCTGACGGCAGCTTTCAGACAAATCTGGGCGAACTGCCGGAGGGCGAATACACCATCACAGCCTGGTACGCGGGGAACGATGATTTCTGGCCGGCGAAGGGAGAATAGGCAGCGCATCCCGGCGAGGATGGTTCAGGCCGGCCGCGGCGCATTCTCCGGCCCGGTGGCCCGGCGGTGTCGGTGCGCCGCCTGTCCACCATCCGGTTCAGCCGGGATCACCGGGGCCGGCCGGTTCGTCCAGGAAGGTGGGACCCTCAAATGACCGGCGAACAGACCTGGACCTGCCCGATCTGCGGCCGGCGCTTCAATCGCCCCAACACGCAGCATGTTTGCGAAAGGCACAGCGTGCAGGCACACCTCGATAAGGCCACCCCGCACGCCCGAACCCTCTACCGCGGCCTGCTCACCCTGGCCGCCGAGTGCGGCGAGTTCTTCGAGGAAGCGACCAAAACCGCCATCTCCCTCAAAACACCGGGGCTGTTCATGGCGGTGTCCCTGAAACAGAAATGGCTCAACTGCTCGATCTGGCTCCCCGAACCGGTCCGCCATCCCCGCATTCGGCACAACTACCCGGTCTCGAATATGTATGCCGTCCACTTCCGGGTCAGCGAACTCGATGAACTGGATGCGCAGCTGAAGAACTGGATGTGCCGGGCTTATTTTTTTCTGGAGGCGGGGTAGAAAGTGTGGAAAAACTGGGAAGCGCAGCGGGGCGTCGCCCCGCTGCGCTT
>DATKDL010000172.1:0-11078 GCA_035512695.1 Anaerolineales bacterium | reverse complement strand
CATAGCCAGGCGGGGTGCTCGAACCCCAATTTTGCCATATATAATCTTTGTGGTTTAATTGCCTAATGGAAATCTGGCGCGTCAACGCCCGCACCGAAGCATTCACCCGCGAACCCGTCCCGGAAACCTGGAGCCGTCTCGGCGGCCGCGCGCTGCTCGCCAGGATCATGGTCGACGAAATGGACGCCGCCTGCGACCCACTCGGTCCGGGCAACAAGCTGATCTTCGCCCCGGGTTTGCTGGTCGGCTACCACCTGTCCAGCTGCGACCGGATCTCAATCGGCGGGAAGAGCCCGCTCACCGGTGGCGTGAAAGAGTCCAATGCCGGCGGGCGGACCGGGCTCCAGCTCATCCGGCTCGGGATCAAGGCCCTGATCGTCGAGGATCGACCGGACACGGCGGGTTGGCGGCTGATCCACCTCGGTCCGGACGGTGCCCGCTTCGAAGACGCGGGCGAATACGCCGGCCTTGGAGTCTACGTCGCTGCCCCGCGGCTGATCGAAAAATACGGCGACAAGATTGCCGCTGCCCTGATCGGCCCGGCCGGTGAGCGGATGCTCAAAGCCGCCGGGATCCAGAACCTGGACAAGGACGAGGCCCCATCCCGGATCGCCGCCCGCGGAGGGCTGGGGGCCGTGATGGGGTCGAAACGGATCAAGGCGATCGTCATCGACGGATCGCAGGGCGAGAACCCGCCCGCCGCCGATCCGGCCGGATTGAAGGACGCCCGCAAACGCTACATCAAGGGTCTGCTCGAACATCCCCAGACCCAGAGCTACAAGGACTACGGCACCGCCGCGATGACGATGATGTGCAACACTTTCGGCGCCCTGCCGGTGAGAAACTTCTCGGCCGGCTCCTTCGAGCACGCCGAACAGCTCTCGGGAGAACACCTGCGCGACACCCTGCTCCAGCGCGGCGGAGATTGCGACCCATCTCACCCCTGCATGGCGGGCTGCACGATCCAGAGCTCGAACATCTTCGTCACCCTGGACGGCGGCACCAAGGTCAGCCCGCTCGAATACGAGACCATCGGCCTGATGGGCTCGAACCTGGGGATCGCCGACCTGGACGTCGTCGCCCGGCTCAACTGGGAAGTCAACGACCTGGGGCTGGACACGATCGACGTCGGCGCAGCGCTGGGGGTCGCCGCCGACGCCGGGCTACTCGATTTCGGCGACGGCGACCGAGCGCTCGAACTCGTCGGCGAGATCCGGCGCGGCACCGACCTGGGCAGCATCCTGGGGAACGGCGCCGCGGCGACCGGGAAGGCCCTCGGGGTCGAACGGGTCCCCGTCGTCAAGAACCAGGCCTTCTCGGCCTACGACCCGCGCGCCATCAAGGGCACCGGCGTCACCTATGCCACCTCCCCCCAGGGCGCCGACCACACTTCCGGGCTGACGATCCGCGCCAACGTCGACCACCGCGACCCCAGGGGACAGATGGAACTCTCCCGGGGCCGCCAGATCGACATGGCCGGCTATGACAGCCTGGGCGCCTGCATCTTCGCCGCCTTCGGCTATTCCGTCGACACCTCCGTCATCCCCGGGCTGCTCAATTCGATCTACGGCTGGGACCTGGGCGAGAGCGCCCTGCAGGACCTCGGCCGCGAGAGCCTGGCCCACGAACGCGAGTTCAACCGGCGAGCCGGCTTCACCGAGAAGGACGACCGGCTGCCGGAGTGGGTCACGAAGGAAGCCCTTTCCCCGCATGGGGCAGTGTTTGATGTACCTGATGAGGACCTGGATTCAGTTTTCGATTGGTAACACGAATGAAAAATTGAACCCCGTCAGCCGGCAAAGCCGGCTGACGGGGTTCAATTTTTCAACTTTATGAACGATATATCGATGCTAGAGCATATCATCCTGTACGGCACCACCTGGTGCGGCGATTGCCACCGCTCTCGCCGCCTGCTCGACCGCCACTCGATCCCCTATACCTGGATCGACGTCGACCGCGACCCCGAGGCAAAAGCCTACGTCGTCTCCGCTAACGGCGGCCGTCAGATCGTCCCTACGATCCTGTTCCCGGACGGATCCATCCTGGTTGAGCCATCCGATTCCGAGCTGGCCGCCAAGGTCGGGGTGGGCTGATGCTACTCGCAGGCGATATCGGGGGGACGAAGACCTCCCTGGCGCTGTTTGACGAAACGCGCGGGCTGGACGCACCGATCTACAAAGACAGCTTGCGGAGCGGCCGGTACCCCAGCCTGGAATCCCTGGTCCGTGACTTCCTCGGCCAGGCCGGCGAACATCCGGCACACGCCGTCTTCGCCGTCGCCGGGCCGGTGATCGGCGGGCGGTCCGAAATCACCAACCTGCCGTGGGTGTTGGACGAGCACACCCTGCAAGGAGCGCTCAGCCTCGAGACGGTCCGGCTGATCAACGACCTGGCTGCCCTGGCCTACGCCATCCCGCACCTGGAGCCCAAGGACCTGCACACGCTTCAGGAAGGGCGCCCGGTCGCCGGCGGTTCGATCGCCGTGATCGCTCCGGGGACCGGGCTGGGTGAGGCCTACCTGACCTGGGACGGGGGCCGCTACCTGGCATTCCCCTCCGAAGGGGGGCACACCGATTTCGGGCCCACCTCCCCGCTCGAGGCCGGGCTGCTGCGCTATCTGCAGGAACGCCTCGGGCACGTCAGTTACGAACGCATCGCCTCCGGCTCCGGCATCCCCAATATTTTCAACTACCTCAAAGCGATGGGCTTTGCCGCCGAACCGGACTGGCTGACCAAAGAGCTGGCCGCCGCCGAGGACCCGGCCCCGGTCATCTTTCGGGCGGCCCTGGCGGGCGAGCCGCACTGCGACCTGTGCCGTACGACCCTGGAAATCTTCATCTCCGTCCTGGGCTCCGAGACCGGCAACCTGGCGCTCAAGGTCATGGCCACCGGCGGGGTCTACCTCGGCGGCGGCATCCCGGCCCGGATCATGCCCGCCCTGAACACCGGCGCTTTCCGCCAGGCCTTCCTCAATAAGGGCCGCTTCGCCGATCTGCTCGAAGACTTCCCCGTCCACGTCATCACAGACGCGGGGGCCGGCCTGCGCGGGGCGGCGCACTGGTTGGTTGATAGGGTTTAGGGGGGGGGCTGGGGAATACGTTATACTTGTGAAAAACCGCATTTACACCACGGAGGAAACCATGGGAAACCGCACGAAAGAGATCCTGGGCTGGTATGCGGGGGAATCGCCGGCTCTGCTTGGCAAATTGTACGGGCTTCTGAACCATGGCCGGCTGGCCGGTACGGGGAAGCTCGTCATCCTTCCCGTCGACCAGGGCTTTGAGCACGGGCCGGCGCGCAGTTTTGCGCCGAACCCGCCCGCCTATGACCCGCACTACCACTTCCAGCTCGCCATCGACGCCGGGCTGAACGGCTACGCCGCTCCGCTCGGTTTCCTGGAAGCCGGCGCCGTGGAGTTCGCCGGGCAGATCCCGATGATCCTGAAGCTCAACAACCACGACGTACTCCACGGCGAAACCAACCCGATGGGCGCCCAGACCGCCACCGTCCGCGACGCAGTCCGGCTGGGCTGTGCGGCGGTCGGGTTCACGATCTACCCCGGGAGCATCGACCGGCGGCTGCTCTACGAGCAGGTGCGCGAGGTCATCGCCGAGGCGAAAGCCTACGGGCTGCTGGCCGTGGTCTGGTCCTACGCCCGCGGCGGGGAGCTGAGTAAAGAGGGCGAGACCGGGCTGGACGTCGTCTCCTACGCCGCCCAGATCGCCTGCCAGTTGGGCGCCCACATCGTCAAGGTCAAGCTCCCTTCCGACCACCTCGAGCAGGCGGCCGCCAAGGCAGTCTACGAGAAATACGAGACCCCGCGCACTACAATGGCCGACCGGGTCCGGCACGTGATCCAGAGCGCCTTCAACGGCCGGCGGATCGTCATCTTCTCCGGCGGCGCCAAGAAGGACGACGAAGAAGCGATCTACGACTCCGCCCGCGCCATCCGCGACGGCGGCGGTTTCGGCTCGATCATCGGCCGCAACACCTTCCAGCGCGAACGCGAAGACGCGCTGGCGATGCTGGATAAGATGATCCGGATCTATCGAGGTGAACTCGAATAGACCCGGCGGGGTTTTTTATCGGGCGAGGATGGCACACGGATTTACAATTTTATTTGCAAATAATTGAAATTCCGCAATAATTATTGCATATCCCCCACCCTTGAATTGTCCCACCTGCGGCCACGTTAATCCTCCGGAAGCGAAGTTCTGCCAGAATTGCGGCACCGATTTGCGATTCGCCTGCCCAAATTGCGGCGAGGCGAATTCGCGCGCGGCCCGGTTCTGCCAGAACTGCGGCCACCGGCTGGCGGAACCGGCGGCCGACCCGCACCCGGCTGCAGCACCTGAACCGGTCCGGCCGGCCGACCCACCGGCGAGCGAAGGGGAGCGGCGCGTCGTCACCATCCTGTTCGCCGACGTCAAGGGCTCGACCGCATTGGCCGAACGGCTCGACCCGGAGGAGTGGACCGAGATCATCGACGGCGCATTCCGGCGGCTGATCCCGGCGGTGACGCGCTACGAAGGCACGGTGGCGCGCCTGATGGGCGACGGGCTGCTGGCCCTCTTTGGGGCGCCGATCGCCCACGAAGATGACGCCCTGCGCGCCGTCCTGGCCGGCCTGGACATGCTTGCCGACTTCACCCCTTACCGGGAGGACGTCCTGACCCGGTTGCGGAGCCACGGCGTCTATCCCGAAACGGACGACTTCCGGATCCGGGTCGGGATCAGCACCGGGCTGGTTGTCGTCGGGATCGTCGGCTCCGAGGAGAAGCGCGAGTATACGGCCATGGGGGACGCCATCAACCTCGCTGCCCGGATGGAGCAGACGGCCGCACCCGGGACGATCCAGATCACCCATGATACCTACCGGCTGATCGAAACGCGGGTCGAAGCGGACGTCCTCGGCGACCTGGCGATCAAAGGCAAGAGGCGCCCGGTCCGCGTCTACCGGGTCACCGGCTTGCAAGCGCAGACCCAACGCGCCCGGGGGATCTCCAGCCTTTCATCTCCACTGATCGGCCGCGGCCGTGAAAAACAGGTCCTGCTGGCGGTCCTTGACCGGCTCAACCAGGGCCATGGGCAGATCCTGAGCCTGATCGGGGAGGCCGGCCTCGGGAAGAGCCGGTTGCTCACGGAAGTCCGGACCGCCGCCGAGGAGCGAGAAATCAGCTGGATCGAGGCGGCCAGCCTCTCCTATGAAGGCGACCATCCTTACGGCCTGATCCGGCATCTCTTGCGCAGCTTCTGCGGTTGTTCCCCGGACGATCCGACGGGCATCGCGCGCGAGAAAATCAGCAAAGCGCTGGACGACCTGCCCACTGAAATGCGCGCGCAGGTCGAGCGCGCCTTCGATCTCCTTTTTGCGATCCGAGATAAACCCTCCGGCGAGAATCCCTCCCGGGAGGATATGCAGGACCTGATTTACAACGGTGTCGAAACGGTCTGGCGCTACCGGGCAGCGGGCCAGCCGCTCGTGATCGCGCTGGAGGATCTCCACTGGTCCGACCCGGCATCGGTCGATCTGGTCCGGCATCTATTCACATTGGTAAACCGAGGCCCGGTGTTGTTCCTGTGTGTGTTTCGCCCAAGCCGCCGGTCCGAAGCCTGGGGGTTGAAACAGGCCGGCGAACAGGACTATCCCCATCGCTATACCGAGATCCTGCTCTCGCCGTTATCGACCGACGACACCAACACGCTCGTCGAGAACCTTTTGAAAGCCACCGATCTGCCTAAACGGGTGGTGGACCTCATACTGGATAAAGCGGAGGGCAACCCGTTCTTTGTCGAGGAGCTGGTGGGTGAGCTGGTCGAGCGCGAGGTCGTGGTCCCGGTCGAAAACGGGGAGGCGGGCTGGAAGCTGGCGGTCTCGATCGAGGATATCGAGCTGCCGGAAAGCCTCGAAGCCCTGTTGGTCGCTCGCATGGACCGGCTCGAAGAGCGGCCCCGGCAGACCCTGCAGATGGCCGCAGTGATCGGGCGAAATTTCTATTTCCGGGTGCTCAAATTGATCTCGGACGGCCTGGCAAATATCGAAGACCATCTCGCCGGTCTGGAGCGCTCCGGGATGATCCTGGAGGCGAGGCGGATTCCCGAAAGAGAGTATATGTTCCGCCACGTCCTCACGCAGGAAGCCGCATACAACACGATGCTGCTCAGGCGCCGGCGGATCTTCCATCAGCGGACCGGCGAGGTGATGGAGTCGCTCTTTGGCGATCACCTCGAAGAGCAGGCCGCCCTGTTGGCCCACCATTTCATGCGCGCCGGAAACGCCGAACGCGCGCTGCGCTACGCGACCTTAGCGGCCGAACACGCAGCCCGGCTGCACGCCAACATGGAGGCCATCGTCCATTACGGCAAGGCCCTCGAAATTGCCGGCGCCACCGAGCCCGAAGACGATCCGGACGCCGCCGAGACGCTTATCCGCCTCCTGCGCGGGCGCGCCTCGGCCTACGAGACCCTTGGGAATTTCAACCAGGCGCTGGCCGATCTGGAAACCGCCCTGGGTTATGCCGGGACGACCCACTCCCAGGAAGACGACTGGCAGATTGCGCTCGACCTGGGCCGGTTATGGGCATCGCGGGATTACCAACGCGCCGGGAAATTTTACGAGCGTTCGCTCGAGATCGCGCGTGCGCTGGGCGACCCCGCGTTGCTCGCGCCGAGTCTCAACCGGGTCGGCAACTGGTATGCAAATCTCGAACGCCCGGGGGAAGGCATTGTGTTTCACAAGGAAGCCCTCGACCTGCTCGAAACGGCCGGGGACGAGCAAGGGCTGGCCGAAACGCTCGATCTGCTGGGGATGGCGAGCCACCTCGCCGGAAACCTCGAGGCAGGCAATCGATATTACAATCGGGCGATCGAGCTCTTCGAACGCCGCGGCGACCGGTTCGGGCTGATCTCGGCCCTGACCACCCTGGCCTTCCGCGGCCCGAACACCCGCACGGTCTTCCTTGAAACGCCGTTGGGTGAAGCGCTCCGCTCAGGTGAGCGGGCGCTGCAGCTCTCCCGCGAGATCGGCTGGCGCGCCGGGGAGGCCTACGCCTGCTTCTCCCTCGCTTCTTTGCTCGTGTCCATGGGGGAGTTCACACGAGCGATTGAATTGGGCAAGCTCTCCCTGGCGATCGCAGAGGAAATCCAGCACCGTCAGTGGATGGCTGGCGCACAGGCCAGCCTGGGAGTCATTTTCGTCGACTTGCTCGAGTGGGATCGAGCCGTCGAGCACCTGGCCGAAGGCGCCCGGCTCGGTAAAGAGGTCGGCTCAAGAAACTGGCAGGTTGCAACCACGAGCTGGCTGGCCTATTGCCGGCTGCAAACGGGCGAGTTCGACCGGGCGATGGTCCTTCTCGATGAACTCGCCCCACTGAAACCTTCAACGCAGTCCCTCAGTTCGCGCATTTACTGGTGGGCGTCCGCTGAGGCGGCCAACCGGACGGGAAATCCCGAGGCCACATTGGAGATTTGTGAGCGGTTGACGGTCCCGCCGGCCATCCCGGACGGGGCCGTGGTCCCACAGATCTGGAAGGTTCGAGCGAATGCCCACGCCCTGCTTGGAGATTTCCCACGGGCCATCGCTTTGTGCGAAGCCGCCCTGGCGCGCTGCGACGAGACCGGCGACCGGTCTCAGGCCTGGTCATTTGCCGCGCAACTGGGCCGCCTCGCCCTGAAATCGGGCCGCCAGGCGGATGCAGCTGCGTTCTTCCAGGACGCCCTCGAACGGATCGAAACCGTGTCGCTCACCCTCGACGATCCGGCCCAGCAGGCGCTTTTCCGGCAGCGGGCGGCCGCAAGCCTGGAGAACGATGCCTGACCGGTTGAAACTGCTGGCCGTCCTGGCGCATCCGGACGACGAGTCGCTCGGTTTCGGCGGATCGCTGGCAAAATACGCAGCCGAAGGTGTGGAAGTCTCGCTCATCGTCGCCACGCGCGGCGAGCGCGGCTGGCGCGGTCCGGCCGACGACGATCCGGGCCTGGAAGCGGTCGGGGGGATCCGTGAACGCGAGGTGTGCGCCGCCGCCGAGGTGCTGGGGATCGGGTGGGTCCGCTTCCTGGACCTGATCGACGGAGAGATGCACCTCGCCGATCACCGGGCCGCAGCGGCCCGGATCGCAGCCCAGATCCGGGAGCTCCGCCCGCAGGTGGTCCTGACTTTCGACCCACGCGGCGGCTATGGCCATCCGGACCATATCGCCATTTCTCAGCTCGCCCTTTCCGCCGTCGTCCTGGCTGCCGACCCGACCGCCGCCATCACCGGCTCCCCCTTCAGCGTCTCGAAATTCTATTACCGGGTGTGGAACCGGGAAGAAAACGGCGCTTTCGAGCGTGTATTCGGCGTCCTGGCTTTGGAGATTGACGGGGAGACCCGAAGGATTGCCCCCTGGGAGGAATGGTCGATCACCACACGCATCGACACCGGCGATCAAATGCCGCTGGTCTGGACGGCGATCCAAAAACATGCCAGCCAGGTCGGTTCCATCCAAAAGCTGGCCGAAATGCCGGAAAGGATCAAAGCCAAACTATTCGGCAGTGAAGGTTATTATCGGGCGTTCAGCCTGGTCAACGGGGGCGGGGAACGGGAGGACGATCTCTTTGCGGGGCTAAGAAAGTGATGAATTCAAGGGCGAGCGCGGGGCGTTTCCCCGTGCTCGCCCTTGAATTTTTCAAATCAATACATCGACCATCATGACCGCAAACAGGAAGAACAAATACATGCTCGACCACCGGTACATCCGCCAGGCGAGCTTTGGCGTATACCCCCGCCAGAGCCGCCAGGCAATGGAAATCAACCCGGCGCCCAGGATCAGAGCTCCGGCGAAGTAGACCATCCCGGCAAGCCCCACGACCGGGGCCAGCAGGGTGATCCCGACCAGCAGGACGGTGTAAACCAGGATCTGCCGGCAAGTCTCCGCTTCGCCGCGCACGACCGGCAGCATCGGGATCCCACCCCGAGCGTAATCCCTGGACCGCAGCAGCGCCAGCGCCCAGAAATGCGGGGGGGTCCAGAAAAAGACGATGGCGAACAGGAGCAGAGACGGTACGGTCAGGCTCCCGGTGGCCGCAGCCCAGCCGACCAGCGGCGGGATCGATCCGGCCCCTCCGCCGATGACGATGTTCTGGACCGTCGCCTTTTTGAGCACGATGCTGTACAGCCAGACGTAGTAGAACATCCCCACGACCGCCAGGGCCGCTGCCAGAAGATTGACGAATACGGCGAGCAAGTAAAAAGCCGACAGGCAAAGTCCGACACCGAAGGCCAACCCCTCCGCCGGGGTCAGCCGGCCGGCTGCCAGCGGCCGGGCGGCGGTCCGCTTCATGAGCGCATCGACATCCCGGTCGATGAACTGGTTGATCGCCCCGGAACCCCCGGCCGCCAACGCCCCGCCCAGCAGCGTCCAGAAGATCGTCGCGGCCGGCGGCCAGGCCCCAAGCCCGACCACCATCCCGGCCAGCGTGGTGGCCAACAACAGCAGGACGATGATCGGTTTCGTCAGGGCCAGAAAATCCCGGACCCGTTCGCCGGGACGGCGGGAATGGAAAGCGCTCAGCCCCTCCCCCTCCGTCGTCGGCCGCGCCAGGCCGACGTTCACAGCCAGCACGATGACGGCGGCCCAAACCGCCGGACCGGTCGCCACGTGCAGGGCGATCATCGCCACATCGGGTTCGCGCAGGGCCATCACCGCACCGATCAGGATCTGGGCCAGGAACAGGAGCGCGGCCACCGTCAGCATCACCATCGTCGATGACCGGTAGCGCTGCGTCCGCCAACCCAGGATCAGGACGGTCAGCATGAGCGCGCCGGACACGCCGACCGTCAGCCGGTGCATCAAGGCGATCCACTCGAGACCGTTCTTCGGGATAAGGTCCGGCCCGCACAGCGGCCAGCTGCGGCAGACCGCCGGCGCTCCGGCAATCGTAAGAAACGATCCGCTGACAAGCGATAGGAAGACGAACAGGACGACCAGCAGCGTCAGCCGGGCGAAGGGGGTCTCATAAGCCAGCCGCGGCGAACTGTCGATCCGCGTCCGGAAGGCGATGACGGTCGTCGTCAGAACCAGCGCGTGGACGATCATCGCGTTTGCGATGTACACGGCCACCGGACCATCCCCGCCGGCTGACGAGATCTTGAACCCGATCAGGGCCACCTGGACGACGACCCCGGCAGCCGAGGCCAGCAGCGGCAGGCTGATCCACCACGTCCGGCGAAAGGTTCGCCAGGCCGCAAACGCCGCGACGGCGATCAGGAACCCGGTCGGTGCGAGAATCCACTCCGAGACTCCCCGTTGGGAGCCGGTCCTCCGCGCAAATTCATCGGTGGCGAGCAGCATGAAGAGGAGCGCGGCCGCCCCCAAAACTGCGATCAGCAGCGTATCCCGGTTTCGATTTTCGATTTTCAATTTTCGTTTCTCCTCACTCCCGCCGCGCCTCTTTCAACAAAAAGAATGGATAGCCCACCCAAAGGATCCCGGCAAACAAAAACCACTGGATAGCGTACCCCAGGTGCGGCCCTTCTGTCAATTCCGGGATGAAAATTGACGCTGCGGGCAGTCCGTTCCCGCCGGAACGCGCTGTTCCACCGGGTCCCTGTTGGATATAGACCGGCAGCACCGGCCCGGTCACCTGGCGGGCGATCTCCTCGACGTTGACCAGGTTCCAGACCAGGAGCGCTTCGCCGGGCGCCGAGGTTGGGTCGCCGCGGTTCCCGATGTCCGGCTCGGTGTGAGAGATCCGGATGATCCCCGAAACGAGGACCTCCCCGGCCGGGGATGCAAACGTCTCTCGGTCCCCCGGCGTGAACCGGTCCGCCGGGACGTAACCCCGGTCGACGAGGATGACAGCGTCCGACCCCGCCAGCCGCAGCGGCGTGATCAGCCGAAAGGCCGGCCGGCCCAGGTAAACCTGGTTGCGCAGGGCGACCTCCTCCTCGAATACGAAGGTCCCCACCGCCCGGACGGTCCGGTAAGCCATCGCTTCCAGGTCCGCCGCCGGCAATGCGGCGTTCAGATCGAGCTCGGGCGCGGTCTGCCCGGCCAGCGCTGCCGCGTTGAAAGCCCGCCGTGTCTCCAGCCGGTCCAA
>DATKDL010000171.1:0-1953 GCA_035512695.1 Anaerolineales bacterium | reverse complement strand
CGAGCGACCAGCTTCCCTCGACTTTTGCGGGAACGATCCACAGGAGCGCCGTGCACCAGCTCGTGCAATCCTCGTTGATCGTTTCGGTCTGGTCCGCTTCCCACTCTTCCATGGTGAACGAGTTGGAGACGATCCGCGTACCGGGCTCGAGGTCGAGGAGCTTCGGCCGGAGCTTCAGGTTGATGGACGGCAGCAGGAACATGGTGATGACCTGCGCTTTGGAGAAGTCGCTCTCGAAGAGATCCGCTTTGACGAAGGTCGCCTTGTCCGAGACCCCCTCGTCGTCGGCCTTGCGCTTCGACAACTCCACCATCTCCGGGTTGTACTCGATCCCGAGCGCGCGAGACCCGCGCTTGGCCGCGGTGATCACCGTCCGTCCGTCACCCGATCCCAGGTCGATGACGAAGTCCTGCGGCGTCAGCTTCGCCATGTCCAGCATCTTGTCCACCAACGCCTGCGGCGTCGGCACCCAGACGACATCCTTTCCGGTCTGGCCGACTTCCGGTTCGTAGGGTTTCCTCTGGGCTGTCGCTGCGCCGGGGCCGGGTTCGGTCACCGTCTGCGCGTAAGCCGGCGCGGCCGACAGGGACAGGACCAGAGCCCAGGTGAGCGGACGAATGGACGACCGGCATGGATTCATGAACATGTGCTCCGGCGCTGCGGCCTGACGCCGCATAGCGGTTTATACGTCCGACGCACCGGCATTGATTCATCGGGCGCCGCTGCGGTCAGGGATGCGGCGGGATGCCTGATGACTGGATTCATTCGCGCCGTTCACCGATCAAGGAACCGGACTCTGGAAGAATAAAGAACCCTGAACGGGAGACTAAATGACTGGGGTGCCGGCGATCATGTCGCCGTGTCCACGAGGCCGAACCACTGCCGCGCGCTGGATTCTTCGGGCCAGACCGCCGCGCCGCAGACCCAGACGTTGTCGGTCAACATGCTCTTCCAGACGAGGTCTGCCTGAAGGGACATGGCGCTGGAGAACTGCAATTGAAAGGAGTCGGGCGGCGGATCTCCCTCCCCCGGGCGGATTTCGAAGCGCACGCCGCCGTAGCTCACGTCGACGATTCGGGCCGGCTGGGTGCCGACCTGCGCGGTCAGTCCCGCGACCTCCTTGCGCCGCCACCGCCGCGGTACTGAAAATGTCGCGGGGATGTTCCCGAGTTTCTGCCTGATGAGGACCAGCAGCTTCTCGGGATCGAACGGCTTCACGAGGTACTCGGCACCGCTGCGGCGGGCTTCCGCCTCGAGCACCGCGTCGTCGTAGCCCGTGATGACGATCGCCGGGACCCTGTTGGGCCCGCTGATGACGAGCTGAAGGCCGTTGAAGGAGCCCAGCCGTACATCGGCGATCAGGAGGTCGGGGGGTGCCTCCTTCAGGATGCGACGGGCGTCCGGGAAGGTGCCGGCCGTGACGACGGTGTAACCAGCGTCGGTCAGCATTTCGGCAAGCCCCAACCGCGTGACGCGGTGGTCGTCGACGATCAGCACAGTCGCCATCGGGGTCAGGCGGGCGAACGCTCGCAGCCAGTCACGTGTGCAGTGTATGTCATTCATGCCGCGCCCGGCCAGACTCAGCAGTTTCCTCGTCGGTGTGAGCGGGGCAGAGAGATGCTGTGTTCGGGTTCGCAAGGGCCGTGCCAGCTCAGCGGCCTGGCTGGCGGGGAACCGTTCCTTCCCGCCGTGGGCACGCCGGCGGCCGCCGGCCCGGTTCCGGCCAGAGAGCGCCCGGCGCGTCGCCCGCCACCTCCGGCGGGCGTCCCCCGGAGGACGGGCTGCGGCGGCGCCCTATAATAGGGGTTTATTTCCATGGGAACCGACGCGACCACGACCGGGGCAGCACGTGAGGCGGAAGCGCCGCTCGACTTCGTCCGTTCGATCATTGCCGAAGATCTGAAGGCGGGAAAGCACGGCGGGCGTGTGGCCACACGGTTCCCGCCCGAGCCC
>DATKDL010000170.1:0-23582 GCA_035512695.1 Anaerolineales bacterium | reverse complement strand
GGCCGGTTTTTTGGACGTAATCCCGGCAGGCCGGGATCAGTTCGCCGAGCGGGTAGCGGGCGTTGACCGGCAGCATGGCCGTGCGGGCCTCGTCCGTGGCAGCGTGCAGCGAAACGGCCAGGTTGACCTGCCGGTCTTCGGAGGTAAAGCGGCGTATGGCCGGGACCAGCCCCACGGTCGAGACCGTGAACCGGCGGGCGCCGAGGTTCATCGCTTCGGGATGGTTGAGGAGGTCGATAGCATCCAGGGTTGCGTCATAGTTGTGGAAGGGCTCCCCCATCCCCATCATGACGATGTTGGTCGGGCGCTTTCCTTCGGTCTGCATCCGGCGGGCGTAGTAGACGACCTGCTCGACGATCTGGCCGCGCGTCAGGTTGCCCTTGAACCCCATCTGCCCGGTGGCGCAGAAGACGCAGCCCATCGCGCAGCCGGCCTGGGTCGAGATGCACAACGTGCTGCGGTCGCGGTAGCGCATCAAGACGGCTTCGATCGCGTCGCCGTCCGGGAGCTTGAAGAGGGTCTTGGTGGTGTGCCCGTCGGTCGAGTCGAGCGACAGGACCGGGTCGAGGTGGCTGAAGCTGTATCGTTCGGCCAGGTTCCCCCGCAGCGATTTCGAAAAAGTCGTGATCTCTTCAGCGCTCGAAACCAGGTCGACGTAGAGGGCATGCAGGAGCTGGTCGGTGCGGTAGCCCGGTTCGCCGAGTTCGGTCATCGATGCGGCGATATCGTCCGGGTCAAGGTCGTAGACAAGCGGGAGCGGGATGGTCATGACAGGATCGCCTCCACGACGGCGTTCAGATCCGGGAAGATGTGGTCGGGCCGGTGCGGGGAGGCGGCAGCCTCGGCCGCGGTGGATACACCGGAAAGCACGAGGGCGCTCGGGCAGCCGAGCGTCCGGCCGCCGGCGATGTCGGTTTCGAGCCGATCGCCGACGACGAGGGTTTCGGAGACTTGCGTCTCCAGCTCCTGCAGAAGGATCTGGTACATCGCGGGCTGGGGTTTACCGGTGATCAGCGGTTCGGCGTCCGATGCGGCCGTGATGGCGGCCAGGATCGACCCGGCGCCGGGGACCAGCCCTTCCGGGGTCGGGAATGTTTTGTCCGGGTTGGTCCCGATGAAGAGCGCCCCGGCGCGGACGGCCATCGATGCGCGTTTGATCTTGTCGTAAGTGATCTCCCTGTCCAGGCCGCACACCACGGCGAGGGGGTCGGTGCCGTTGAGGGTGAAGCCGTGCCCGGCCAGGGTCTCCGCCAGTCCCCATTCTCCGACCACGAGGATGCTCCCGCTCGCCGGGAACCGCTCGGCCAGGTAGCGCGCCGCGGCGATCCCGGAGTTGACGATCTGCCGGCGGTTGAGCGTTACCCCCTGCTGCGAGAATTTTTCGATGTAATAGTCCGGCGTTCGGGTGGCGTTGTTGGTTGCGAGCCCGACCCGGATCCCGGCCGCCTCCAGGCGGTCGAACAGCGCGGCCGGTTCGATCAGCCAGAGATCGCCGCGCCAGAGCACGCCGTCCATGTCGAGGATCAGGGCTTTTGGTTTTATCATCGTCATCAGTCAATTATACGCGTTCGGTTAAAAGCAAAAATGGGTGCAGGTGCGGGCATCGCCCGCACCTGCACCCATTTTTCGAAATTCTTTGGGTTACATCGACTACGGCTTCGACTCCAGCTTCGACTCCAGCACCTCATCCACGAGCCCGTAAGCGGCTGCCTCCTTGGCGGAGAAGTAGTAGTCGCGGTCGCTGTCGCGCTCGATGACTTCGAGGGGCTGGCCGGTGTGCTCGGCGATGATGCCGGTGAGCTTGTCCTTGAGCTTGAGGATCTCGCGAGCCTGGATCTCGATATCGGAGGCCTGGCCCTGGGCGCCGCCCAGCGGCTGGTGCATGTGCAGGGTGGCGTTGGGCAGGGCGTAGCGCTCGCCTTTCGTACCGGCGGCCAGCAGGACGGTCCCGAACGAGGCGGTCAGACCGACGGCGATGGTGCGGATCCGGTTGGGGATCATCTGCATCGTGTCATAGATCGCCAGCCCGGCATAGACCTCACCGCCCGGCGAGTTGATGTACATCTGGATATCGGCTTCGGGGTCCTCGCTGCTCAGGAAGAGCAGCTGGGCCACCATCAGGTTGGCGACCTGGGCGTTGATCGGGGTGCCCAGAAAGACGATCCGGTTTTTGAGCAGGAGCGAGTAGATATCGTAGGCCCGCTCGCCGCGGCCGGTCGTCTCGATCACCATGGGGATGACGGATTGGGGGTTCAGCATGTTTCTCCTTTGGGCTGCGGTTTATGCGCAGCTCAATCCTCTTCCGGTGCGGTATCTTCGCCGTGCTCTCCTGTTATGGGAGCAGGCGTTTCGGTTTCAGCTTCATCCGGCGCGGCCGCTTCGGGAGCGGTCTCTTCGAAAGCGGTTGTTTCGGAAACGGTCTCCTGGGAAACGGTCTCTTCCGCCGGCTCGTCTTCGTCCGGGGTATGAAGATCGGTTTCCGGATCGGTTTCCGGATCGGTTTCCGGTTCAGTTTCCGGTTCGGCTTCCGCCTGGCCCTGTGCGATGGCGGCGATGCGGGCCAGGGTCTTTTCGGTCAGCGCATCACGCATCGCGCCGGTGACCAGGCCGTGCAGGAATTCCTGGTTCAGGATGCGGCGGCTTTCGCGGGCGTCGAAGCTTTTGGTGACGAATTCGACCGTCCGCTGGACATCCTGTTGGACGTCCTTTTCGCTGACAACGATCGACTCCCGGTTGGCGAGTTCCATGATCGCGAGGCCGCGCCGAACGCGGTTCTCGGATGCTCCGCGGAATTCCTCGCGCAGCGTTTCCTCGTCCTTCTCGTTGACTTTGAGATAGGTTTCCAATTCCCAGCCTTCGTTGGACAGCCGCTGTTTGAAGCGGTTGACCATCTCGTCGAGCTCGTCTTCCAGCATCTGGGGCGGAAACTTGAACTCCGCCCCGGCGACGATCTCGTCAAGCACATGCCGGCGATAATCCTCGTCGTACCGGTCGCGAACCGTCACTTCGAGCTGTTTGCGGGCGTCGGCGCGCATCTCATCGACGGTTTCGTATTCGCCGATCGTTTTGGCGAATTCATCGTTCAATTCGGGCAGCACGCGCGAGCGGACTTCTTCGATTGTGACGAGGAACTCGATCGTCTTGCCTTTGAGGTCTTCATCCCGGACGTCATCGTCCGGATAGGCGTGGGTGAATTCCCGGGTCGAATTCTTGTCTAGGCCGGACAGGGCGTTCGAGAACCCGGGGAACGGCCATTCGTCATCCGTGCCGGCGTCCTCCGGTTCGATAATGACCGGGGTGTTGTGGAGGTCGACGATCAGCTTCTTTTCTTCGTCGCCCTGTTCGTGTCCGTGCAGGGTGATATAGACGCGGTCGCCTGCGACGGCAGGCCGGTCGACGGGTTCGGATTCCGCCTCACGCTCGCGCAGGTTATCGATGGCGTGCTGCACGTCGGTGTCGGTGACCTCCGGCATGGCATACTCCCGGCGGATCGCAGCGTAGTCGCCCAATTCCACGGAAGGCGCCAGGGGGATGACGAACTCTAGTTCGGGCGGGTCGACGCTTTTGATTTCCTTGAGCGATCCGGGGCCGTACGGCGTGATTTCTTCCCGGTCGAGCAGCTGCGGGTAGATGTCGTCGACCAGGAACTCGAGGGCGTCCTCGATCACGGAGCCTTCGCCGAACTGCCGCAAGATGACGTTGTACGGCGCCTTCCCGGGCCGAAAACCCGGGATCTTATGGGTCTGCGAGATCTTCCGTGCAGCGCGCCGCTTGGATTTCTCAAAGGTCTCTTCGTCAACCACGACGCTGAGCTGGACTTGATGGTCGTCTAGTAGAGTTTTTTCTATTTTCAAATGATTGATCCGTCCAGGTTGAAAACTCGGGAAAAATGGGGCGCCGGCCGGGGTTTCGCTCCGGCCGGCGCCCCATTTTTCTCATGTGGATACCCACGCGAATTATAACATCGCGGCAGGCAGCGGTTTGTTCCGACACACCCCGATCGGGGTGAATATATAAAATTCTTATGGGGAAGGAGGGGGTCGAACCCTCACGCCTTGCGGCACTTGATCCTAAGTCAAGCCTGTCTGCCAGTTCCAGCACTTCCCCGCGCGTGGGGAATTATAACGGTGAAAAGATGGATAAATAAGGTTGCAGCGCAGCGAGGGGCGGCCGGATCGCCTTGACCAGGGAGCGCATTGCGGGTACCCTTCCCCGCCGTGAGCCGAGTGATCAACCCAAACTCCCCGGGCACCGAAAGGACCCGCCTGATGAAAGCCGCCGCGATCGCGCTGCGGGAACTGCTGGCGCATGGGAAACCGGACGATCATTCCCGTGACCTGGTCGCCTTTATTTCAGCGGCCCTCGCTGCAATCGCCGATGGGATCGAGACCTCCGTCGTGGCCTGGGAAAAGCGCGATTACTGGCTGAAAGCGGACCGTTTCCGGCTGGACTGGGAGTGGACCGGCCAGATCAGCCGGGACCTGGAGAAAGCCCTTCTGTCAGACGATTGGGGCGCGATCGCGGGACTGTGTGTGAAGCTGGGGGGAAAACTGCAGGGCGTCAAAATTCCCCAAAAACCACGCATCGGTACGCCCTGGGTGGGAGCCTGGAACAGGCTTAAACTGAAAAAATGAAAGGCCAAACGAACGGCGGCGGGATATCCATCCCGCCGCCGTTCGTTTGGCCTTTCATTTTTGCGTGACTCAGGCTGAATCAGCCTCGGTCACGGCCTCGAGGAACTGCCCCACGACCTCGCGCAGCATCGGCTCCGGCAGCGCCCCGACCTGGCGGTGGACGATATCCCCGTTGTAGACAAAGAACATGGTCGGGATGCCGCGCACTTCGTACTGCATCGCCCACTTGTTGTTCTCGTCGGTGTTGACCTTGGCAATGACGACCTTGCCGGCGAACTCGGCCGCCAGTTTGTCGAGGATCGGTGCCACCATCCGGCACGGCCCGCACCACGGCGCCCAGAAGTCGACGATCACGGGCAGTTCGTTCTGCAGGACGGATTTCTCGAAGGCGTCGTCGGTGATGTTGATGGGTTCGGATTGCATGTTTTTCTCCTAAATAGCCGCCGGGTATTGTTCGTCAGGCGCGGCGTGGTTCACTAATCTTCAGATGGGGGGTCTCTGACAAATCTTACCACCGAGTTTGCGCGTTTGCGAAAGGGTCTGCGCAATCGTCGCGCGTCGTTCGCCGAGACCGCCGGGGGCTGGCGGACCTCCGGTCCGCTGCCCCCGGCGGTCAAGTCCTGTATAATCCCCCCACGTGTTCACCACCAACGCCCCCGCCTCCTTCAGCATCGACACCCTCGTGTACGAAGGACCACTTGACCTGCTCGTTCAGCTGATCGACCGCGCCGAGTTGGAGATCACGGCGATTGCGATCGCCACGGTCACCGACCAGTTCCTCAAGCACATCCGTTCGCTGGCTGCGATCCCGGCTGAGGAAATCTCGGCCTTCCTGGTGATGGCTTCCCGCCTGGTCCAGATCAAATCGGAGGCGCTCCTGCCCAGGCCGCCGCAGCGCGAGCCCGGGGAAGAGGATCCCGCCGAAGACCTGGCCCGCCAGCTGATCGAGTACAAGCGCTACAAGCAGATCGCCGCGCTGCTCCACCAGCAGCAGGTCAGCGGGAACCGGACCTACCTGCGGTTGGCGCCGCCGCCGAAAATGGAGAGCAGGCTCGATCTCACCGGTATCGGCGTCCGGGAGCTGTGGTATGCCGCCCTCGACGTCTTTTCACGGACCCCGGACCAGGAGCCGCTCGCCTCCGTCGTCTCCAGGCCGAAGGTGACGATCCGGCAGAAGATCCGGGCGATCGTCCGGCGCATCCGTGAATTCGGCCGAGCCAGCTTCACCGATATCCTGGGCGACGCCCGTTCGAAGATCGACGTCGTCGTCGCGTTCCTGGCGATGCTCGAGCTGATCAAGCGCGAGCGGGTCGCCGCCGTGCAGCCGGAGCTGTTCGGGGAGATCGAGATCATCCCGGCGGAGGCCTGGGATGACGCGACCGATTTCGAGCTGGAGTTCGGAGAGTGAGCACACCCAACCGCCTGGCGGAGGCGAGTTCTCCCTATCTGCTGCAGCACAAGGACAACCCGGTCGACTGGTATCCCTGGGGGGAAGAGGCGCTATCGAAAGCGCGCCGGGAAGAGAAGCCTATTTTTCTCAGCATCGGCTATGCCGCCTGCCATTGGTGCCACGTCATGGAGCACGAGTCCTTCGAGGACGAAGAGACCGCCGCGCTCATGAACGCCCATTTCGTCAACATCAAGGTCGACCGCGAAGAGCGCCCGGACCTGGACGCGATCTACATGCAGGCCGTCGTCGCCATGACCCGGCACGGCGGCTGGCCGATGAGCGTCTTTCTGACTCCCGAGGGTGAGCCGTTCTACGGCGGGACCTATTTCCCGCCGGTCCGGCGGCACAACATGCCGGCGTTCAAAGAAATCCTCCAGTCGGTCGCCCAAACCTGGGAGCAGGACCGCGCCGCGCTGCAGGACCAGGCCGGGCGCCTCGTCGATCATCTCCGGGAAGCGCTTTCGGTTTCCGGGCCGCAGGGGGATCAGACTGGTTTCCGGGAACCGGATCTCGACCAGGCTGCCATGCGCTTAGCGCAGGCCTATGATTGGAAGAAGGGCGGTTGGGGCAACGCGCCCAAGTTCCCGCAGCCGATGGCGATCGAATTCCTGATGGCCAAGGCGACCCGCGGAGATTCGTTTGCGCTGGAGATTGCGACCCACGCACTCGACGCGATGGCGAAGGGCGGGATGTACGACGTCGTGGGCGGCGGGTTCGCCCGCTACAGCGTGGACGACGAATGGCTGGTCCCCCATTTCGAGAAGATGCTCTACGACAACGCTCAGCTGGTCCGGGCCTACCTGCACGCCTGGCTGCTGACCGGGAAACGGCGCTACCGGGAGATCGTCGAGGAGACGCTCGATTTTATCGCCCGCGAACTGACCGGACCGGAGGGCGGTTTTTATTCCAGCCTGGATGCCGATTCGGAAGGCGTCGAGGGCAAATATTACGTCTGGACCCCGGACGATCTAGCCGCTGCCCTACCGGACGATGGCGAAAGAGCGTTCGTGACTGCCGCATACGGGATCAGCAAAACCGGCAACTTCGAAGGCGATACCGTCCTGCAGCGTGAACTGACGGACGAAAAACTGGCCGAACAATTTAATCTGGACCCAAAGGAGGTCCCCACCCGCCTGGCGAAGGCGCACGGGAAGCTGCTGGCGCATCGCGAACGGCGGGTCCGGCCCGGGACGGACGATAAGTGCGTCGTGGCGTGGAACGGGTTGATGCTGGTCGGGTTTTCTGAAGGAGCAAGGTATCTAAAAAACGACCAATATAAGGAAATGGCTATGCGCAATGGCGCATTCTTGACCGAACACGCTCGGGATCCGGGTACCGGGCGGCTCGCACGCACCTGGCGGCAGGGCCGGCGCGGGCCGGATGGCTTCCTCGACGACTACGCCGCCCTCGGTCTCGGACTGCTCGCCCTCTACCAGACCGACCCCGACCCAAAATGGTTCATCGCCGCCCAGGAAATCGGCGACGAGCTGATCGACCGCTTCAGCGACCCAGCCGGCGGTTTCTTCGACACCGGACGGGACGCCGAAAAGCTCGTCGTCCGCCCCAAAGATCTCCAGGACAACGCCACGCCGTCCGGGAACAGCCTCGCCGTCCAGCTCCTGCTCCAGCTGGCCGCCTACACCGGCGATGGGCGCTACCGCGACCTGGCCGAACAGGCCCTCTCCCCCATTCGCCCGGCTGCCCTGCAGTATCCTACAGCGTTCGCAAATTGGCTATGCGCAGCGGACTTTGCGGTCGGGCCGGTCCGGGAAGTCGCCATCGTCGGGCCCGATTCCGCCGAGCGCGACCGGCTGCTCGCAATCCTCCACACCACCCACCGCCCCCGACTCGTCGCCGCAACCGCCGAAACCGGTGAGCCCCCACCCACCCTGCTCGCAGACCGCTCCCCGGTGGACGGCGCACCCGCCGCCTACGTCTGCGAGCACTTCGTCTGCCTTAACCCCACAACCGATCCTGCAGAACTGGAACGCCTGCTCACCAACCCTTCAAATCTTTCGTGATGCTCCTGCAAAACCTTCTGCGCTTCCTCCTCGGACCCCGCCTGCCGCTCACATCCGGGGAACTGCGCGTCCCAGGGCTCAACGGCCAGGTCGAGATCCGGCGGGACGCATACGGAGTCCCTTATATTCGGGCCGGCACCCCCGAGGACGGATGGTACGGGCTCGGTTTCTGCCACGGGCAGGACCGTGCCTTCCAGCTGGACGTCATCCGCCGGCTGGTGCGCGGCCGGCTGGCCGAGATCTTCGGCCCGGTCGCCCTGCCGGTCGACCGCCTGTCCCGGCGGATCGGCTTTCTGCGGGCAGCCCAGGGCCATTTGACCGTCATGCCCGACGACCAGCGATCGATCCTGGATGCCTACGTCCGTGGAGTCAACGCCGGGCTGGGACCGGGTTCGCCGCGCAAAGCGCACGAATTCACCCTGCTGCGGGCCAGGCCCGGGAACTGGGAGAGCGTCGACGTGCTGGCCTTCCTGAATTACATGGGGATGTCCCTGTCGGGCTGGACCGCCAAGCTGACCCGCCTGCACGTCCTGGTCCACGACGGCCTCGAGGCGCTGACCGCCCTGGAGCCGGACTACCCCGCCTGGCTCCCCGTGACCGATCCCGTCGGCGCACCGGCCGCGGAGGCGATCGACCGGCTCGTCCAGGACGCACGCGAGCTGATGTCCCTGCTCGGCCAGGGGGCGAGCAACAACTGGGCGATTAGCGGCGCCCGGACCGCCACCGGCAGACCGATCCTGGCCAACGACCCGCACCTGGCCGCCGCGATCCCGCCGCCCTGGTACCTGGCCCACATCGACTACCCGGGGCTGAAGGTCTGCGGGGCATCCTTCGCCGGGATCCCGCTGATCCCTTCCGGGTTCAACGGCACCGCCGCCTGGGGCGTCACCGCCGGCCTGGTCGACGGCGTGGATCTCTACGTTGAATCCTTCGACCCGAGCGGCCGCAAGGTGCGCACCGGGGATGAATTCGCCCCGTGCGAGGTGCTGACGGAGACCTACACCGTCCGGGGCCGGCGGGCGCCGTTCGTGGAAGAGATTCGGATCACGCCGCGAGGCCCGGTCATTTCAGACATGCTGGACGGGTTCGATCTGACCCTGTCGATGAAGACGACCTGGATGAACCCGCGCCCGGTCGACGGGCTGACGAATTTCCATCGTTCGACCGATTTCCAGACCTGCCGAGAAAACTTCGAGCATATCTACCTCGCTTCGATGAACGTCGCCTACGCCGACGCATCCGGGACGATCGGCTGGCAGATGGTCGGTGAAGTGCCGCGGCGAAAAGCCGGCTGGGGGGCCGTGCCGCTGGCCGGGTGGGATCCCGACCACGATTGGGGCACTGACCTCATCCCGCTGACCGAGATGCCATGGTCCATGGACCCCGAAACCGGCTACCTCGCCACCGCCAACAACCAGCCGCGCCGCGATGGAGACGGACCCTACCTCGGCCGCGACTGGGTCGGGTACCGGTTGGCGCGCATCCTCGAAATCCTTGGAGAGCGGGATGATTGGGACCTGGAAAAGACACGGTCCGCCCAGCTCGACCAGGTCGTCCTTCCCTGGCGGCAGGTCCGGGAGATGATCCTGGCTGCTCCGGTGCGCACTTCCGCGGCGCGGCAGGCGCTGGAGATTCTGGAAGATTGGGACGGGATCGCCGCAGCCGATTCGGCCGGTGCGGCGGTGTACGAATTCTTTATGATCGCGATGGCGCACATGCTGGCGGAGGCCAAAGCGCCGAAATCCGGTAAGGCCGTGCTCGGCCAGGGCTTCAGCCTTATGTTTCCGGACTCCTTCTTCTATGCTCGCCACATCCCGCGGATCGTCGATCTGCTCCGCGAACGGCCGGACGGCTGGTTCGAGGCGGGCTGGGACATGGCCGTTGAGCGAGGGCTGGAGCGGGCGCACGCGAAGCTGGTAGAGGCACTGGGATCTGATCCGGCAGCCTGGCGCTGGGGGGCCGTCCACCGGCTGGTCCTTACGCACCGCCTCGGGATCGTCTTCCCCCTGAACAGGATCTTAAACCGCGGCCCCTACCCGATCGGCGGCGATCACCAGACGGTCAACCAGGCCGGACGCAAGGTCGGGCTCTACGGTTCGAACGTCACGGGGATGGCCAACCTGCGGATGGCGGTCGAGGTCGGGGATTGGGATCGGAACTACTTCATCCTGGCCGGCGGCCAATCCGGCAACCCGTTATCGCCGCATTACGACGATCAGTTGAAGTTGTGGCTGGAGGGGAAGACGATCGAGATCGGGTGGACGGAGGAGGCGGTTGAGGGGCGGGTGAAGGAAGTGCTGATTTTATCGCCGCCAAAGACGACAACCTGAAAGCGGCGGCGGCATTCGGGGCAAGTTTTGCGGATCAAAGCGCCCAGGCCAGCAAAAACCCAAAGATCGCCACCACCACCCCCGCATGCAGCAGCAGATCGCTCTCGGCCAGCCAGCCGGCGCCGAACGCCCCCAGGAAGAAATTCAAAACAACCAGCAGGATGCCGAGAAAAGGCAGAAACCCCTTCCGCTTTGAGAAAAACTCGGACAGCCGGTCCAACAGCCGGTTGAAAGCGCCCATTATCGCTACTCCTCCCCCTCCAGCGCGTACGGCCGGTCGATAAACGGCTGGTAGCGGGCCACGAGCCGGCCGGGCAGTCGACCCTCGACCAGCACGCCTTCCTTGGTGTATTCAAGCCGGTCGACTTTCCCCTGGTCGTGGAACAGGGCCAGCAGCCCGCCTTCGGACAACGGCAGCGTGACGGTGACTTCGTCGAACGTTTCAAACAGCTTGCGGTTGATCGCGGCAAGCAGGTCATCCATCCCGAGGCCCTTGCGCGCCGAGATGGCGACCGCATCGCCCTCCGGGACGAGCGACTCGCGGGCCGCCTCGGGATCGGGCAGCCGGTCGATCTTGTTGAGGACGGTCAGGACCGGGATGTGGTCCGCCTCCAGCGCTTCGAGGGTCAGCACCACGGCTTCGGCGTGGGCGTGGATGTTCGGGTGGGTGATGTCGAGCACGTGCAGGAGCAGGTCGGCCTCGGCGATCTCCTCGAGCGTGGCGCGGAACGAGGCGATCAACTGCGTGGGGAGCTTCTGGATGAACCCGACCGTGTCCGTGATCAGGGCCTGGTTGCCGCCCGGCAGCTCGACCCGGCGGGTGGTCGGATCCAGGGTGGCGAAGAGCCGGTCGGCGACGAGGACCCTGGCATCGGCGATCCGGTTGAGCAGGGTCGATTTGCCGGCGTTGGTGTAGCCGACCAGGGCGACGACCGGCATCTGGGTCTGCTGCCGGCGTTTGCGGTGCCGGCCGCGGTGGGCGCGGACCTTCTCGAGCTCGCGCTTCAGCCGGTCGATCCGGCGCGAGATGTCGCGCCGATCGACCTCCAGCTGGGTCTCACCCGGGCCGCGCAGCCCGACTCCACCGGCGGACCCGCTTCCGCCGGCCTGGCGGGCCAGGTGGGTCCAGGCGCGGGTCAGGCGCGGCAGGCGGTATTCGTACTGGGCCAGTTCGACCTGCAGCGCACCCTCGCGGGTGTTGGCGTGTTGGGCGAAGATATCGAGGATCAGGGCCGTGCGATCGACGACGCGGACGACGTCGCCGAAGATCTTTTCGAGCTCGCGCTGGTGGCGCGGGTTGAGCTCGTCGTCGAACAGGACGACGTCCGAATCCGTCTCCTTGACCAGCGCCTGGATCTCCTCGATCTTGCCGGTCCCGACGAAGGACTTCTGGTGCGGGGATTTGCGGGTCTGGGAGGTCGAGCCGGTCACTTCAAGACCCGCCGTCCCGGCCAGCAGCCGCAGCTCCTCGAGCGAATCCTCCACCGAGAGCAGGCTGTCGGAATCGCGGACTTCCAGTCCGACCATGAAGGCTCTTTCTGTTTTCAGCCCGACTCGTTCAGTGTGTTTCTTTGCCATAGTAATCTTAGAAGAATAGATGCACGCACAGGTTTTCGCCCGGAGCGAGCATCTATGTTTCTTTTTTCTCCATCCAGGAGATCATCCTCTCCATGGCCTGGACGATGCGCTCATTTGGTGTGCAGATCGACATGCGGATATAGCCGCGGCCGGCTTCACCGAAGACCGAACCCGGTGTCACACTGACGCCGGCTTCGGTCAGCAGGTGGTTGGCGAACGCCATGTCGTCGACGCCGTCCGGCAGGCGGGTCCAGGTGTACAGGGCTGCGCGGGGCCGGACGGGCTCCAGGCCCATCTCGGCCAGGCCGGCCAGGATCGTCTCGATCCGCTCTTCGTAGATCTTATTGCGGTCCTGCACCCAGGTCTGGTCGCCCGTCAGGGCGGCGATCCCGGCGTGGAGGACGGGTTCGAAATGGGCCGTGTCTTTCTGGCTCTTGTAACGTTCGATCAATTCCAGGACCTGGGCGTTCCCGACGGCCATCCCCAGCCGCCAACCGGCCATATTGTAGGCCTTCGAGGCCGAATTGAATTCGACCGCCCAATCCTCCGCACCGGGGACCTGCAGGATGCTGGGGGCGATGTAATCGCCATAGCACACGTCGACGTAGGGCGTGTCGTGGGCGATCAGCAGGCCGTGTTTTCGGGCGAAGTCGACGGCGCGGGCGAAGAAATCCAGGTCGGCGACGGCGCCGGTCGGGTTGTTCGGGTAGTTCAGCCACATCACCTTCGCCCGCCGGGCGATCGGCCCGGGGATCACCTCGAAGTCCGGGAGGAAACGGTTTTCCTCGAGCAGCGGCATGCAGTGCACTTCCGCCCCGGCGATCCGGGCGCTGATCGAATACGTGCTGTAGCCCGGATCCGGGACCAGCACGAGGTCGCCCGGGTTGAGCAGGACCTGGTTGAGTGTAAAGATCCCTTCCTTTGAACCGATCAGCCCGACGACCTGGGAGGCCGGGTCGAGCTCGACGCCGAAGCGGCGGCCGTAGTACTTGGCGACCGCTTTGCGGTAGGCCGGGGTGCCGCCGAAGGCCGTGTAAGCGTGGGCGCCGGGTTTGCGGACCCGGTCGACCAGGGCCTCGACGATGAAATCCGCCGGCGGCAGATCCGGCGAGCCGATATCCATCCGGATCACGTCGACGCCGGCGGCGGTCAGCGCGGCGACGCGTTCGCCGAGACCGGCGAAGAAATAGGGCGGCATGGTGGCGATACGGTCGGCGGCGGTGAACGTCATGGGGTATGGATCCCGTCCACGATGGATTGGAAAAGGCGGGCGGAGCGGTCGTCGGGCGGGTCGCGGCGCAGCGGGATCATGACGTGGAAGACCGAACCGGGCAGGTTCTCTTCATCCTGCCCTTCCGATTCGACCCAGATCGTCCCGCCGTGGGCCTCGATCAGGCCCCGGGTGATCGGGAGCCCGAGGCCGGGACCGCCGCCCTTGAACTTGGTCTTGCCGGACGAGTGCAGCGAGATGCTGCCCAACTGTCCGAACTTCTCAAAGATCAGGGTGTGGTCCGCCGGGTCGATCCCGATCCCATTATCGGCGACCGTGATCTCCAGGAAACCGGGCAGCTTGCGCCCGCCGATCTCGATCTTCCCCCCATCCGGCGTGTACTTGATGGCGTTGACGACCAGGTTCCGAAAGGACTGGAAGAGGCGTTCGGGGTCGCCGAAGGTCATCTCGTCGAAACCGGGGAAAGGTTGGATTTTAAGGGTCTGGCGCCGCTCGGCGACCGAGCCGGCCAGCTCTTCGGCCACGTTGCGGACGATCCGGTCGATCCAGACCGGCTGGAAGTTGAGCGAGAGCAGGTCGTTGTCAAGCAGGGAGACGTCGATCATGTCGTCGATGATCTCGCGCAGGCGGCGGGTGCCGCTGTCGATGCCTTTGAGCAGGTTATCCCGGTAGGCGGATTGATCTTCCCGGACGTGGAAGATCTCGCGGATCATATCCGTGTAGCCTTCGATCAGGGTGAGCGGGGTTTTGAGCTCGTGGGCGGCGACGGAGATGAAATCGGACTTGGAGCGGTCGAGCTGTTCGAGCTGCTGTTTCGCTTGCTCGAGCTCGCGCTGGACGTGCTCGACCCGCAGGTTGATATCCCGGCGGGTGCCGAATTCGTAAGCGTAGGTGAAGAGTGGGAGCAGGGCGCTGAGCAGGTCGAGCGCTTCGACCTGGGAGAGCGTCTCGGAGACGTAGAGCTGGGTCTCGATCAGGATTTCGGAGAGGATGCGGGTCTGGCTGGCTTCCTCGCCGAGCAGATCGGACTCGGTCTGGGACTGGGTCCAGCCTTCGAGGACGTGCTCGATCCAGGCCGGATCGCCGGTCTCGACCGCCTGGGTGAGGGCGCCGTAGAAGAGGTTGATCTGCTCCAGGAAGGATTCTCGGACTCCGGCGCCCCGCGCCACGCGCTGAGACACGCGCCCGACCCACCCGGGGCGGATCGCTTCCATCAAGTTCAGCACGGTCATGGGGTAAGTTTAATCTACGTAGGGGGATTTGCCAACGGAGCGGTGGTTTACGGTAATTCGATCACAAAGGCCGTCCCCTGTTCCGGTTGGCCGGCGCTTTGGGCTTCGATCGTTCCGCCGTGGGCGTGGACGAGCTGTTTGGCGATCGCCAGGCCCAGGCCGCTATGGGTCCGTTCGGAGCGGGATTTGTCGCCGCGCCAGAAGCGGTCAAAAATGAACGGCAGGTCGGCCGGTGGGATCCCGGAACCGGTGTCGGCGATCCGGATCCGGACGGCCCGGTCGTCGCGCACGGGTGAGCCCGTTTCGATCGTTATCCGCCCGCCGGCGGGGGTGTAGCGCAGGGCGTTTGAAACCAGGTTGGAAAGGACCTGGTTCAGCCGGTCGTAATCGGCCGTCATCTGCCGGGCGGGGTCGTCGATATCAGCATTCAATGAGATCCCCAGCGCGGCGGCCTGGGGGGAAAATCCCCCGGTGAGATCGTCGATCAGATCAGCTAGGGGGAAACGGGTGAGATGCAGGGGGAGCTGGCCCGTTTCTGCCAGGGAGAGGGTCTGGAGGTCGTTCACCAGGCGGGTCAGCAGCCGGGTCTCGTCGAGGGTGGCGTTGAGGTGTTCGGGTGTCGGCTGGTAGACGCCGTCCAGGACGCCTTCGAGGTTGCCCTGGATGATATGGAGCGGCGTGCGGAGTTCGTGGGCGATGTCGGCGGTCAGGTTGCGGCGCTGCTGCTCGGCGCGCTCGAGTTCGACGACCATCTTGTTGAAGCGCTTGAACAGATCGCTGTACATGTCGGAATTGTTTTCCGGCAAGCGCACCGAGAGGTCCCCACCCTCCACTGCGTTGATGGCCTTGAAGAGCTTTTCCAGCGGCCGGCCGAAGCGGGTGTACAAAGTGATCACGGTGACGAGGACGATTGCGGCGAGGACGACGGGCGCCCCGCAAATCAGGATCCAGATGTTCCGGATGCCGGTGTATTCCGAAAAGAGAAGGTAGAGCAGCGCTGCAGTCCCGCCGACGAAGAGCAGGGCGGAGACCAGGAAGAAGACGACAAAGCGGACCTGGCGGGGATTGCGCTTCTTTTTTGGAGGAGATTCGGCGGACATGGTCGATGCGGACCGTTGGCGGCCCTATTTCTCCACCAGGCGGTAGCCGATGCCGTAAACCGTTTCGATCATCGCCTCGCCCGAGGCCGTTTCCAGCTTTTTGCGGAGGTTCTTGATATGGGAATCGACGCTGCGGTCCGTGCTGGAGGCCGCGCCGTGGAGGTCTTCGAGAAGCTGTTCGCGGGTGAAGGTCTGTCCGGGCCGGCCGGCCAGCAGGTACAGGAGTTTGAATTCGTTGCGGGTGAGCCTGACCGGGTTTCCGTCGAATGCGGCGGAGTATTTCAGCGGGTCGATTTCGAGGCCGCCGACCCGGACCACGCCCCGCGTTTTGATTTCTCCGCGCGTCCGGCGCAGCAGGGCGCGGACGCGCGCCACCAGCGTGCGGATGGAGAACGGTTTGGTGATGTAATCGTCCGCGCCGATCTCGAGTCCGGTCACCTGGTCGATCTCCTCGGACAGGGCGGTGAGCATGATGATCGGCACGTCGCTCTCCCGGCGCAGGATGCGGCAGACCTCGCGGCCGTCGATCTCGGGGAGCATCAGGTCGAGGATGACGAGGTCCGGTTTTTCGCGGCGGGCGATCGCCAGCGCGGTCCGGCCGTCTGCAGCGGTGAGGACGCGGAACCCGTCCTTTTCCAGGTAATCGCGAGCGAGCCGGGCGACCTTGGGTTCGTCGTCTACGACGAGGATGAGAGCGGGCATGGGCGAAGTATACAGACAAATCCGGTGCGCGGTTATCTCATCGTGACGACGATTTTTCCCATCGCGTGGCCTTCGCCGAGATAACGCATCGCCTCGGCGACCCGGGAGAGCGGGTAGGTCCGTTCGACAAAGGGTTTGATCTTTCCGGTTTCGAGCAGGTCTTTCAGGACCAGCATGTCTTCCTTGTTGAATTTGGCCATGAAAAAGACCACCTTCCGCCTTGAGCCCAGGGATGCGATCCGCATCCCGAGAATATGACCGAGCGGGCCGACCAGGGGCGAACGGGGGCCGCCGGCGATGACGACAATCGCATTGGGCTGCAGGATGCGCCTGACCTTGAACCAGGACTTGCTTCCGGCGACGTCGAACAGCAGGTCGTATTTCTGATCGCTGCGCGTGAAGTCTTCCCGGGTGTAATCGATGACGTGGTGTGCGCCGAGGGCGCGGGCGTGCTCGACGTTCCTCGTGCTGCACACGGCGGTCACTTCTGCCCCGAACGCCCGGGCGACCTGCACGGCGAAGGTGCCGACGCCGCCGGAGGCGCCGTTGATGAGGACTTTCTGGCCCGGTCGGATCTTCCCGAAATCACGCAGTCCCTGCAGGGCCGTGATCCCCGCCGTGGGGACGGAGGCGGCTTCCTCGAAGGTGACGTTGGCTGGTTTCAGGGCGATCGCTTTTTGCACCGTCACATACTCGGCGAACGCCCCGCTTCTCCCGCCGAAGACTTCGTCGCCGGGTTTGAAATCCGATACGCCCTGCCCGACGGCCTCGACCACGCCCGAAAAATCGGCGCCCAAACGGGAGGCCTTGGGCCTGGAGCGCCCGCCGAGGCGGGTGATGACCAGGCCGGTCATCGCGTACCATTCCGCGATATTGACGGAGGAAGCATGCACCCGGACCAGGACGCCATCTTCTGGGACCGTCGGTTTATCGACCCGGGCGATTTTCAACGTTTCCGGCGGTCCGTAAGCTTCACACAGGACGGCATTCATGGAGAGTTCTTGAGAATTGTTCATGGATAAAATATATCCCTCCGGTGTGGAGGAATTGTGGAGGAACCGGTCAGGGATTGTGGGGGGTGGCGGTGGGCTGCGGCCCTGGCAGCGTTACGGCTAATTCACGATACCGGGAGGGGAGCTTTGCCCGGGTCGGGATCTACGAGGCCGATATCGCCGCGCTGATCCAGGCCTACCGGCCGGGTCTGGATCGTGTCCTTGAGGAATTGTCTGACTACCTATGGGAGAGCGATCTGCAGGAAGTCCGGGATATCATCAGCGAGGCCCAGGAGCGGATCGAGCGGTATCAGAAACGGAATGATCTGGACTGACGGCCCCAGGAATACCAGAATTCAACACCCTTGCCGACGAACGGCGCCTTGTTGACAAGGCGCCGTTTTTCGTTCCGGGAAAATCGGGACCGGGTATGCCGTTATCGGGCAGGCGTTCACACATGTACATCTTGCCCTGATTCACCCCGCACACCCGGCGCTAATAACGGCAAGGACGCGCCGATCCGGAGCGGTTCCGTTGGGGTAGCAAACAGGTGACGCTGCCGGGGGAATTGAGGAAAAGCCCCTAAGTTCAGCCGGCGACTACGGCCCTCACCACCGAGAGAAGCAAAATCCCAGCGGGTTATATTTCGCGCGTCACTTTCCACGGTTAATATTCCTATCCTGGGCTATCGGGTGCTAAAAAGAATATCCGGTCGAATTGGCCATTAATAAATTCAACGTTAATCCTGTAAATTAGATTATCGTTGAAATCATAGGTACATCTCGTCGGTTTGATGCCATCTGCATTTTCCGCAACCTCATTGCACTCCACTAAATAGGTCCCAAACCGTTCCTCCCATTCTGCTTCATTTTGTAACCGACCGCTCTCTATCTCGTTGAATATCTTTGGGAAAAAATCGCGTTCCCTTACTTCGCCAGAACCATCACAAAGCGGATCTGTATTCGGCAGTTCCAATTGGTAACAGAGATCTTCGACCACCTCGTCCTGCAACGGTTGAACCACTGGCGTTGGGGAATATACAACCGGCACGACAACCTGCCTGAAAAATAAGTTTAAAAGGTAGCAAGTGATTGTCAGAGAAACAACAGCGATCATTCCAGCTACCAGCCATGGATTCTTACTATTCATGCGCAAACCTCATTGTAGCTTGATTGTGATTGTAAATTTAATGGGCCGAATAACCACGTACCTCTACCAACCCCACCCATTGATCCGGGACCATTCGGGCCAAGATAAATTCTAAACGCGTCCCCAAAGTTGCTTCTGTCAAATAATCCCAAATTAAATGCAGCCCCCAATAATTTGCCCCGCTTCGGTCAGGTAAAAGTCCTAGTAAATTCTCCCACCAGCCGGATCATATAATTCGGGCGGCTCGCCCACGAAGTCATTTTACAAATCGCTGTTGTTTTTCCTCTTACTTCTGGTTAGCTTGCAAGTAGAAATTAGAGTATTGGATCATCAGTATTACCCCAAATAACGAGAGCGCGGGAAAACCGATGCCACATATCAATGAAAGCGTTGCTGAATATGGACTGGCAGAAAATCGCCCAGTAAACACCCCTACGATTACTGAACTCAGCAATAATCCATAGATTGGTTTTTGTGCATTCTTAGATCTTTCCTTTTGTGACTTTCCTGCAGCCAGCAATTTTGAGATAACACGAAAACCGAGAATTAAATATATAGCCAGACCAAAAAGCCATCCAATTTGTAAGACTGATTGGTTTGAAAAAATATTGACTATTAACTGTTTGATCATGGTAAATCCCCTTCATTATGGGGGACGAATTAGAATGTAAATTTGAGGTGTACGCTGGGCTGGGCGCCAGGATCTGCGACAGCGGCGAGAGTCGCACGACCGGCCGGATCACCAAGCATGGCCGCCGCGATCTGCGCCGGTGTCAAGACCGAGTTGATTAACTCGGTCTTGACACGGGAAAGGGAAGAAGCTCGATCACTTCTATTACGGCAAGAAGAAGGTCAACATTCCGGAGCAGATTGGTGCATAAACAATTAAGCGGCTTCCCATACAGAATACTCTGTAAACTTCCGCAAGGAAGACCCTGAAATCGGGTTTTCGGGCTTGCCGCTCAATAGATTTTTACCATTCCTGCGAGGGCAAGGGGGTTGGAAGGATATCCGTATCAAAAAATCCTCCGCAATGCGGGTAAAATTAGCGCGCCGATCGCAATGATTAATTTTTGTAATTCGTCTTCGTTAAGATCCCATCACAGAAAGATAAGCCGAAAAGCTCTGTTGGAGGAATTGTAACAATCCAATACTCCAAATACACCATTTCTTTCCCGTTAGGACAATTGTTACTTCTTCCATCTGATATCCCAGCTGACGAAAAAGACAACTTAAATGTTTGAAATCCTGCTTGAACCTCGTCGATTGTTGCTGTGTGGATCGGAAAATAATGTCTAATCGCATCTGGAATATAGGTGGTATTTAGGCAAGGTTCCTCCTGAAAATATCCAGCATCTTTGAGATTGGAACAAACGACATTGGAGAAGCTGTCGATCCCATTGCTTCTTATTTTTGAAATTCCGAAGAAGCCAATCAAAACGAGCGATACGACTACCCCGAAAACAATACCACATGCGAGCAGTGCATTTCTCATCAGGGTGGACTTCCTCCGCTTGCAATAATCCAAATAGCAATATCGAGATAATATTCTGTTTGTTCAGGATTATTTCTGCTTTGATTCACCCACCAAGCCGCAACCGCCCCCAATTCCCTTTCGCTTACACTAACAGGATCGTATCCTCTATCCCAGAGTCCAAATGCAAAGTTGGCGACAGCCTCATTTCCCCAAAGCCAGTCAGCTACATGCGCATATTAATCAACCGTCTCATCGGAACCCATTTGCTGCTTCCAAACCTCCTCAAATCGTTCGCTTATTTGATCATTTTCCATAATTTCCGAAAATCTAGCCAACCAGGTACGGAGATAACCGATATTCAAGCCCATACCATGGCGAGCAATCACGACGTAATCGATTCCCAGCTCGGATAAAAATTCTCCCACTTCATGGGCAGCGTCGATCGGATCGCTCATCCGGAGGTCATCCGTACTGAGGCCTGGTTCATAATTTCCCGAATACGGACGGACTCTTCGATTCGCAATCGACTCAAAGTATCTTTATCGCCCCCCATTGTCTTTCCGGTCTTTTCCCATGCGCGGTACAAACTGCGAAAGATGAGAATGGACTCCTCGATCTTTCTCTCCTTAAGTCGAAAGAATCGATCGGCCTTGGAGATCCGATTCGCCTCCTCATATCCACGCATGGTCTGCAATATGATCTCGCGATCCAGCTTGTCCATGATGGGTTAATTATAGCATTCGGAACCACCGCCAGATCCCAAGGGTCTTAGAGACCTTTAGGATCTACTCGCCCAACCACCCCACCAACGTCTCCCCCACCGCGCCCAGGCTCTCCGCCGAAACCTTGTCCACCGTATCCTCTACCGTGTGCCAGGGCGGGTAATCGAAATCGATCAGCAGGGCGGCCGGGATCCCGGCCCGGAGAAACGGCGTGTGGTCGTCGAGCATGCTGTATTTTGGGACCGGCAGGAAAACGTCGCCGTGGCCCAACTCGCGGGCGGTCCCCCAGATCTCGGCGACCAAGTTCGGGTCTGAGTTCATTTCGATGTGGATGTTCAGGTCCGCATCGCCGATCATGTCGACGATGACGACGGCGTCGGGCAGCCGGCCGCCGGCCATCCCCGGCAGCGCCTCGACAAAAGCCTGCGACCCGACGATCCATTCCCCCCCATCGATATCGCCGCCGTCCTCGGCGTCGAACAGGACGATCCAGACGTTCTTTCCGGTATCCGGCAGCACGCGGGCGAGTTCCAGCAGGACGGCTACCCCCGAGGCACCGTCATTGGCGCCCGGAACCGGGAGGGTCCGGTTCGCGGGCTCCGGGTCGCGGTCGGCGAATTCGCGCGTGTCGTAGTGGGCGCCGAGCAGGATCCATTCGGCCCCGGGGTCGAGCGGACTGCGCCGGGCGATGACGTTGCGGACCGGCTGCCCATGGTATTCGGTCTCCTGGATTTCGACCGCCCAACCGGCCGTTTCCAGCGAGGCGGTCGCCCACTGCAGGAACGCGGCGTGTCCGGGCGCGCCCGGAACGCGCGGGCCCATTTCGACCTGGGCAATCACGTCGGCATAGGAGCGGTCCCCATCGAAAACGCCCGGTTCGATAGGCGTGCCGGGGGTAACCCACAGGTAATACGCCGCGGCCCCACCGGCGAGGACGATCAACCCCAGAACGGCGAACAACCAGATGAGGCGGCGGTTTCCCATACCGCTAGGCGCCAATTATGTACGCCGCATGTAAATTTATTTTTATTCGTCTTCGATGTGCTTCCATTCCCAAGCGTTCCCTTTTTCTACAATATACCCCAGCCCGGGAAAGGGAGCAAAGTGAAAGAACAACGTCATGGCTTCTTTTTCGGCTGCAAGCCGGCACAATTCCCGTCTTGTGATCACCGTTTGATCCGGGAACATGTCGAAAATCGCCACCCAGTCGGGATGTTCGATTTGGATGGGATGCAGAACGGAGTCGACCAGGTGCAGCAACCGGTCCCCTCCAGACTCTATTTCGAGCGCGATGTGACCGATCGTATGACCATGGGCGGGGAACGCTCGAATCCCCGGCACGATCTCCGTATCCGGCTGAATCGTTTCGAGTTGCGATTCGATCGGAAGGAGACGTTGCCGGATCACCTCTCCTGCGAATTGCTCAGGTTTCTCCTCCGGGCTCGTCCAGTAATCCCATTCGGATTGAATGATCATATAGCGTGCGTTTGGGAAGCTCGGCTCTCCCTTTGCATTCGAACATCCGCCGACATGATCCAGGTGCCCGTGAGTCAGGATGACGGTGTCGATGTCTCCTGGAGCGATCCCTGCGTCCTGAAGCCCCGAGAACAACCCGCCGCCACCGATGTTGATCGCGTTGTTTAAGCCGGTGTCCACCAGGACGAGGTGATCAGGCGTTTCCACCAGCAGGCACGTCCAGGCGGAGGGTAAATGGTCTCGCTGAAGCCCGTGTCTGTCGAGGGCGTGAGTTAATTCCGCCTCGGGGGCGTTGATGAACAAGGGGGATGCTGAGCCAATAAGGCTACCGTCGTTAATGGCCAGGCAATTGAAATCGCCCACTTTGAAAGAATATCGGTTCGACATGGTTTGTCCTCCAATCTATGGTGCTTCTATTTTCCTTTATCCTCGGTTTCCATCCCATCCGGGCCGGTAGAGGAATCGAACGCAAGCTGCCCCATCAAGAAGCCAAACATCGCTTGCGGCGCGGAGAACTTGTGTGTTTGCCCGGTCTGGATGGATTCCAATTCAATCTGCCAGTCCTGATTCCCCTGGCTATCGCGCACTTCAAACCAGAGGCGGATCATGAAGGAATGGTATTTTTTAAGTGGCCGATTCATTGATAATGGAAACCATTACATTCCCTCTCCGCCGCCAAACATTTGTTTCAACGTGACTTCCAGCGAGGTTGGCTCGATGCCAAACGTTTTCGAGGTTTCTGCCATGTCAATGACCGAACCGGTCAATTCAAGGCCGGTCAGGACCGGTCCCATGTCCGCCGGGATCAAAGGAACCGCATCTCCCGGCTCGACATAATCGATCGGCAGTTCCTGCCCGACGATCCGGCCGACGGCGGCGACAACTTCGTTCCAGGAATAGGATTTCTCACCGCCGATGGGGATTGATCGGTCAAAGACCGCCGGATTGCCGACGAATCGGACCGCATACTCGGCGACATCCCGAAAGGAAACAAACGCCTGCGGCCTGGTCCCCGGCTTGACCAGGGTGACGGGCGCCCGGGCTTGCAGGGGAATCCCCACCACGGCTCCCACCCAGATTTCTGTGAATAAAGACGGCAGCAGGATGGTGTAGGCCATGCCGCCGGCTTTCAGGTCCAACTCACACTGCCCCTTGGCGGCGTAAAGCGGATGCGGGTGGTCCGGGTTGGCCCCGAGAGCGGATAGGTAGACGAACTGAGTGACCCCGGCGATTTTCGCTGCGGCGACCAGGCTCTGGGTGCCGTTCAGGTCTACGGCTTCAAAATCACCATCCCGCAAGGTGGCGTTGGCGGTCGAAATCACGGTCTCGACATCCCGGCAGGCCACTTCCAGCGACGGGGGGTCGCGCAGATCTCCATACACCGGCTCGGCGCCGGCGTCCAGCAGTGTCTGGGGATCGGTGGCCATACCCTGCCGGGCCATCTCCGCTGCAGGCGACGCCTCCCGTAAAAGCACCCGCACGGGCATC
>DATKDL010000169.1:0-26642 GCA_035512695.1 Anaerolineales bacterium | reverse complement strand
TGGGGACCGGCCGCGCCGTTTGTCGCGGCGGCGGGGGCGTCGATATTGGGGGCGGCGTTGGTTTTGAGAAAGTTTCCGGCGGGAAGGGTCGAGGAGGAAGGGGCTGGAGTCGCGGAGTTGGCGAAGGCGTAGGATCGCACCGTAAACGGACACACATCCTCCGGCGCATAGATCTTGCTCTGCCGACCGTGGTGCTCCGCCCCCAAGAAGAACAGCACCTCCGGATGCGCCTCGACGAAGGCGATCGCCCGAGCGCACGCCGCGCCGATATCCTCCGTATCCCGGTACGCCTCCCAGAACGCGGCCGCCGTTTCGGCGAACACAAACCCATCCTCGCCGTCCGGATAGGCCGCTGTCAGGGTGTTGAAAACCGTCTCCGCATCGCTCTCCCAACCCTGAAGCAGGTACAGCACCATGATCCGGAAGCGGGCGTAAGCGGCCAGGTGCCCGTATTCGGCCGGGTCCGGGGCGGCGGGTTCCGGGGTCGGGGCGTCCCCGCCGATCGAGATCCCCCACAGCGCCCGCAACTCCTCCGCCCGCTCGGGCGACCACCATTCCGGCGCGTCCCCGAAGACGGCGAGCTGATAGCTGAGGAGTGCCGCCTTGTAATCGCCCTGCAGGGTGAAAAGGTCCCCGTCCTGGACCGCCTGGAAGCGGTACTCCGGGGTTGCGTAGCGGATTTTGTGCAGGACGAAATGCTCCCCGTTCCACATATAGGTGTCGGTGCGCTCCCGCCACGGCAGCCCGTCGCGGTAGACGGCGGAGGCCGGGTCCGGGATCTCGCCGTCCAGGAGGATCTCGACCGTCCCGTTGCCGTCCAGGTCGGCGAAGCGCACATCGAAGGCGGCGTGCATGCGGGCGATATCGATCCCGGTGTTCTCCGGGTCGTTCTCGAGCAGGCTCGCAAAGTCGTTCCCTTCCCACTCCAGGACGACGAGGGCGCCGCAGACCGCCGCGCCATCGCAGGGGACGTCCCAGAAAAGGACGATCTCCGGCACCCCGGTGCGGTTCATGTCACCCAGGAAAAGGACCTCGGGGTCCAGGGCAGCCGGCTGGTCGTCTGCCAGCCTTTCGGGGATGGCCCGGAGTTCGTAAAAGCCGACGGCGCAGAACAGGACGTAGGCCTGCCGTCCGGCGAAGACGATCTCGTCGCGGCCGTCGCCTGTCACGTCGGCCTCCCGGTAGAACGTGAGCGAACCGGTCCCTCGCAGCCTGCGCAGTGCGGCCGCGGCGGGCTCGAGGGCGCCGCCGATGTTGAGATGGTACTGGAGCGCCTCGAGAAGGGCGTCCGCATCGCCGTCTGCGATATGTTGATCCCACGCTTCCTCGTCGGCCAGGATAGTGAGGTTCCGCGCCGGGCAGAGCGCGGGCGGGAGCGGGGTGCGGGTGACGGCGGATCGGGCGTCGAAAGTCGGGCTGGGGCCGGCGGCGATCGATCCGGGTGATGCCGCCGGAACGGCAGTCGCGGCACCTGGGCCGGCGGGATCATCCTCGTTCGGATCCGGGGTTTCGGTGGCCGGGAAGGAGAAGGGGGTCGTGGTGGAGGTCGGGGAGAGGGTCGGGGTGAGGGTCGGCGTGGGAGGCGCGGCGGGCGTGCAGGCGGCGAGCGAGATCACGATCAGCGTCAGTTTGATCCACTTCAGGTTCCGAAGCGCGCCGGGTAAGCCTTTCTGCATGCGCGGATTTTATCCTGCCCGAACGGGATTGGCGATGTGACCTTGGGTTTACCGGAGATGTACGTTACACCCGGCACCCGGGCCGCCACAGCGGATTTATTCGCCGCCGCCCCTATTCCCACTCAATCGTCGCCGGCGGCTTGCTCGTCACATCATACACCACCCGGTTCACCCCCTGCACCTCGTTCACGATCCGCGTCGATACCCGCGCCAGCAGGTCATACGGCAGCCGCGCCCAGTCGGCGGTCATGAAATCGTCCGTCGTCACCGCCCGGATCGCCACCGCCTCCTGGTACGTCCGCCCATCCCCCATCACGCCCACCGACCGCACCGGCAATAACACGGCAAAGGCCTGCGCCGAACCACCGACCGCTCCGTCGTCTCCCGCCTTCATCTTTAGCAGCCCCGCCGCAGCGAGCTCTTCGATCAAGATTCGGTCTGCCGCCCGCAGCCGCGCCACCCGCTCGGCCGTCACCTCTCCCAGGCAGCGCACCGCCAGCCCCGGCCCCGGGAATGGCTGCCGCCAGACGATCCCGGGCGGCAGCCCAAGCGCCTCCCCCACCGCCCGCACTTCATCTTTAAATAGATAGCGCAGCGGCTCGACCAGCTCGAAATCCATCTGCTCCGGCAGACCGCCGACGTTGTGGTGCGTCTTGATCCGGGCCGCGTTGTCCCGATCCGGCGCGGCCGATTCGACCACGTCCGGGTAGATCGTCCCCTGCACCAGGAACGGCGGCGACCCAAGCAACAGGGCTTGCCCCTCGAAGATCCGGATGAACTTCTCGCCGATCACCCGCCGCTTTTCTTCCGGATCTTCGACCCCAGCCAGCCCCGACAGGAACTCCTCGACGGCGTTGACCGCCCGCAACCGCACCCCGAGGTGCTCCCCGAAAGTCTCCACGACCTGCTCCGCCTCTCCGTGCCGCATCAGACCGGTGTCGACGAAGACGGCGTCCAGCCGGTCGCCGACCGCCCGGTGGACCAGCGCCGTCGCCACCGACGAGTCCACCCCGCCGCTCACGGCCGATAAAACCCGCGCCTCCCCGACTTGCGCCCGGATCTCGCCCACAGACCGCTCGATGATCGACTCGGGGACCCAGTCCGGCACCGCCCCGCAGACCTCCACCGCAAACCGCCGCAGGATCTCCCGCCCGGACGGGGTGTGCGCCACCTCCGGGTGGAACTGGACCCCGAAATACCCCCGGGCCAGGTCCCCCATCGCCGCCACCGGCGAACCCGCGGTCTCCGCCAGCGGGACGAACCCGGGCGGCGGTTCCTCGATCCGGTCTCCGTGCGACATCCAGACCTGCGCCTCCCCCTCCGGCAGCAGCGCGTTCCCCCGAAGCGGCCGGACCACGGCATGCCCGAACTCCCGGTGCGCACCCGCCGCCACCCGCCCTCCCAGCGCATGCGTCATCGCCTGCATCCCATAACAGATCCCCAAAACAGGCAGCCCGCTCTCGAAGACCCAGCGCGGGGCCTGCGGTGCGCCCAATTCGTAGACCGACGCGGGCCCGCCGGACAGGATAAACCCGGCCGGCTCCGCCGCCATCACCTGCTCCTCGGGCGCGTCCCAGGGCAGGATCTCCGAATAGACCTGGACCTCCCGCACCCGCCGGGCGATCAGCTGGGCGGTCTGCGAACCAAAGTCCAGGATGACGATCCCCATCAGTCGTCCGAGAAGACGATGTGGTCGCCTTCCATCGAGACAATGGCGGCCAGCGACTCGATCGGCACACCCAGGTGCGCCAGCTTCTCCCGGCCGCCTTCAAAGACCTTCTCGACCAGCGTCCCGACCCCGACCAGGCTCGACCCGGCCGTCTGCGCCAGTCGCACCAGCCCCAGGATCGTCGACCCGCTCGCCAGGAAATCGTCGATGATCAGGACCCGCTCGCCGCCCGCCAGGTATTCCGGCGAGACGATCAGCTCGACCGTCCGGCCCTTGGTATGCGAAGGCGCCAGGGTCAGGAAGACCTGGTCCGGCATCGTGATCGGCTTGGTCTTGCGGGCATAGACGACGGGTACGCCCAGGTTGAGCGCCGTCGCCAGCGCCGGGGCGATCCCGGAGATCTCGGCCGTCAGCACCTTGGTCGCACCAACGCCCCGGAACCGGCGGGCCAGTTCTTTGCCGGCTTCGAACATCAGGTCCGGGTCGACCTGGTGGTTGATAAAACCGTCGACCTTGAGGATGCCTCCGCCGAGGTTCTGGCCTTCGGCGAGGATGCGGGCTTTGAGTCGTTCCATAGGTTCTCCTTTTCTGATAGAAAAAAACAAGGGTGTGCCGGGAGCATAGCTCCCGGCACACCCTTGTTTTTTCATTCCCTGGATAAGGGCATCTTCATTTCGTGGATTATAAACCAGGAGGGGCACGGCGGTCGTTCAGCCGTGCCCCTGCTATAATTCGAACCATGATCGACTGGCCCAACCTCTTTGCCAACGCCCTCTGGATCCTGGCGCTCGCGGCCGCCCTGGCCGTCGTCAGCACGGCCTGGTGGCGGGCGTCGTTGGAAAATACCCGTCTCCGGAATGCCCTTGGAAGGCGGAACAATCACCTCGCCCTCCTGGGCTGCCTGGTCCTGTTAGGCATCGGTCTGGCGCTGGCGGTGCCGTCCACCATTGAAAAGCTGGCCTGGTCCGCGCTGACCGTCCTCGCCATCGTTCAGTTCGGCCTGGCGGTCAGAGAGATCCGACGCAAAGACGCGAGGATACAAAAAAAATAAAAAAAAACTTTGCGCCTTTGCGTCCTTGCGTCGAATCCCCTCCTTCTAAAAAATTCTCAATGCCCCTCACACACGAAGAAGTCGCCCACATCGCCCGCCTGGCCCGCCTCAACCTGACCCCAGACGAACTCGAACGCTACCGCGGACAGCTCTCCGCCATCCTGGACTATTTCGCCGAACTCTCCGCGCTCGACACGACCGGAGTCGAGCCCACAGCCCGTGTCCGGGAGGGAGAGCAGGCCCTGCGGGCGGACGAATCGCGCCCGGGGCTGGGCGCCGGCCGGCTGGCCGAGACGGCGCCCGACTGGCACGACGACCAGTTCCGGGTACCGCCTATCTTCGAATGACGGAACTCATCCATCTGCCGATCACCGGACTCTCCCGCCTCCTCACCACCGGCGAGATCTCCGCGCGGGAGTTGGTCTCGGCATTCCTGGAATCGATCGAGCGGGAAGAGCCGGCGCTGCACGCTTTTTTACACCTGGACCCGGACGCAGCGCTGCGGGAGGCGGATGCGGTCGACCGGCGGCGAGGGCATGGCGAGCGGGATCCCGGCCAGGAGGGGCACGGTGGTCGTTCTGTCGTACCCCTCCTGGCCGGAATCCCGCTCGCTGTCAAGGACGTCATCGCCGTCGAAGGGATGCCGGCGACCTGCGGGTCCCGGATCCTGGAGGGCTACCGACCGCCGTTCAGCGCGACCGCCGTCAACCGCCTCCGGGCTGCCGGGGCGATCGTGATCGGAAAGACCAACACAGACGAGTTCGCAATGGGATCCTCGACCGAAAACTCGGCCTACGGCCCGACACGCAACCCGTGGGACCCGGCCCGCGTCCCGGGCGGCTCGAGCGGCGGATCGGCGGTGGCGGTGGCGGCCCGGTTGGTCCCGGCTGCGCTGGGATCGGACACCGGCGGGAGCGTCCGCCAGCCGGCCTCGTTCTGCGGGGTGACCGGGCTCAAGCCGACCTACGGCCGAGTCTCGCGTTACGGTCTGGTGGCCTACGGTTCTTCGTTGGACTGCATCGGGCCGCTGGCCAGGTCTGCAGAGGATGCCTCGCTGATCTTTTCCGCCATCGCCGGTCACGACTCACTCGACGCCACCAGCACCGGGCGCCCGGTCCCAGGCCCGGTCTCCGCCGGGGACGGCGATCTCGCCGGGCTGCGGATCGGGGTCCCGGAGGAGTATTTTATCGAAGGCATCCAGCCGGAGGTCGAGGCGGCGGTCCGGAGAGCGATCATAAAATTGGAGGCCCTGGGGGCATCCGTTCGACCCGTATCTCTCCCGCACACGAGGTACGCCCTACCGGTCTACTACCTCATCGCCCCCGCGGAGGCCTCGGCCAACCTGGCCCGGTTCGATGGGGTCCACTACGGGCCGCGCGCCAAAGCCGAGGCGGTGTGGGAGGTTTTCGAGAACACCCGCGGGGAGCGGTTCGGGGCCGAGGTCAAGCGCCGCATCATGCTGGGGACGTACGCCCTCTCAGCCGGTTACTACGATGCGTTCTACGGGCAGGCGCAAAAGGTCCGCACGCTGATCCGGCGGGATTTCGAAGCGGCCTTCGAGCGGGTCGATGCGATTGCCGCCCCGGTCTCGCCGACGACGGCCTTCCGCTTCGACGCCCACACGGACGACCCCCTGGCGATGTATCTCGAGGACGTCTTCACCCTGCCCGCCAACCTGGCCGGGGTGCCAGGGTTAGCTTTCCCGGTCGGATTCGACGGGGAAGGGCTGCCGGTCGGGATGCAATTGATGGGGAGGCACTTCGATGAGAAAACACTCTTGCGTGCAGCAGCCGTGTATCAGCGGGAGACCGATTGGCACAGCCACGCGCCGTGAGGGAAAATTTTAGGAAAATATGAAAACACCGCTCACCGACAAAACCATCCTCCTCGCCGTCACCGGCTCGATTGCCGCTTTCAAAGCCGTCGACCTGGCATCAAAGCTGGCACAATCCGGGGCGCAGGTGGACGTGGTCCTGACGGAGGCAGCCCAGGAGTTCGTCTCACCGCTGAGCTTCCGCTCGGTGACCGGCGGCGAGGCCTACACGGATGAAGATCTGTGGGGGGACGCCGGGCATATCCTGCACATCGGACTTGTGGAAGCCGCCGACCTGATGGTCATCGCCCCGGCGACGGCCAACACGCTGGCCCGGCTGGCGCATGGGATGGCGGACAACCTGGTGTCGCTGGCGGCTCTAGCCGCCCGGTGCCCGCTGCTGGTCGCCCCGGCGATGGACGGGGGGATGTGGTCGCACCCCGCTACGCAAGCCAATGTGGCGGCGCTGGCGGCCCGCGGGGTCCTCCTTGCCGGCCCGGCCGCGGGCCGCCTGGCTTCCGGGCAGACCGGGGCCGGGCGGATGCTCGAACCGGCCGACCTGTTCGCCCGGATCCGGCATCTCCTATCCGCCGGCGGCCCGCTGGAAGGGCTCCGCGTCGTCGTCTCGGCCGGGGGGACCCAGGAGCCGCTCGACCCGGTGCGGGTGCTGACCAACCGGTCCTCCGGCAAGCAAGGCTTCGCCCTGGCGCAGGCCGCGCTCGACCTGGGCGCCGAGGTCACCCTGGTTGCGGCGCCTTCGGCGCTCCCGACCCCGTATGGGGCGGACAGGGTCGACGTCCGGACGGCGGAGGAGATGCTGGCGGCGGTCGAGGCGGCCTGCGCAAACGCCGATGCCCTGGTCATGGCCGCGGCCGTGGCGGATTTCCGTCCGGCCCAGGCTGCCGGTCAGAAGATCAAGAAGGAAGCCGGGGTTCCAGAGATCCGGCTGGAACCGGTGCCGGATATCCTGGCCGCGATCGGGGCTGCCCGGGGGGAAGGCAATTCGCTGAAGGTCGTGGTGGGGTTCGCCGCCGAGAGCCGGGATCTGCTCGAGAACGCCCGGGCCAAGCTGGAAAAAAAGAACCTGGACCTGATTGTCGCCAACGACATCAGCGCCGCGGACGCAGGCTTCGAGGTCGACACCAACCGGGTTACCTTGCTCTTCGCGGGCGGCCGGACGGAACCGCTGCCGCTGCTCGGGAAAGACGCCGTCGCCGAGCGTGTGATGCGAGAAGTCGCGCGCCTGCTCCTTCGTTCGTGAAAAATTGAAGACGGGTGCGAGGCCCCAACCCCGCACCCGTCTTCAATTTTTCAGCATTTTCAGGGCTTCTCCGAGGGTGGGGAGAGGCCCTGTCCCTTTCCGGGTCTTCCTGATCAACGCCAGGATTTCGGCGGAACGCGAGCGCACATTCGGGTTGTCGTGAAAGGCTGAGGCTTTCAAAGCCGGTGCGGCGGCCGGGCCGATCCGCGTGAGTGCCGAGAAGGCCAGGCCAGCCAGACTCTCATCCATCAGACCGAGCAGTTCGATCAACCCGCCAGCCGCCGATGGATCACCGATATCGCCCAGGGCGGCGACGGCGTAGGCGCGCACCTGGTCGTCCTGATCGTACAGAACCGGCAGCAGCCCGGGAACGGCCCGCGCGTCGCCGATCGCGCCAAGCGAGAATGCGGCCTGCGCCCGGACATCCGCGCTGTAATCTTTCAAAAGGAATACCAGGGGTTGGATGGCGTCCGGGTGGCGAAGCTCCCCCAACGCGGAGGCGGCGTACTCCCGGACATCCGGGTTTCGGTCACGGGTGCGTTCGACCAGCAGCGGGACGGCGGCCGGATCGTTCAGCCGTCCGAGCGCCAACGCCACGACGGACCGCACCTCGTGTGCCGGGTCTTTTAGACCTTCCACCAACACCGGGAAGGCGGCAGGTGCGCGTAGATCACTCAGCGATTCGGCCGCGGCCCGGCGGACGGCCTTGTGTGGGTCCTTCATCGCCCGGATCAGGGCCTGCAGCGCGCGCGGATGGTTGAAGTGGATGAGGGCAGAAACCACGCTGGCCCGGCGAACCCATTCCGGCGCTTCCAGCGCCCGTTCCAAAGCCTCGAACGCCGGCTCGCCGATTTCGAGCAACGCCCGTGAAATTGCCGCTCGCACTTCGTTATCGATATCTGCCAGTGCCTCGATCAGGTGTTCCGCCGCGTAAGGGTGGCCCAGCTTGCCGAGGGCGATCGCGGCCTGTTCCCGGACGATTTCTTCCTGGTCGCCGAGGACGTAAACGAGCGGATCGAACGCCCATTTGTTTCCGATTTCCCCCAGGACAAGAGCGGCCATCGCCCGGGTGTGGGCGTCACGGTTGTGAAGCGCCGAAATCAGCTGTTCCACGGCCTCGACACCGATCCGCCTTAAAGCCCAGGCAGCCGCCCGGCGGACCTCGACGTCCGGATCTCCAAGCACAGGGATGAGCGGTTGGGCCGTCTTCGGATCTGCGATCTTTCCCAACGAGGTAGCAGCCAGCCGGCGGATCCGGGGGATCTCGTCGCGCAGCGCCGTTTGAAGGACCGTCGCAGCGGGCTGTCCCAGCGCCGCGAGTTCCCGAACAGCGCGCATTCGAACGCCCTCGTCGGGGTCAAATAGGTGCGTGTGAAGGGCGTCGGCCTTGCTCATGGTTGCACACGTGAATACGGAGGCCCGGGGCACACTCGCGCCAGCCGGGACGTCGACCCAACCTATGCGGTTTCGGTTGGCTGCGCACGTTGGGCGCGGCGCTCTTTGAAAAACTCGTACACGGCCGGAAGAACCGACAGGAAGATGATCGCCAGGATGACGAGTTCAAAGTTGTGCTGCACGAATGGCAGGTTGCCGAAGAAATATCCCGCCAGGCTGAACAGCGGCACCCAGATCAAAGCGCCGACCACATTGAACATGAAGAAGCGCGAGTAAGACATCGCTCCAACCCCGGCCACGAAAGGCGCAAAGGTCCGGATGATGGGGATGAACCTGGCCAGGATGATTGTCTTGCCGCCGTGCTTCTCGTAGAAGGCCTGGGTTTTCTCCAGGTGCTCCTTTTTCAGGAAGCGGACCTGGTCGGTGAAAACGCGCGGGCCGACGTATTGGCCAATAGCATAGTTAACGGAGTCGCCCAGGATGGCCGCTGCCAGCAGCAGGACGATGATCCATTCGATCCGCAGCACCCCGCCGGCTGCGATCGCTCCGACGGCGAACAGCAGTGAATCGCCGGGAAGAAAAGGGGTTACAACCAGACCCGTCTCTGCAAAGATAACGAGAAACAAGATCAAATAAGTCCAGCCGCCGAAGCGGATGATCACGGCGGTGAGGTGTTCGTCCAGGTTGACGAAGATATCGATCAGGTTGTGAAGGAGTTCCATCCAGTCTTCCTTGTTTCAGAAAAATAGGGGTGGTTGGTGGCGAGACCACCAACCACCCCTATTTTTCTGAGCATTTTACCGCTCTTCGATCAAAATCGTAAGGATCAGGTCTCCGAGCGGCTGGTTGACGCCGTCGTTGGGGTCCCGGCTGTTCAAGGCCTCGAGAACCTCAAAGCCTTCGATCACCCGGCCGAAGATCGTGTAGCTGCCGTCCAGAGTAGGGAGCGGGGAGTAGGTGATAAAAAACTGGCTGCCGTTTGCTTCCGAATCAAGGGCGACGGTGCCGGCCGCGTCGAACAGCAGCCCGCCGTCCTCCCGCACGAAGGCATACCCGGAGCCGCCGAAACCGGTCCCGCTCGGGTCGCCGGTCTGGGCGATATAGCCGGGGAAGACCCGGTGGAAGGTGACCCCGTCGTAGAACCCATCCAGAGCCAGGAAAACGAAGTTGTTGACCGCCCGCGGGGCGTTCGCCGGGAATAGTTCGAAGACGATCTCGCCGTACTCGGTCACAATTGTGGCCAGGTATGCGCGCGCCGGATCGATGATCATGGGCGGACAAGACCGGTACTGGCGCTCCTGGAGTTTGTAAAGGCGGACGATGACGCTCAGGTTGTCGTAGTCCGTTGGGCCGCTGTAGATGCGCCCGTTGATCAGGAGGAAAGGCGTGCCTGGGACCCCGGCCGCGATAGCTTCCTCGTACGCGGTCTGGGCCAACCCGGCCAGGGCGGGGCTTTCCAAATCGGCATCGAACTGCACCACGTTGAGGCCCAATTCGACCGCCCGGTCGGTGACCCAGATCTTGAAAGCGTCCGGGCCCATGGCGGCCCATTCGGTCTGGCGTGCGAAGAGCAGGTCGTGCATCTCCCAGAAGCGTCCCTGCGCGCCCGCCGCCTCTGCGGCGATCGACGCGAGCGCGGCCTTGTCGTGGTTGGTGACCAGTGGGAAATGCCTGAAAACGACCCGCACGTCGTCCGGGTAATCTGCCTTGAGCTGCGCCAGCACGGGGGCCAGCCGGCCGCAAAACGGGCACTGGAAGTCGGCGTACTCGACGATGGTGGTCGCAGCCGTGTCGGGGCCGCTGCGCCAATCGGTCTCGGTGACGGGGGGGAAGAGCGAGACCTCCTCTTCGTCGGCCTCCCGCAGAAGGGACTGGAGCGTGCAGCCGGACATGGGCGGGCCGTCGATGGCGGTTGAAAGCTCGGTGCCGGGGGAGCGGCCGGCGATCTCGGCGGGGCCGGTCGTGGCGGGCAAGACGGGTGTGCTCAGGGACTGCTCCGCCGTGGGCGTCGCGGTCGGGCTCGGAGCCGCCGGGGAGCAGGCGCCCAGTACCCAGGCGGCGAAGATCATCAGCGCGAGTTTTCTCATCGGAACCAATCTCAGGTGCAGGGCCGGATTCTACCAGCATGTCAGGATTTCGTTGAACACACACAAATCAAGCGCCCTGCCCGGCTTCACCGGGCAGGGCGCTTGATTTGTGTGTTCCCGAGAATAACGCTCGCTCCGATCTGCCGGGTCGGGGATCGATTAACCGTTGGCTGCCAAACGAAGCTCGGAAATCAGATCGGCCGTCGCGACCCCCTTGACCTGTTTATGATGAACCCCCAACTCTTGCAGCTTCATATCCAACGACGTGTCAATGACTGCGGTCAGGACCACGACGGCCAGATCGGGTAGTTCGGCCACCAGCCGCCGCAGGGTTGCCAACCCCATCCCATCCCGCATCATCGGGTCGATCAGCAGCACTCGAGGCCGCGCATCGAGGGCGAGTTGCAGGGTCAGGCGGCTGTTCGCTGCTACGCCGACCAGGTCAAAGCCGTTCTCCCGTTGAAGCCGGGCTGCCAACTGTTCGCGTACCTGGTGGTGGTCGTCGGCAAGCAGGATGCGGATTCCTCCTGCCCCGGACCGGTTTATCACAGTCATTCCCCAAGTTTAATCACCGCACCGCATGTCGGTAGTGGGGAATGTCACAGGATGGGCGTGACATTTGCCCTGAAATCACTCGCTGAGAGGGATATCCAGCACGACCCGGGTGCCTGCGCTTTGCCCGGGTTCGATCTCAAACGAACCGCCCAGGGATTGAGCCCGTTCATTCATGTTCCACAGACCGTTGCCTTCCCCGGCCCTGGCGTGGTCCGCATTGAAACCGACGCCGTTATCGGCGATCGTCAAGATCAACGCACCTGGCCGGCCGGCCAGGGTTACATCCACCTTGCTGGCGCGGGCATGCTTGCGGATATTGGTCAGCGCCTCCCTGGCGATATGCAGGATCTCGACCGTTTGCGCCGGCGAAATGGACCGCCAGGCATCCGATTCGGTCACGACGTCGACATGCAGGAACGAGTGCGCCCGAAGTTCCCGTCCCAGTTCAGCCAGCCCCTCCGCCAGGTCGCGGCCCTGGAAACGCTGCGGACGAAGATCAAGAATGTAGGTTCGGATGTCGCGGATCACATCGTTCAGACCTTCGATGGCATGCCCCAGACCGGATTTCACCTCGGGTTCGCCCTCCAGCCGGTACTGGATGTCCTCCAGGTTCAGACCGACCGCATAGATCGACTGGATCACTCCGTCGTGCAGGTCCATCCCGATCCGCTCGCGCTCCTCGAGCAGGGCCAGCTGCTGGGCCTGCCGGTATAGCTGGGCGTTCTTGATCACGATCGCCGCCTGGGAAGCGAACATCTCCAGGATCTGCTGGTCCTGCTCGGTGAAGCCATGCAGCGCGCCGTTGAGGGCCTTCTTGTTGGTCAGATAGAGATCCCCCATGACCTCGCCCTTGAACCGGATCGGAACCCCGAGCAAGGAGGTCATCTCCGGGTGGTTTTCCGGAAAACCGACCGAGCGCGGATCGGAAGCGATATCCGGGATGCGCAGCGTTTCACCGCTGTGGATCAATACGCCCAGCAGTCCTTTCCCGCTCGGGAGCGGGCCGAGTCGTTGGCGCTGTTCCGGCGTGATCCCGGAGACGAGGAACTGGGCGATCGTGGTCCTATCAGGGTCCAGCACGCCGAGCGCACCGTATTGCGCGCCGGCCAGGCTCCGGGCCAGATCGACGACCTGCTGCAGGACGACCGCCAGGTCGAGCTCCTGCGTCAGGGCGAGGGATGCCTTGTAAAGGGCGGCGAGCTGCTCCGACCGCTCGTTGATCACCGCCTCCCGCCTTTCGAGCAGGCGAAAGATCCAGAAGGTGAACGCGACCGCGCCTACCATCAACGCGGCGAACCCCGGCCAGATCATCGCCGGGGTCACCTCCGGCCGCGCGGCCGTGATTGCCACACCGATCACACCGATGTAAAGCACCGGAAACAGCAGGGCAAGAGGTTTGAGTCTGCGCGAAATCATCGCTTATATGTTATAATTTTCACAAACAGGCTTCGGCAAGTCATTATAACAACGGTTAGAGGCCGGAAGACGATGAAAATTCTACTCGTGGACGACCACGAAGTCGTCCGTCTCGGAACAAAAGCCCTGCTTTCGCGTTACCCCCAGTTCCAGGTGGTGGCCGAAGCGGAAACAGCCCAGGAGGGAGTCAAGCAGGCGCTGGCGCACCGGCCCGACGTCGTCATCATGGATGTCCGCTTGCCGGGGATGAGCGGGATCGAAGCCACCCGCGAAATCACGGCGCAGCTTCCCGAAACAAAAGTCATCATGCTCACCTCTTTCGCCGAAGACAAACTGCTCTTCGACTCCATCGTGGCCGGCGCCGTCGGCTACGTGCTCAAGCAGATCGGCAGCGGCGAACTGGTGCGCGCCCTGGAGACGGTCGCCCGCGGGGAAGCCTTGCTGGACCCGGCCGTCACAAAAAAGGTGTTCGACCGCGTCCGGGAAGACGCCCGTAAATCGGAGGGCGAATCGTTCAGCCGCCTGTCCGACCGGGAACTGCAGGTGCTCGCCCTGGTCGCCCAGGGCAGCACGAACCGGGAAATTTCCGAAAAGGTCTTTCTGAGCGAAAAAACGGTGCGCAACTACGTCAGCGCGATCCTGTCCAAGCTAAAACTGTCCACCCGCGCCGAGGCCGCCGCATACGCCGTCCGGCATCACGTTGAGGATCACCTGCCGACGCAGTGATTTTCTTATCGAAAACGCTGAATTGTGAAAGTGCGGGGGCAAAGCCCCCGCACTTTCACAATTCAGCGTTTTCGTTCCGGTTCATACTGCTTTTTCTTCGCCAGCTTCAGGCGGAACCGGTCGCTGCGCTCGCGTTCGTCGAGGGTCAGCCGGATCCGGTCGCGCTCGGCTTCCAGCCGCGGGATCAGATAATGCTTGAGCGCATTGACCCGGCGGGACGTCCGCCGGATCTCGCCCGTCAGGCGCAGCAGGCGCAGTTCGCTGTCGGCCAGCCGCAAGATGGCTTCCACCTCCTCTGCAAATGCCCCGGCCGCCTCATCCAGTGTGATCGATCCCTCCACCGGGACCTCATGCAGGCCGGGCCAGGCTTTGCGTGGAGCCTGCGGTTCGAAATGCGGTACCCTGACCCCCATTACGTTCGACGTTTCGATTTCGAGGGGGAACTCCCCCCCCGCGGCCAGCGCGGCTGAACGGACCGCCTCCGTCCCGGCCACGGCCTCGGCCCGCGCCAGCGCCCGGTGCGCCAGGTCTGCCGCTGCCTGGAGCGCGCCGGATTCGGCCATCACCCTCCCGGCGACCCGCATGATCTCTTTCATCAACGCAGCGCGCTTCTGCTCGAGCAGCTCGCGGCCCTGCTCGGCCAGCTCGATCTGCGCTTTGCGGGCCAGCAGTTCGGTGCGCGTGGCGACCGGAGCGCCGCGTCCCGTCCCCGCGGTCACCGGCGGGCCTCCAGCAACGACCGCGGGATGCGCTTGAGCGTTTCGTCCGGGAACGGCTCGAGCAGCTCCCAGGCCAGATCGAGGGTCTCCTCGATCGGCCTCCGGGTTTCCCCCTGCCCGATAAAAACCTCCTCGAACCGCCGGGCGAAATCCAGCACCCTCCGGTCTGTCTCGGTCAGCGCCGACTCCCCCACGATGGTGACCAGTCGGCGCAGATCGCGGCCCTCGGCGTAGAGCGCGTAGAGCTGATCGGCCAGCGGGCGGTGATCCTCCCGAGTGCGGCCTCCGCCGCTGGCGGCGTTCATCAGCCGTGAGAGCGAGGGCAGGACGTCGATGGGTGGGTAAATGCCGCGCTGGTGCAGATCCCGGTCCAGGACGATTTGACCTTCGGTGATATAGCCGGTCAGGTCGGGGATCGGATGCGTGATGTCGTCGTCGGGCATCGTCAGGATGATCAGCTGGGTCACCGATCCGGAAAACCCCCGGATGCGACCGGCCCGCTCATACAGGCTCGCCAGGTCTGAATACAGATAACCCGGGTAACCTCGCCTTCCGGGAACCTCCTCGCGCGCAGCCGCGATCTCACGCAGTGCCTCGCAATAGCTGGTCATGTCGGTCAGGATCACGAGCACGTGGAGACCATGTCGGAAGGCGAGGAACTCGGCCGCCGTCAGGGCCGCTCGGGGGGTCAGCAGACGTTCGATGGTCGGATCACCGGCCTGGTTGATAAAGACGACGGCCCGGTCCATCGCCCCGCTGCGGCGGAAATGGTCGGTGAAAAATGCGGCTTCACGATGCGTGATCCCGATCGCGGCGAACACGATCGCGAAATCCTCCGCTCCGCTCGCCGCATCCGACGGGACGCCGGCCCCGGCGACGATCTGCGCCGCCAGTTCGTTCGCAGGCAGCCCGGCCCCGGAAAAGATCGGGAGTTTCTGCCCGCGCGCCAGGCTGTTGAGACCATCGATCGCCGAAATCCCGGTCTCGATGAATTCGCTCGGATGATCCCGCAGCACCGGGTTGATGGGCAAACCGTTGACGTCAAGCGATTCCTCCGGGACCAGCGGAGGCCCCCCGTCCAGCGGACGGCCCAGCCCGTCCAGGGTGCGGCCGAGCATGCCGAGCGAGACGTCCAGCCGGGGTACGTCCCCGGTGAAACGGACCACGGTGCGGTCGAGATCGAGCCCGTCGGTGCCGGTGAAAAGCTGGGCGACGGCCAGGCGGCTGTCGACCTCCAGGACACGCCCCAGGCGCACGCGCCCTTCCGGATCGGTCACGGCGACGATCTCGTTGTAAGCCACCCCAGCGATCCGGTCGATAAAGAGCAGCGGGCCCTTGATCTGGGTCAGAGTTCGGTAGGTTTTGGTGGTCCACGAAGCGGTCATATTTGTCCTGATCCGGGCGTTCAGGCCTTCAATCCGTCAACCCTAGGCCGATGCCGGCGAGATTCAACAGCTTGAACGGGATCGGCCCGACAGAGATGTCCAGTTCCGACTTGTCGCACACGGTACTGGCGTTGGCGCGGTCGATCTCCCGCTTGTTGGCGAGCAGCCAGCGCTCGAGCCCCTGCCGGTCGCCTTCCGCGAGCCGCACATCGATCTCGGCCATCAGCCCGCGCGCGCGGCGGATCCGCGCCTCAGTCCGTTCGGCCATCACCCGGTCGACCAGGCCAAACGAACGCTTGACCCGGTTCAGCCGGAGACCGGCCTCGTAAGTCGTTTCCGCCAGGGTATCGCGATCCATCCAGCGGGTCTCGTAGGAGAGGATGTGCTTCCAGGTCGGTTCCAGCAGCCGGCGGCGGTGATCTTCCAGGGTGAAGGCGCGGCGCAGGTAACCATGCGCTTCGGGCTGTTCGTAGGCCAGGCTTCCGGGGTCGAGGAAAGGCGCCAGCGGGGAAATAAACGGAACCAGCCGGCCGTCCGGAAACCGCTCCAGCAGCCGGCGGCTTTCTTCAACCGTCTCGAGAACCGATGCAGGAGTCTGCTGCGAGAGGCCGATCATGTAAAACAAATCGAACCGCCGGGCGCCGGCGGCGAGCGAGGCTGCGATCATCTCCTCGATCGCCGCGTTGGAATAATGCTTGCCCATCGCGCTCCGGACCTTCGGGTCGTGCGATTCGGGCGAGAACTCGACCGTGAAATTCGGGAGCGCTGCAGCGAACATCTCCAGATAGGCGCGGCCGGCCGGGTAGAAGAACTCGGTCATCACCGGTCCTTCAAAACCCTGCACGGCCCGGAAGAACCTGGCCGCATACTCCCTCCCGCCCTGCCGGAGATCCCCCAGGATGAACACCGGGGCGCGGGTCAGCGCCCCCAGCCGGCGGACGTCCTCGGCAAGCAGCTCGGGTGAACGGAACGCCGGCTGCGTCCGGCCGCTGATCTGCCGCGATGCACAATCCGAACCGCCGCAGAAAACGCAATTGTACCTGCAGCCGCGCGCCGTCACGGCCGCCATGATCGGGTAATCGAGCCAGTGGTTGAAAGGCAGGTAATCCGAGAGGTTCCGGTCCCGCACGACCGAGCGGACGATCGGGTAGTAGTCCAGCGTCAGGTGGTCGAGCGAATCCGGGATGTACGTCTGCGGATTGACCCGGATTTCTCCGGACGGCCTCTTCCAGACCAGGTTCGGGATGACTTCCGGGTTCCCCTTTTCGAGGATGCAGAGCATCAGGTCCAGCAGGGGTGCTTCGGTCGAGTCTCCCCGCAAGATGTAGTCCACGTGCGGGGAGCGGATCAGTTCGTCGTAAAAATAGGACGCCGAGTACCCGCCGAAAATGACCGGGCGGCCGGGGTGGTAGGCTTTGACCAGCCGGGCGATCTCCAGGGCGCCGTGGGCGTGCGGGAGCCAGTGCAGATCGATCCCGAAGGCGCGGGCGTCCATCTCGGCCAGGGCGATCTCGACATTGAACATCCGGTCGCGGACCATCCGGGCGGCCAGGTTTACGATCCGCACCGACAACCCGTGCTGCCCGAGATAGGCTGCCAGGGTGCCGAACCCGAGCGGGTACATGTCAAAGACCGGCTCGGACGGAACCAGGTCCGAGATCGGCCCCCACAGGGTGGCGCGGCGGCGGAAATCGTAAACGCTGGGTGCGTGGAGCAGGATCAGGTCGTGCATCAAACAGCCTCCTTTTCGGCCAGCGCGCGGAACGACTGCCCGATCCGATCGGCGAGGCCCTCGAGTACCTCGACGGCAATCTCGAGCTCCAGCTCCTTCGCCCTGGCGATCTCTGCGACCTCGGGTAGTGCGGCGATCCGCTCCAGCGAAACCTCCTCCCGCAGCGCCTTCCCGGCCATTTGATAAAACGTCATGATCGCGTGCAGCAAACCCCGGGTTTTCTCCGGGGGGCAGAACCGGTCGATCAGGTGCAGGGCGGACTGCTGGAGAAAGTCCTCCCGGATCATGCGGGCGGCGAAAAGGACCAGCCGCTCAGTCTCGGACATTGCATCCGGACCGACCAGCTGGACGATCTCGAGCAGGTCGGCCTCTTCCCGCAGCAGGACCTGGGCTGACCGGACCAGTTCGTCCCAACCATCGTCCGTCTCCGAGCCGTCGCGCTCGAAGCGGTAGAGCGTGTAGCTCTGCGACCAGTTGATGGCCGGGAAGTGGCGGCGGCGAGACAGATCGTAATCGAGCCCCCAGAACGCACCGGCGGCCCGCATCGAGTTCTGGGTGACCGGCTCGGAAAAATCCCCGCCGGGGGGCGAGACGGCCCCGACGACGCTGACCGATCCGGTCCGATCCCCGCTCCCGTTCGGGACGGCGCGGCCGGCCCGCTCGTAGAATTCGGCGATCCGCGTCCCAAGGTAGGCCGGATAGCCCTCCTCACCCGGCATCTCCTCCAGGCGTCCCGAGATTTCGCGCAGCGCCTCGCCCCAGCGGGAGGTCGAGTCGGCCAGCAGCAGGACGTCATAACCCATATCGCGGTAGTACTCGGCGATCGTGATCCCGGTGTAGATGCTGGCCTCGCGCGCCGCAACCGGCATGTTCGAGGTATTGGCGATCAGGACCGTCCGCCGCATCAGCGGCTCCCCCGTGTGCGGGTCATCCAGGTTCGGGAACTCCTCGAGCACCTCCGCCATCTCGTTGCCGCGCTCCCCGCAGCCGATGTAGACGACGACGTCGACATCCGACCAGCGCGAGAGGGCCTGCTGCAGGACCGTTTTACCGGTGCCGAACCCCCCGGGGATGATGGCGGACCCGCCTTTGGCCAACGGGAAAAGCGCATCGATCACCCGCGTCCCGGTGATCAGCGGGTCCCGCGCCGGAATGCGCTGCCCGACCGGCCGCGGCCGGCGAACCGGCCAGGTCTGGACCATGGTCAGCTCCCGGGTCCCGTCCGTGGTTTCGATCCGCGCGACCGGGTCCACGATCTTGAAATCGCCCGCCCGGATCTCGACGACCCGCCCACCCGCTCCGTGCGGGACGAGGATGCGGTGATCGAGCCGGGATGTTTCCGGAGTCGTTCCCAGGACCTCGCCGGGCCCTACGCGATCGCCGGCCTCCACCGTCGGCGTAAAATGCCAGCGACGGTCTTCGGAAAGCGGTGCAGCCCTCAGCCCGCGCGGGATCCACGCGCCGCCCTCCTCCGCAAGCAGGTTCAGCGGCCGCTGGAGCCCGTCGTAGACCTGCCCCAGCAGCCCGGGTCCCAGCTGGACCGACAGCGGGCCGCCGGTCGTCGTGACCCGTTCGCCCAGCCGCAAACCGGACGTCTCCTCGTAAACCTGCACGGTGACGACCTCGCCTTGCAGCCGGATAATCTCCCCAACCAGCTGCAGTTCACCGATATGGACCACGTCGTACAGCTTTGCATTTTCCAGCCCGGTCACGCCGACCACCGGACCGGCGATGCGGACGATCTTTCCACTGGTTGCGGCTCGGTCAGTTGTCTTCATGTCGAAAAGTGATGTGGAACCCGATCGCCTGGCGGATCAGGGTCGCGATCCGCTCCTGCCGGGCCTCGGCCGTTCCGGAAAAAGTGCCCGCCGGGACAGCAATGTGGAACAGACGGTTCGAAGTGTCGAGCCTTTTGAGCAGCGGCCGCTCCAGCTCGGACAGGATGCGTTCGTCCAGCCCGATCAGCCCGGTCTCGCCGCCATCCAGCCAGGAGGTCAGCAGGGACGCCGCGGTTTCGGCCCGTTCGACCGAAAAAGTCTCCACGCCCGCCAGGGCAAAACCGGGCGCCAGGTCGGGGCGGACCACGATCCTCAGCGAGCTCATGGGATCCCGGCCTTGATCTCGACCGCCGGCAGCTGCGCAGCGATCCCGCGGGCGATCCAGCGCAGAGCGGCGATCTCGTTGGTTTTCAGCGCCAGGTAGCCCAGCGGAACGCCGGCGCCGAGCGGATCGGTGCGGAAGCGCGCGACGCGGTTCTTCAAGTGGGCGCCTCGCAGTTCGACTTCAATATCGCTCAGCCGGTTGGAGACCTGGAAACGCCGGAACCCGGCCCGCAGGGCCTCGCCATAGCGCGTTCCCTGCAGGGACCTGACCGCACTTTCGACCGAGTCTTCCGCACCCGCCGCGGCCAGCACCCGCGGCGGCAGCCGGCCCTCTCCGAGCAGGCGCCGCCGCAGTTCGCCCTGCTGCCCGTCAGCGCCGGCTGCCCGGCTGTCGCCGGCTGCCCGGCTTGCGACGGGATGCACGAAGCGCAGCATGGTCAGCAGGTCCTCGATGTCGGCCTGCCAGTCCAGGTCCTCCGCCAGCACCTCTGCCGCCTCTCCAGACTGCGCCAGCTCGGATTTCGAGATGTGGAAATACCAGCGTGTCAGCGCGCGGTCCATCTCAGCCAGGCCGGCACCGGGTCGTTCGCCGCGCAGCGCCAGCAGCGGTGCAGAGAACGGGAGACGAAGCGTCGCCATGCGGTCGATGGCGTGGCGCACGTCTCCGAGACCGGCCAGGTCGCGCAGGACCGGCTCACCCAGTTCCCCCGGGGGAAGCCAGGCCTCGGCGATGGAGTCCGGCGCGGCGCCGCGGGCGAGGCCGCGCAGGACCGCCTTGAGATTGTGAAGGTCGTAGCGGCGCAGGATGATCCACAGGGCCGGAGCCGCCTCATCCGGGTAGCAGCGTTTGATCTTTTCAACCGTTGCCTGGATGTCCTGCAGCAGCGCCCGGGCGACGACGCCCGCACCGCTCGCTCGCGTTAGCGCCGCCTCGATCGAGGGCCGGTAGGGCGTGTCGGCCAGCCCGGCGATCAGGGCGGGCAGATCGCGCGCCTCGGCCAGCATCGCGAGGCGGCCGCGGTCGAGCAGCCGGGATTTCATCGCGCGCAGGCGGGCGTTGCCGTAGTCGAAGGCCGTCATCCGTTCACCAGTGAGCGGGCCAGTTCCGCCCGGAGCACCGGCCAGGCCCGTTCGAAGCGGGTCTCCAGGAAATTGTCGACCAGGACCCGGCCGTCGCGGCTCCGGGCGACGACCCCGCCCCAACCGCTGCGATCGTATTCCGTTTCAGGCGCCGGATCGAGCGTTTCCCGGAGCGCTTCCAGGACCGCCCGGTCGCACGGATCGGCGGACAGGAATGGGACTTCATCGGGTTCGAGCGAACCTGCCAGCTCGGCCAGCGCCTGCCTGGCCAGGTGCGCAAACAGGGCCGGATAACCCGGCGCACGGCGGGTCTCGGCAAGGATCTCCCGGATCCTCACCCGGGCCGTTTCGAGCAGTTCGACCTGGGCGGCATCGACGACCTCCAGGGCTTCCAGGCGCGCCCGGTGCTGGGCTTCCAGGCGAAGCCGTTGGCTGGGGCGGACCGCGGCGGCCAACGCTTCCAAACGGACGCGTTCCGCCTCCTGCCGGGCCGCACGCTCAACGGCAGCAATTTCCGCCCCGATCCCGGTCTCGATCTCCGCGACCCGGGCGGAGCAGTCCTGGTCGATCACTCCCAGAACAGCTTCCAGACTCATCTCACCCGCCGCCGAGCAGCAGAATAATCATGGCAGCCGTGGCGAACCCCAGCACGACCATCGTCTCCGGGATGGCGACGAGGAGGATCACGGCGCCGAGCAGTTCGGGCCGTTCCGCCAGGGCTCCCATCCCGGCCGCACCGATGCGCGCCTGGGCGATCGCCGTCCCCACCGCCGCGATACCGACCGCCAGTCCGGCGCCGATTGCGATCAATCCGATTCCGATTTCGATTTCCATGTCAATCTCCTTACCATGGGCGGTTCAGGGCCGGTTGTTTGTTTCAAGATGGGTTCTCCAGGCGGCTTCGGAAAGGGTCGTACACCCGCCCGCCGCCTTCGTAAAACTTCCGGAAGAACTCGACGTAATGCAGCCGCAGTCCGTGGATCGTCGGGCTGAAGATCCCCAGCGCCAGGTTGAGGGTATGGATCAGGACGGCGATGATCACGCCCACCACGATCCCGCCCACCGCACCGGCGATCTCGTTGGCCACTTCGGCCAGGTATACCGAGGCCAGACCGATGGCGGCGATCCGTAAATAGGAAAGGATGTTGCCGATCAGACCCAGGAACTCGATCGGCCCGACCAGCAGACCCAGCCACTTCATCGGCGCCCCGAGCAGGGCGATCCCGACGATCAGCGCGGCTGCGGCCGGCGTCAGCCAGCCATCCGGGAGATACCCCGCCAGGATCGCAACCAGCGCCAACAGCGCAATGATCCCGACCAGCATCCCGGTCCGTTCGAGCAGATGGCTCCGGCTGCGGTGCTTCACGGCCTCCCAGACCCCGAGGATCAACCCGAGCGTCACGTGGGCGACTCCGACAGCGATGGTCAAAAGGAACAGGGAGGTCATCTCGTCACCGGCGCGATGCAGCCAGAGCGGCTCCATCCCGTAATGCTCCCCCAGGGTGCCGAAGGCCTCTCCGAACAGCAGGCCGAACAGGATCGTCCAGGCCCCTCCGGCCACCAGCACCCACAGCATGTCACGAGCGAAGCCGGTTTTGAATTTCCGCATCAGGCCCAAACAGAGCAGGACGATCAGGACACCGTAACCGGCGTCCCCCAGCATCATTCCGAAAAAGAACGGTAGGAAAATGGCCATCAGCCGGGTCGGGTCGAGGCCGCCGTAGGCCGGGGTGGAGAACAAGGAGACCAGCCGCTCGAACGGGCGAGCCGGCACAGGATTTTCAAGGATGACCGGGGCGCGTTTGCGCGCTGCAGGAGTGAGCGGCAGGTTTCGCACGACGACGTTTGGTCCGGCGTCCCCTTCGAGCCGGCGCTCCAGTTCCGCCAGTTCGTCCGCAGGGATCCAGCCAGCGATCACGAAGGTGTGCTCTGTCTCGCCCAAATGTTCGAGCACTTCAAAAGCCTCCAGCCGGTCCTTCAGCGCGGCGCGCCAGCCGGCCAGGCGGGTGCACCAGCTGCGGCCGAGCTCATCCAGCTCACGATCGATCGCTGCGATGGAATCCGGGAGTTCGCGCAGGCGCGCCTCCAGGTTGGCGAGCATGGCATCCGGGCCGCCGCGTCCGAACCGCTCCGGCAGCCGCAGCCGGGCGACATCCTCCCGGCCAAGCAGTATTTCGACATCTTCGGCGAACCGCTCGGGGAAGACGATCAGAACGGCCTGCGTGTCGGCGTCCAGGGCGCCCGAGACCAGGAGCGCGCGCCCCCCGGTCAGATCCTGGATGCGCTCGTCGATCAGCGGTATGGCGCCGGCGTGAGACCGGCTGATCAGGATGCCGACGGTGACCATACCGCCGTACCGGGCAATCTCCGGCAGGAGCGGGAGCAATTTTCGCAGCGACGATTCGTAGCGCGGCAGCGAGGCCAGTTCGGCCAGGTCGGATTCCCGCCGGTTGATCAGCCTTTCGATCTGTTCCGCAAGGGGTTCCAGCTCCGTCCGCGCCCGCTCGAAGACGTCCGGCTCGAAGGCTTCCGGCTCCAGGTCCGCGAGGGGATCGGACGATTTGCCGCCCAGGGCGTCCAGCGCCCCCTCGATCTGCGCCAGGAGCAGCCGGTGGGCTTCCCAGCCCTTCCGGGTCGCTTCGTCGATCTTCAGCGGGCGGGCGGCGATCTCCGGTGTGCCGGCAAGCGGGTCCACCTGCAGCCGGCCGAAGCGGTGCAGCGACCGGACGATCGTTTCCAGGTCTTCTTTCAGACCGACGATCTCGACGTGCGCCATCTGCCGGGTCATGGACCGGCCTCCCAGGCGCTGCTTTCGAGCACGCGGTCGACGCTCTTCTTGACGGCCTCGGCGAGCCGTCCTCGGTCGGCGGCGCGGATCGCCCCGGCCTTCCGGAGGGCTTCGGCCCGAATGGTTTCGACCTCGCGCTGGGTCTCCTCCCCGATCTGCGCGGCCCGGGTTTCACCCTCCTGCCGGCCCGCCACCCGCGCGGCCTGTACCGCGGCGTCCGCCGCGTGGCCGGCCATCTCGTGTTCGTTCTCCGCTGCGGCCCGGGCCGCCGCCAGCCGCCTCCGGCAGCCGGCTTCGGCTTTCCGGATCAGCTCGAGCGGTACCATTTCCGGATGATCCATTTCCGTCCGTTGGTCCATGTTAAATAGCCGGGTTTATGGGACCGGCATGTGAATCGCCAGGCATTGCGCCTGCCCCTCTTCCAGCGCTTCCATATTCACATCCAGCAGGTGCCGGTGCCGCTCGGGCAGGTGATTTTCCAGGGCGGCCTTCAGGGCCTCCGGCAGCAAGACCGGCAGCTTCGCCAGCAGCGCGCCCAGCATAACCATATTGGCCAGCCGCTTGCCGCCCAGCGTCTCGGCCAGACCGGTCGCCGGGATGGCTACGACCTCGATGTCATCCCGTTCGACCGGTCGATCGACCAGCGTGGTATTGACGACCAGCGTCCCCCCGGGCTTCAACAGTGGCTCGAATTTCGATAACGAGGGCAGGTTCATCGCCAGGATGGCCGTCGGATTGCGGACCAGCGGTGCACCGATCTCCTCATCGGAAATGATGACGGTGCAGTTGGCCGTCCCACCGCGCATTTCGGGACCGTAAGACGGGAACCACGTGACATGCTTCCCGGACTCCATCGCTGCGTACGCCAGGATCTGCCCGGCAAACAGCACCCCCTGTCCACCGAAACCGGCGATGATGATTTCGTTTTGCATACTAGTCTCCTCATAAACTGAAAGAATGACCCCCCACGGGGCGAAGCCCCGTGGGGGGTCATTCTTTCAATATATCCCTTCAATCACCTTGAAATCACCCAACGGATACACCGGCACCATCTCCTTCGCTACCCACGCACAGGCCTGCGCCGGGTCCATCCCCCAGTTGGTCGGGCAGGTGGACAGCAGTTCGACCAGGGCGAAACCCAGGCCGCGGGCCTGGACCTCGAAGGCGGTCCGAACGGCTTTTTTCGCCTTGCGAATGTTCGCCGGGTCGTGCAGGCTGCGGCGGACGATGTAGGCCGGGCCGTCCAGGGCGGCCAGCAGCTCGGCCATCCGGATCGGTCGGCCGGTCGTGGCGACGTCCCGCCCCTGCGGAGATGAAGCCGTCACTTGCCCGGGCAGGGTGGTCGGAGCCATCTGGCCGCCGGTCATCCCGTAAATGGCGTTGTTGAGGAAGATAACGGTGATGCCTTCGCCGCGGGCCGCGGCGTGGACGATCTCGGCCATCCCGATCGAGGCGAGATCGCCGTCCCCCTGGTAGGTGAAGACGATCCGGTCCGGCAGGACACGCTTGATCCCGGTCGCCATGGCCGGGGCGCGGCCGTGAGCGGCCTCGACAAAATCGACGTCGATGTACTGGTATGCGAACACCGAGCAGCCCACCGAGGCGACCCCGATGGTCCGCTCGCGCAGCCCCATCTCGTCGATCACTTCGGAGATCAGCCGGTGCCCGGTGCCGTGCGTGCAGCCCGGGCAATAGTGGGTATGCACGTCCACCATGGCGCGCGGGCGTTCGTAGACGATTTGTTCGGGAAAGGTCAGGGTCATATCAATCTCCTTCTGCTTCGTTCAGATGCCGGATCGCCCGGGAGATCGGCCCCTTGCGGCTCAGCCGGTGGATCTCGGCCAGGACCTCGTCGGCGTACGGGACGACCCCGCCCATGCGCCCATAGAACTCTACCGGGACCCGGCCTTCTACCGCCAGGCGCACGTCGGCGAGCATTTGCCCGCTGTTCATTTCGACGACCAGGAAGGTCCTGGCCCGGTCGCTGAGTTCCTTCAGGGCCTGGGTCGGGAACGGCCGCAGGCTGATCGGACGCAGCAGCCCGGCCGGGATACCTTCAGCCCGCGCTGCCCGCACGGCGGATAGCGCCACCCGGCCGGCCGTGCCGAAGCCGACCACGACGATCTCTGCATCCTCCAGCCCGAACCCGCGCCAGCGGACCTCGTTCTCTTCTACCGCTATGCGGCGAGCGACCAGCCGCCGGTTGGCGACCTCCTCGTCCAGCGGTTCCAGGTAGATCGAAGTGAGCTTCCGCCGCTCCCGGTCTGGGGCGCCGTCGGTCGCCCAATCGGGAGTCTCCGAACGCAGCGGGCGCATGGGCGGCAGTTCGGCCGGCTCCATCATCTGCCCGATGCTCCCGTCGGCCAGCACAACGGTGACGGCGCGGTATTTCTCTGCCAGATCGAAGGCCAGGACGGTCAGGTCGATCGCCTCCTGGACACCCGCCGGCGCCAGGACGATCGGAAAATAATCGCCGTGCCCGCCGCCGTGCACCATCTGGTTGTAATCCCCTTGCGCCGGGGCGATGTTGCCGAGACCCGGCCCACCGCGCATCACGTCGATCAGGACGAACGGCAGCTCGGTCCCGGCGATGTAGGAGATCCCCTCCAGCATCAGGCTGACGCCGGGGCTGGAGGAGGAGGTCATCACCCGCGCACCTGTACAGGCCGCACCGTAAACCATGTTGATCGCAGCGACCTCGCTCTCGGCCTGCAGAAAGGTCCGGCCGAGTTCGGGCATCCGGGCGGCCATATGCTCGAGCAGCTCGGTCTGTGGGGTGATCGGATAACCGAAATAGGCCTCCACCCCGGCCCGGACGGCCGCCTCGGCCATGGCGACGTTTCCTTTCAGTAGCTCTTTCGGCATTGGATCTCCTGTTATTAATGCTTCAACTCGACACCTGCAACGATTTTTCGCGGCGAGGGGTGACGTCGCGGTAGACGGTGATGGCGGCGTCGGGACAGACCACGGAGCAGACCGCGCAGCCGGTGCAGCCTTCCGTCACCAGGACAGCCGGGTTGTAGCCTTTCAAGGTCAGGCGGGTCGTGTCGATGGCGATCACACCGGGCGGGCAGACCGGGACGCACAGGGCGCAGCCTTTGCAGTACAGTTCGTTGACAACGATCGTTCCGCGAGCAGGCATTGATTCACTCCTTGGCGGCGGTGGTTTTGGGGCGTGCGGTGGTTT
>DATKDL010000168.1:0-41599 GCA_035512695.1 Anaerolineales bacterium | reverse complement strand
CGGATTGATCCGCACCCCGTAGTGCCGGCCCGCATCGTTGGCCAGCGCCCGCACCCGGTAACCGATCGCCACCTCCCCCTTCCTTCGGGCTGCTTCCACGACCGTGTAGAAATTGACCTCAGCACCGGCCTTCACATAATCATCGGCCGGCTTGAGATATAGCTCCGAACCCTCCGCGCTGAACAGCGTCTCAAAAACCTGCGCCAGGTCCTTGTTCTCCGAGATCTGGGAGAGCATCAGGCTGACCAACTTGCTGCTGACGATGAAATCGTCCGCCCGGGTGACGGCGGCCAGGTCCCGGTTCTGGACATCGAGCATCTCGGTCGCAATCGAGAACCCGGCCCGGTGGTTGTCGGCGATATCGCGCAGGTGCAGCAGGGTGACCAGGGTGCGGGCGTCGGCCTGCTGCGTTTCGCTCACATCGGAGTAGCTGAGCAGGATGATGTGCTGGTAGGACGGGATCTTGAGCGAATCGAGCAGCGTGCGTGAACCGACATCGCCGGAAGTGAACTCGACCCGGCTGTGCTTCAATCCGGCGCAATCCCGCTCGATCGCCGCAGGTCCACCTGGCGCATCCGCCACGACCGAGATCAAGGAACCCTTTTGGAGGTATTCGTCCAACTGGTTGATCACCAGCGTCGCCCGGCGGTTCCAGCCCATGACGAGCACGCGGGCGGGGATGATGGTCACGTAGTCCGGCGAGCGGATGGCGCTCCCCTCGATCTGCAGATCGGTCTTCTCCGAGAGGCGGACCGTGTCGTCGTCCTCCGAGATGGCGATCACCTGCGTTCCCGCAGGGATGCGCTCATCCATCCCGGGGTTAACGGCGATCCGGCCGTCCGGGTAGCGCAGCCCGATAAGCGCTGAATCCTCATACATGTGCAGCGCTTCCCCAAAGAGAACGCCCTCCAGCGCCGGTTCGTCGTGAATGTAGATCTCGTCCCCGCCAAAATCCATCAATTCGATGTAGACCACCGAGAGACCGGACTGCAGGCTGGCCTGGACGGTGATGCGCGAGATCAGGTCGTCGGCAAGGACCAGTTCGACCTCATCCTTGCCGACCATTTTGGCAACTTTCAGATGCTCCGAATCGCGGATCTCCGCCGCGATGTGGTACGGCGCCGCGTGCCGGTTGGGGTTGTTGGTGATTGCCAGGATGGTCTTGATCACGCGCGTATCCGGATCTGGGGCGTCGGGAGCCGGGATGATAATCGACCGGGCGGCGTGCGGGTTGACGATCTCAAGGTCGGTCAGGTCGAGCGGGTCGCCGGTGCGGCAGATAACCCGCGTCCGACCGGTGTGCCCGACCTTGTCGCGGATCTCATCCTCCATGAAGACCTTGTCCTGGGCGGCCAGGATGGCGATCGCGCTGCGGCGCAGATTGGCGTTGGCGATCACCAGCTCGGAGACGATAGAAAAGACCGCCGGCCCCCAACCCAGGATGACGGTGTGGCCCTCCTCGATCACGATCGAGCGGCCCTTGCGCAGATCATCCAGCTTGCCTTCGATCCCGTTGTTGATCACACCGATCAGGACGCTGACCAGGAACAGCCCGACCAGGGCGATCCCAAACATCGTCAACCGGAAGATCCAACTGCCTTCGTCGTCGCCGACCCGGGCGGGGTCGAGCGCGTGCATCATGCTGGTCCAGAAAACCTCGGAGAACGGCTCTCCCGGAAGCAAACCCAGCAAGAGGACGATCAGGGCCAACCCGAGCACCAGGACCAGGGACAGTACGAACAACCACGCAATTAAGGCGACGATCCCCTTCGACATGGTGTTGTCGAAGCGGTAGCGGAGGTGTTGGAGGAGCGAGAAGCGGTTCATCATCCTATTATAGAAAAAGTGAAGGGTCGGCGGGGGCTATGCCCCTGCCGACCCTTCACTTTTTCGCTAATCCAGCCCGTGTATCTTTCGCACCTGCGCGATGACTTCCAGCCAGCGCTCCGTTTCGGGGTAGGGGGCGGGGCCGAGGGGGTCGGTGAAGGGGCGGGCGAGGAGGGCGGAGGCAGCGCCGAGGGCGCAGGCGGCGCCGCCGGTGAGGTCGTAGCCGCCTTCGAGGACGAGGGCGATGCGGCCGCCGCAGCGGTCGTCGGCGAATTTGGCCAGGGCCGAAACGGCTGCGTGGTAGCCGGCGGCGGAGAATTGGAGGTGGCCGAGGGGGTCGCGCCAGTGGACGTCAAGACCGGCGGAGACGAGGAGCATATCGGGTTCGAAACGCACAAGCGCCGGGAGGATGGCGGTCTCGACGGCGGCGGCGAAGGCGGTATCGCCGCAGTAGGGCGGGAGAGGGAGGTTTACCGTGGTCCCAGCGCCCGGGCCGCGGCCGGTCTCGCCCAGCATCCCGGTCCCGGGGTAGAGCGGATGCTGGTGGAGCGAGATGAAGAGGACTTCGGGGCGTTCGTAGAAGATATCCTGGGTGCCGTTGCCGTGGTGCAGATCGATATCGACGATGGCAAGCTTTTGCGCACCGGCCTCCTGGAGCAGGTACTCGGCTGCGACGGCGATGTTGTTGAGCAGGCAAAACCCCATCGCCCGGTCCGGGGTGGCGTGGTGTCCGGGGGGCCGGCAGAGGGCAAAGCCGCGCGCCGCACCCCGGTCCCAGACCGCCGCGGCGACCGAGCAGGCACCGCCGGCAGCGTTCAGAGCGAGCTCCCAGGAGGCCGTAGTCAGGTATGTGTCGGCGTCGATCCTACCACCGCGGTGGGAGGCAGCCTCGATCGTTTCGAGGTGCCGCCGGGTGTGGACGCCGAGCAGGATTCGTTCGCCGACGTCGAGCGGGGTGAGGTGTGGGTAGGCCTGCCACAAGCCGGCCTGGTCGAGCGTTTCGACGATGGCTTCAACGCGTTCGGGTCGCTCGGGATGGCCGTGTTCGGCGTGGGCGGCGTGGCCGCTGGGGTAGAAGTAGGCGATCGGGTGCATTGCGGTAATTCTATCAGTGGGTCCCACGCCGCAGCCAGACTCGCATCGGCCCCGCCTCCCCGTTCGCCCAGGCAAAATATGGGATCGCAATCACCCGGACCGGTGAACCACCAGGATCGCCGGCCCTCGCCCGTCGGTACAGGGATCCCTCCCACCCCGGACCCGGTGGCGCATGCTCCGCCTCAAACCGCAGCCCCACCATCCCATTTATATCCATCGATTCAACGACCCCATCAATGGCTATGCGCAGATGCTCCGGGTGCGGAGCGGACGATTCGAGGCAGTACACAAGCGGCCCGCGCATCAAGGCAACCCGGCCCACATTCTCCACCACCCGCGGGTGCGCCGCCACCCAGCGCGGCGGCATCGGAAAATCCAGCCCAACCACATCCCCTGCAGACCAACCTCGCTCGATCCGCAAATAGCCCGGCCCACTCGCCCTGTCGCCCATCCGCCCATCCGCCCATTCCCCCTCGCGCCCATTCACCTCCACCTGCACCCCCTCCACCCACCCCGGCACCCGCAGCTGCAGCCTATACGAACCCGCCGTTTCCATCACGATCCGGACCCGCCCGTCCCAGGGATAATCCGTCTCGACCTTCAATTCGATTTCCCGCCCATTCACCTCGACCCGGGCGGACCCGGCTGCATAAAGATCAACCCGGACCGCACCGTCCGCTCCCGAAACGAAATACCCCGGCAGCGCCGCCAGCAGCCGGGCGATATTGGGCGGGCAGCACGCGCACGAGAAATAAGCCGCCCGCCGGTGCGCTCCCTCGCTCGCCAGCGGATTGGTGTAGAAATACCGGTCACCGGCCAGCGAGATCCCGGACAGCGCCGCATTGTACAGCGCAGTCTCGATCGCATCCGCATAGCGCGCCTCCCCCGTGATCACCAACATCCGCCGGTTCCACAGGATGCTCGCCACCGCCGCACAGGTCTCGCTGTAAGCCGCCGCATTCGGCAGCTCGTAATCGTCCCCGAACGATTCCCCGGAATGCCGCGCCCCCAGCCCCCCGGTGAGATAGACCTGGCGGGAGTACAACCGCTCCCAGAGCCGCTCGAGCGTCTCCAAAAGCGCCGGTTCGCCCGTCTCAATAAACAGATCGGCCGCGGCGACATTCAGATAGAGCGCTCTGACGGCGTGACCCGTCATCCGGTCCAGCTCGCGGAACGGTTTGTGATCCTGGTGGTATGCCGATGCGCCGATCAGCCCACGCCCGCGCGCGTCGACGAAATAACGCGCCTGCTCCAGATACCGAGTTTCCCTCGTCGACCGGTACAGGGCGATCAGGGCGATCTCGATCTCCTGGTGTCCGGGGACCGCCGGCCGCTTCCCGTTCTCCTCCGGCCCGAACAGGCTGCAGATCAGGTCGGCCAGGCGGCGGGCAACGGACATCAGGCGGTCGTCATCGCCTTCGGAGAGCACCAGGGCGGCCTCGATCAGGTGTCCGGCGCAGTACAGTTCGTGCCGGTCGCGGATGTTGCTCCAGCGCTCCGCCGCATTCTCCCCCATGAAGGCCGTGTTGAGGTAGCCGTCCGGGTCCTGGGCGGCCGCAATGAGTTCGACCAGTTCAGCCATCCGGTCGCGATAGGCCGGATGCGGCCCGGCCCGGGCGGCGGCCTCGAGCCATTTGTAGACGTCCGAGTCGTTGAAGACAAAGCCCTGGTGCGGTTTGTCGATCCGTCCGGCGGCGGCGCGGAAATTGTCGATCCGGCCGGTCGATTCCATCGACTCCCATTGGCCCGGCAGGGTGACCAGGCGCAGCGCTTCCAGCCGAGGCGCCCAAAACCGGTCCGCAAACCGGAACCCCGGCAATCTGGACGAGTTCATCCGCGGATCTGCCGCTCAGGCCGGCGCCCCCCAACCCACAGACCGTTGAGCGCAACGATCAGGAGGACCAGGCTGATCCATATTTCAGGCCGGATCGGCGGGAGATCGATCGACAATTGAATCATTTGTTTGCCTCTTATCGCAGGAATCGGCCGACTCTGATCGGCAGATCTGCGAATATTGTAATTGGGGATTTGCGTATAATTGAAATTCATCCATGTTCACCTCCCTCCACCCCCGCACCTCCACCCTCAACCAGACCCACGAATGGCGCCTGTGGTCCGGCTATCTCGGCGCCGGGATGTACGAGCACTATCACGAGCGCGAGTATTGGGCCATCCGCAACTCGGCCGGGCTGATCGACGTATCGCCGCTTTTCAAATACGAGATCATGGGCCCGGACGCGCGCATGGCCGTCAACCGGATCATGACCCGCGATATCACCGCCTGCAGGGTCGGCCAGGTCTTCTATTCGCCCTGGTGTGACGACGACGGCAAGATGGTCGACGACGGCACGATCTCCCGCCTGGACGACGATCGCTTTCGCATCACCGCCGCCGATCCGAGCCTGCGCTGGTTCCAGGATTGCGCCGCCGGGATGGCGGTCGCGATCCGCGACGTCTCGGATGACCTCGCCGCGCTGGCCCTCCAGGGCCCCCGTTCCAGGGAAATCCTCCGGCACCTCCTGCCCGGGATCGAAGACCTGGGCTATTTCCGGCTGGCCAACACGCGTCACAACGGCGCCCCGCTCACGATCACCCGCACCGGCTACACCGGGGACCTGGGGTACGAACTCTGGATCGCCCCGGATCACGCCACGACCCTTTGGGACGACCTGATGACGAACGGCGAGGCCTATGGGATCATGCCGGTCGGCCTGGCTGCCCTCGATATCGCCCGGATCGAAGCAGGGCTGATCCTCATCGACGTCGATTACATCCCCGCGCCGAGGACGTTTATCCCCGGGCAGAAATCTTCTCCGTTCGAGGTAGGCCTGGGGTGGGCGGTCAAATTTAGCGAGGACAACCCCTTCGTCGGGCGGGAATCGCTGGAGAAGGAGTCCGGGGAACCGTCCGGTTGGCGGCTCGCCGGGTTGGAGATCGACTGGGTCTCGCTCGAGACAAGCTACGGCGCCGTCGATCTGCCCCCGCAGGTCACCGGGCGCGCCAACCGGAGTTCGGTCCCGTTGTACACGGGGCACCGCCAGGTCGGCTACGCCACCAGCCACACCTTTTCCCCGCTGCTCAAGAAATACATCGGTCTGGCGACGCTCGAGACCCGGTTCGCCCAGCCGGGGACGCCGCTCGAAATGGAGTTCACCGTCGAGCACCACCGCCGCCGCGCCCGCGCCGTCGTGGTCGATCTGCCCTTCCTCGACCTCGAGCGAAAAAGGTCGTGAAATTGGGGGCGGGGCGCGGTTTCACCGCTCCCCGCCCCCAGGTTTTCACAATGATTGATACCGATGTCTGAAAAATATGACGCCATCGTGATCGGGGGAGGCCACAACGGCCTCACCTGCGCCGCATACCTTGCGAAGGCCGGGAAAAAGGTCCTCGTCCTCGAACGCCGCCACCTGGTCGGCGGGGCGACGGTGACCGAGGAAATCGTCCCCGGGTTCAAGTTCACCGTCTTCTCCTACGTCGTCAGCCTGCTGCGGCCCGAGATCATCCGGGACCTCGAACTGGCCCGGCACGGCCTGACGGTCCTGCCGTTGGAGAGCACGCTCACCCCGCTCCCGGACGGGGATTACATCCTGCGCGACAGCGACCACTGGGCGACGATCCGCAATCTAAAACGCTTCTCCGCCCGCGACGCCGAGGCCTACGACGAATACAGCCACACGATGTATTTCATGGCGAAGGCGGTCAAACCGATCCTGAGCCTCGTCCCGCCGGACCCGACCAGCCTGAACCCCGTCGAGCTGATGCCGCTGGCCCGCCTCGGCAAGCATTTCCTCGGGCTGGACGAGGAGCATCTCTACACCTTCGTCAAGCTGATGACGATGAGCTCGGCCGATTTCCTGGACGAGTGGTTCGAATGCGACCCGCTCAAGGCGACGATGTCGGCCAGCGGAATCATCGGCACCTTCCTCGGTCCGCGCTCCCCCGGGACGGCCTACGTCCTCCTGCACCACTACATGGGCGAGATCGACGGCGTCTTCCGGGCCTGGGGCTTCCAGAAAGGCGGGACGGGTGGGATCGCCGAAGCGCTGGCGAGTTCGGCCCGGTCGCTGGGCGTCCGGATCCGGCTGAACGCCCCGGTCGAGACCGTGATCACGAAGAACGGCCGGGCGGTCGGGGTCGCGCTGGCGGACGGGGAGGAGATCCGGGCGGATGTCGTCGTCTCATCGCTGGACCCCAAACGCACGTTTCTCCAGTTCGTCGACCGGGAGATGCTGCCATCCGAATTGGTCGCCGATATCGAGCGGTTCAACATCCAGGGCTCTTCCGCCAAGGTCAACCTGGCGCTGGACCGGTTGCCCTCGTTCAGGGCGCTCGAGACCCCGCGCGGGGGCGACAGCCCGCTGCGGCTGAAAGCGGCGCTCAAGGGCGCCGTCTCGATCAGCCCGAGCCTGGACTATATCGAGCTAGCCTACGACCAGGCCAAATACGGCGAATTCTCGAGCCGCCCGTACATCGACATCATCTTCCCGTCGATGATCGACCCGGATATGGCCCCACCCGGAAAGCACGTCATGTCTTGCTTCGTCCAGTACGCCCCTTACAAGCTGGCGGAAGGGGAATGGGACGCCGCCCGCCGGGAGGCCCTCGGCGACGCCGTCGTGGACACGCTGGCAGAATTCGCCCCGGACATCAAGGACCTTATCATCGGCCGCCAGGTCATGACCCCGAAGGACATCGAGGACGTCACCGGGTTGACGATGGGCAACATCTTCCAGGGCGAGCTGAGCCTTTCGCAGCTGTTCTTCCTGCGCCCGGCGGCCGGCTGGGCCAAATTCACGACGCCGATCCGGTCGTATTTCCAATGCGGGAGCGGGACGCATCCGGGTGGGGGAATCACCGGTGCGCCGGGCCGGTTGGCGGCGCTGGAGATTTTAAAATATTGAAAAATCCATGGCGTCCGCCGGCTTCGCCGGCGGACGCCATGGATTTTTCATAAGTTATGCACCTCCAGAACCCCCTCGCCCTCCTGCTTCTGTTCCTCCTGGTCCCGATCGTGCACCTGGGCCGGCCTTCTCGCGGGTATGGGCGCGGGCGTGAAATGGCGGCCCTCGCTCTGCGGGTCGCCGTCGTCGTCCTGCTCGTCCTCGCGGCTGCCGGGCTCGAATTCCGGCGCGGCAGTGACGCCCTCGCCGTCGTCTTCCTGGTGGATGGGTCGGACTCGCTTTCTCCGGAAAGCCGGGATGCCGGACGGGCCTTTATCGAATCGTCCATGACGGCAATGGGACCGGATGATCGGGCAGCCGTGATCCTGTTCGGAGGCGATGCCCTCATCGAACGCTCGCTTTCCGGCGACCCTGAACTCGGCGTGTTCACCTCCATCCCCGACACGACGCAGACCGACCTGGCCGAGGCCGTCCGTCTCGGGATCGCCCTGTTCCCGCCGGACGCCGCCCGGCGGATGGTCCTGCTGACCGACGGCCGCGAGACGACCGGGGACGTGTTCCCCGCGGCCCGCCTGGCGGTCCAATCCGGGATCGAATTCCTCGTTGTCCCGATCGCCGAACCCGGCGCCGGGCAGGAGATCACCCTGACCGAGGTCGATCTGCCCGCACGGCTGATCGAACGCGAGGCGTTCGAGCTCGTTTTCACCATCCATGCCCGGGAGGCCGGACCTGTCGTGGTCCGGATCATCGCCGGTGGCGCCGTCGTTTTCGAAGGCGCCGCCGACCTGGTCCCCGGTTCCCAGACATACCGCATCCCGCTCGTCGCCGGGGAACCCGGGTTTACGGCGTACTCGGTCCGGCTTTCGACGCTGGTCGATGTTTTCTACCAGAACAACGAGTTGTCCGCTTTCACCGAAGTGACCGGGCCGCCGAAGGTGTTGGTCGTCGCTCCGGCGGAGGGCGAGCTGCTGCCGTTCACCGGCGAACCGCGGCCCGACGAGTATTCGGCCCTGATCGGCGCGCTGGAGGCCGGCGGGCTGACGGTCGAGCTGGTGCGTCCCGCCGGGCTGACCTTCGAACTGGCCCTGCTGGGGGAATACGCCGCCGTCGTTCTGGTCGACGTCCCGGCCCGCGAATTGAGCGACCGCCAGATGGAGGCGCTCCAGCGCTACGTCCGCGATCTGGGCGGTGGGCTGGTCGTCATCGGGGGGCCGACCGCTTATGGAGTCGGCGGTTATTTCCGCACCCCGCTGGAAGAGACCCTGCCGGTCGACATGGAGATCAAGGACCAGGAGCGCCGGCCGGGCCTCACCATGGTCTTCATCATCGACCGCTCGGGCAGCATGAGCAGCACCAGCGGCGGGGAGACCAAGCTGGACCTGGCCAAGGAGGCGGCCATCCGCTCGGTCGAGCTCTTGTTCCCCGGCGATAAGGTCGGGGTGATCGCTTTCGACGACTCGGCCAGTTGGGTCGTCCCGATCACCGACCTGGCCGACCCGGCGCCGGTGATCGACGCGATCGCCTCGATCGGGAGCGGCGGCGGGACCGATATCCTGGCTGGTCTGCAAGCCATGGCGGACGTCCTGCCGGGGGACGATTCCGTCGTCAAGCACGTCATCCTGCTCACCGACGGCGGCGCCAGCGCGCTCGGGATCCCGACGCTGGTGGAGGACCTTTACCAGCAGCATGGGATCACGCTCACGACCGTCGGCGTCGGCAGCGATGCAGCTCCGTTCCTGGAAGATATCGCCATCCTGGGCGGCGGGCGTTACCATTTCACCGACCGGCCCGAGAGCATCCCCAACATCTTCACAGAGGAGACCACCCTGGCGACCCGCTCGTATATCGTCGAGGAAAGTTTTTTCCCATCCCAGGTGGGGCGGTCGACGATCCTGACGCAGATCTCCGAGGTCCCGCCGCTGCACGGCTACGTGGCCGCCAGCGCCAAATCGACCGCCCAGACGATCCTGGTCTCCGACCAGGGCGACCCGATCCTGGCGGTCTGGCAGTACGGTCTCGGCCGCGCCGTCGCCTGGACTTCGGACGCCTCGGCCCGTTGGGCGCGCGACTGGCTCGCCTGGGACCTGTTCCCCATCTTCTGGGGCCAGGCCGTCCGGGCGACGATCACCGCGCGCGCGACTTCTCCGCTGCGGGTCTCGATCGAGACATCCGATGAACAAACCGTGGTGACCGTGGATGCCGTGACAGAGGGTGGCGGGTTCTTGAACGGATTGGCGATGGCGGCCAACCTCATCACGCCGGGCGGCGGGGTTGAACCGATCGCCCTGCCGCAAATCGCGCCGGGCCGCTACCGGGGAGCCTTCGACCCTGCGGAAACGGGCGTGTATTTGCTGCGGATCGACGGGTTCGATGCGGAAGGAGAAGGCGGGGCCGCACTTGCGGGCTGGGTGCAAGCCTACTCGCCGGAATACGGCTACCTGGAGGAGCGGCCAGGCTTTTTGGAAGCCCTGGCGCAGGAAACCGGTGGAGAGCTGATCCCCCCGGTGCAGATCGAGGTCCCGTTTGCCCGGCCGCGGACCGCGGCATCCTCCGCCAGGCCGCTCTGGCCTGAGCTGCTGACCGCCGCCCTGGTCCTGCTGCCGTTCGATATCGCCGCCCGGCGGCTGGCGCTCGACCGGCGCGATCTGGCCCGGATCTGGAACCGGTTGATCGCGCGCCTGGCCTTGCGGCCAGCCCTGGAAACGGCCGGCGCCGACAGGCCCACGCGGGTCGAGGGTCTGCTGCGGGCCAAGGAGCGGGCGGAGGAGCGACGCGCCGATGCGCCGCAAACCGTGGAGCGCCCGCCCGTCATCCCAACCGCTCCGGGAGCGGATGACCGTCCACCCGTGGTCCGGCGGGCGCCGGCGGAACCGGAGATAAAAACCCCTGAAACCCCGCCGGTTGAAAAACCCCCTGAGGAGGCCGGCGACCGGACCTCCACAACGGCAGCACTGCTCGCCAGGAAACGGGCGCGCGATCCGAAAAAATAAAACGGCGGGTGTCTCACACCCGCCGTTTTATTTTCTTTCGCCAACTCATCCGCTCGGCTGCAGGTGGTGCTGGATCCAGTCCAGGAAAATATCGTGGCTGCGGGTCTGGAGATAGATTTTGCCGGGTCCGGACAGTTCGAAGATGATCTCCTGACCGCGCAGCAGGGTCGATCGGAGGCCTCCCAGCTGCCGCATCCGCATCTGGACCTGATCCGTGAACCCGACCAGGTGCCCGCGGTCGACGGCGAATGCCTGTCCGGGTGCCAGGTCGATTGTGTGAACGGCACCGAAAGTGCTGATCAGCAGCCGGCCGTCGCCGCTGCAGCGAAGCATCTGCAGCCCCGAACTCATCTGGAACGTGCTGGCCCCTCGCCAGGCCGTCTCGATTTCGACGTTTTCCTCGGCGGCCAGGAATGATTCGACCGTGATCAGGATCCGGTCCTCGCGCTCGCCCAGCGGGTAGTTGTAGACCTCCCCGAGCATGCGTGGCGCGATCAAGACCTCCCCATCTTTCTCGATCGCCCGGTACGTGTTGAGGTAATAGGCTTCCGAGCCCGCCTGGCCGCGCAGGTAGGGCTTGATCTGACCGGGCCGCACTCTCGTCTCGACGGCGATCTCCGGCGACATCCCCACCATGGCGGAACTCTCCGAGACGATCGCCTCCCCGGCGGACAGGAGCACCTGTACGAGCGGGAAGCTAGTCCGGTGCAGCAGGTCGATTTTCACGGCCGAATTATAGCATTTCGGCAAAATCGATGCAGGCGGGGGGATCGCTGATCCCCCGCCTGCATCGATTTTGCCGTTTACAATAGCCGGATGGAACGAAACTATGGCGCGGTCGAGGCGGGGGGGACCAAGTTCAGGTGCGGGGTCGGAACAGAGACCAGCGAGTGGCTGGCGGAGATGCGGATCGAAACGACGACGCCCGCGGAAACCCTGTCCGCAGTGGTCGATTTCTTCGGATCGACCGGTCTGCCGCTGCAGGCGGTCGGGGTCGGTTCGTTCGGACCCCTGGACCTGGACCCGGCATCGCCGTCATTCGGACGGATCACGACCACGCCGAAATCCGGCTGGAGCGGCGCCGATATCCTCGGCGACCTCCGGCGGGCGCTGAAGGTCCCGATCGGCCTGGATACGGACGTCAATGCCGCAGCGCTCGGGGAACACCGCTGGGGGCGGGGCCGCGGGCTGGGCGTCGTCCTCTACCTGACGATCGGGACAGGGATTGGGGGCGGCCTCGTCGTGGACGGGCGGCCGGTGCATGGTCTCGTCCATCCGGAGATGGGCCATATTCGCATCCCGGTCGAGGCTGCCGGTGACTTTCCGGGCGTCTGTCCTTACCACGGGAATTGTTTCGAGGGTTTGGCTTCCGGTCCGGCCGTGGCAGCCCGTTGGGGCCGCCCGGTGGAAACCCTTCCGGAGGGTCACCCGGCCTGGCAGATCGAGGCGGAAATCGTCGCAGCGGCGCTGCATGGTTTCGTATGCACCATCTCTCCGCACCGGATCATCCTGGGCGGGGGCGTCATGCAGCGCCAGACCGGCCTGTTCGGCGCGATCCGCTCGAAGCTGGCCGCATCGCTCAACGGCTACGTCCGATCACCGGCATTGATCGATAAGCTCGACGAATACGTCGTCCCACCGGCGCTCGGAGACCGCGCCGGGCTGGCGGGCGGGCTGATCCTGGCCCAACGGGCAGCCGGCGCCGGATTTTAAGGTTATCATTGGCCAGACGCGCCGCCGCACCGGGAGGACTGCCGTGAACCCTATTCCCCTGACCCTGGGAGTCGAAGAAGAATACCAGATCATCCATCCGGAAACCCGGAACCTGCACTCCTACATCCAGCAGTTCCTCGACCAGGGGCAGCAGATCTTCCCCGAAGGGACGCTAAAACCCGAATTTATGCAGAGCCAGGTCGAGGTCGGCAGCCGGGTGTGCCGCAACATCCAGGAGGTACGCCACGAGCTTCAACGGCTGCGCTCGGCGGTCGGCGGGATCGCACGGGACAACGGGCTGCAGATCGCCTCCGCCAGCACGCACCCTTTCGCCCGTTGGCACCAGCAGGATGTCACCGCAGGAGAGCGTTACCGGCAGCTGCTGGACCAGATGCAGTCCGTCGCCGCCCAGCTGCTGATCTTCGGCTACCACATCCACATCGGCTTTGGGGGACCGGTGAACGACGATCTCAAGATCGATGTGATGAACCAGCTGCGTTATTTCCTCCCGCACGTCCTGGCGCTCAGCACCAGCTCGCCTTTTTGGCAGGGCCGCAAAACCGGTTTGAAATCCTACCGCAGCGTCGTTTTCGAAATGCTGCCGCGCACCGGGATGCCGCCGCGCTTCAACTCGTTTGGCGACTACGAGGCTTTTGTCAATCTCCTCCAAAAGGTCGGTACGATCGGCAAGGACCACAAAACCGGGAAAGGCGACGCGACCAAGATCTGGTGGGACGTCCGCCCACACCCGACATTCGGGACGCTCGAGGTGCGCATCCCGGACCTGTGCACGAAGGTCGAGGAGGCGGTCTGCATCGCGGCCGTTATCCAGTCGATCGTCAAGATGCTGATGGATCTGCGCAACCGCAACCAATCCTGGCGGGTTTACCGGTCACACATGATCGTGGAGAATAAGTGGCGGGCGATGCGGTACGGGATCGAGGGCAACCTGGTCGATTTCGGCAAAGAGGAGGAGGTCCCGACCGGATTCCTGGCGATCGAATTGATGCAGCTCCTGGAGAAATACGCCAAAGAGTTGGGCTGCTGGGATGAGGTTCGTTATATCGAAACGATTATCAAAGAGGGCACCAGCGCGGACCGGCAAATCCGGACATACGACGAGGCGCTGCGGACCGGGGCTGCAGAAGAGGACGCGTTGAAGGCCGTTGTGGATCAGCTGGTCAGGGAGACCCTGGCCGGCGTATAGATTCGAGGATGACCTCGACGGTTTCTGCGCGGCGCGCCCAGGAATACTCCCGGGCGCGTTCGATTCCCGCCTGTTTGAGCTGCTCCCTGAGGTCCGGATCGGCCAGGATCGGACGGACCGCTGCGGCGATCTCGGTGGGTTCCGCCGGATCAAAAATCGGACCCGCCGCTCCCAGGTATTCTTCCAGCGCCGACCCGCGCGCCGCCGCGACCGGGCAACCGCAGCCCAACGCTTCCAGCACCGTCAGCCCGGCGCCCTCGTAAAAGGAGGGCTGGACGAAGACCTGCGCCCCACTGTAAAGAGCCGGAAGATCGTCTCCGGAAACCCGACCCAGAAAATAGACCCCGCTACCCGCCGGCTGCGCCTGTTTTACAAACTGGGGGCCCGCGTCGCCCGAGACTGCCAGTCCGACATCAGGGTACGTTCCGCTCGTTATTTCATGGGCGCGCAGGAGGCCGGCCAGGTTCTTGCGCGGCTGCAGGGTCCCCACGAACAGGACATACCGTTTGGGGAGGCCGTAGCGGCGGCGAAGCGCCTCGATCTCACCGGCCGGGCGCGGCGAGAACCGCAGCGGGTCGACCCCGACGCGGACGACCCGGACGCGGTCTCCGGACAGGCCGAGTCTTGCGATGATCCGAGACCGGGTGAAATTCGAATCGGCCAGGATGACCCGGACACGGTCGACCAGGCGCGGCCAGAGCCAGCGGTACCAGGCCGCAAAGGTCGGGCGGTACCAGCCCGGGTGGTCGAGCGGCCCGAGGTCGTGGATCGTCAGCGCCTGGCGGGCGACGGCCAGCGGTCCGGTGTTGGCGGGAGACCAGAGCGCGCCTGCGCCCACCAACCGCGGCAGAACAAACTGTTCCCAGAGGTGCCCGGCGAAACCGTCGGCGTGAGGCCGGGGGGCGATTTCAATGAGTGGCATCCGGAATTGCCGCAGCATCTCGACCGCATAACGCTCCACCCCGCTCACCGGCCGGCCGCGGAAACGGGCGTTCACATACAACCTGCCTGCACCGCGCATGGCGGGACTCTACCATCATTCTTTCCCCGCAAGGTGGAAAAATTGGATATGGAGCAACCGGCCCTGGGGATCATTAACCCATGCTGAGCATGCCGATCACTCCTCCTCGCGATCGGCTACAATCAGGTCGATGTCCGTTGAAACCGGGAGAGCAGCCGCGCACGCGGAACCTGCCGCCGTTCCTGTCGTGCTGGCGACGGCGGCTCGCTTTTCATTCCAGGTATTGATCGTTTTGATCCCTTTCCGGGCGCGGCTGGTCCTCCACCCGATCCGGATCGAGTCCCTTTACTCCGATTTCACCGATTACATCCTTTTCGCGAGCGACGTCTTCGCCCTGCTCACCCTGCTGTTGTGGGCGGCCCAGCTCATCGTCCTTCGCCGGAGACCGGCAACCGGACCCTGGTTCGTGACCTGGCCGCTCGCCGGCGTGTTGGTGATCGCCCTCATCAGCGCGTTCGATTCGGCCGCCCCTGCCATCTCCTGGTATCACGTCGCGCGTCTCGCCGGCCTGTTCGGCCTTTATTTGTTCGCCGTCAACACGATCGAATCACTGGAGACACTCATCGTTCCGGTTGCAGTCATGGTGGCGGTTCAGTCCGTCGTCGCCGTGGCGCAGTTCCTCCTGCAGCGGTCGACGGGCCTGTCCTTTTTGGGCGAACTGGCGCTTGACCCCGGGATGGCAGGGGTCAGCATCGTCTGGGCGCCCGGGATCTATTCGCTGAGGAGCTACGGGTTGAGCGACCACCCCAACATCCTCGGCGGATGCCTGGCGCTGGGGCTGATCCTGCTGCTTGCCGCATTTGCGAGAATGCCGTCTCGGCAGCGCATCGTGCTGTTCGGGGTGATTGTCCTGGGCACGCTTGGCTTGCTCTACACTTTTTCGCGCTCGGCCTGGCTTGCGCTGGCCGCCGGCGGGCTGATCGTCTGGATCACGACGTGGCGATTCGATCGAGCAGGCGCCCGGCAGCTCTTCACACTGGGGATGACGGCGGCGCTCGTGCTCCTGCCCTTTCTCCTGGCCACCGCGCCGTACCTGGGATCCCGGCTGGGGATCGGGACGGAGGTCCGGATCACGGATCCGGAACTGCTCTCACCGGAAAACCGCTCGCTTGCGGAGCGGGCCCAGCTGTTTGCGGTCGCGAACCGGATGTTTGTCGAAAACCCGGTCACAGGGGTCGGCCTGGGCGCCTTTTCGATTGCGCTGATCGAACAGCTGCCGGATTTCGAGTTCGATTACCAGCCGGTGCATTTCGTCCTGCTGCTGGTCGCGGCCGAAATCGGTTTGCTGGGCGCGTTGACCTATTCCCTGGCGGCCAGTTTCCCATGGGTTGCCCTTTGGCTGGCCCGGATCGACCGGTCGTCCTCTCCCGATCTCTACGGCGCGTCCGCAGCACTGGCCGGTGTGACGGTGATCGGACTGTTCGATTATTACCCCTGGTTCCTGCCCCCGGGGCGCCTGTGGCACTGGATCATCCTGGGGATCTGGGCCGCATGGTACGAACGGAGAAAACTCCGCCATGTCTGATTTCCTGTTGATTCCGCTTGCGATCGTTTACATGATCGTCGTCAGCTTGCTATTCGTCTACGGAATCAATTTCCTCTATCTCACGATCCTGAGTATTCGCACGGGCACAACCGCCATACCGCCACCTCCGGATGAATGGCCGTATGTCACCGTCCAGCTCCCGATCTTCAACGAACGCTACGTCGCCCGCCGCCTGATCCGGGCCGCAGCAGGGCTGGATTACCCGCGCGACCGGATCGAGATCCAGATCCTGGACGATTCACTGGACGATACCCGGGAGATCATCGCAGCCACCGTCGCCGAACTGCGCCTGGCGGGCATCGATATCGTCCATCTCCACCGGTCGGACCGGCAAGGGTTCAAGGCCGGGGCCCTGGCGGCCGGCCTGACCGCCGCCCGCGGGGAGTTCCTTGCGATCTTCGACGCCGACTTCATCCCCACCCGGGATTTCCTGAAACGGACCGTGCCCGAATTTGCCGACCCGGGGGTCGCATTCGTCCAGACGCGCTGGGGGCACCTCAACCGCGATTACAGCCTCTTGACCCTGCTCCAGTCGATTGCCATCGATGCCCATTTCATGGTCGAACAGTTCGCCCGGTTCAAGTCCGGATACTGGTTCAACTTCAATGGGACCGCCGGGATCTGGCGCAAAACGGCGATCGAAGCCTCCGGCGGCTGGAAGGCCGTCACGCTCACGGAAGACCTGGACCTGTCCTACCGGGCATTTCTGAGCGGCTGGCGGGGGGTGTATTTGCGGGATGTCGAGGTTCGCGCCGAGCTGCCGGTCACCTTCAGCGCCTACCGCCGGCAGCAGCGGCGCTGGGCCCAGGGCAGTCTCGAGTGCGCGCTGGCGTTGGTACCGAAGATCTGGTCCCAGCCGATATCGCTCGCAAAAAAGCTGGAAGCCAGCCTGCATCTGACCGGGTACGGGATCCATCTGCTGCTCATCCTCCTGGCACTGCTGTATCCCGCCCTCGTCGTCGTTTCCACCCGCTACCCCGGCCTCAGTTCGCTCTTCGGCGTGGCTTTCCTGTTCAATCTGACCGCGTTTGCCCCGACCATCTTCTTCGTCGCTGCCCAGCAGCAGCTGGACGAGCGCTGGTGGAAAAAGATCCCGGCCATCCTTTTCATCACCGCCCTTGGAATGGGGATGATGATAAACACGGCTAAGGCCGCCCGGAATATTCTTACCCGGAAAACGGCGGTCTTCGAACGGACACCCAAGTTCGGAATCGCTTCCCGACAGGACGGCTGGCGGAAAAAAGCTTACCAGCTCGAGCTCGACCCGATCGTCTTTTTCGAGCTCGGTTTCGCCATCTATAACATGGGGACGATCGTGTTTGCGCTGAGCACCGGGACCTGGATCATCGCCGTTCACGCTGCCATTTTCACGACAGGTTTGCTCTTCGCAGCCCTCACCACGGTCGCACAATCGCTTGGCGTCAGGATTGCGAACACGGATGGGGCGCCCGCCGGGGATTGAACGATTGGGTAAGATGGGAAAGCGGCCGGCAGCGGGGAGCGCGCCACCGTGGATTGCCCCTACGAGTGCGTGAATTTGGTGAAGGCCTCCTTGAACACCGATTTGTCGAAACGGCGGGCCCGGGCGCGCAGCAGCTCTGGCTCGAACCGGCTTTCTTCGCGCATGAAACGCGCGATCCCTGCCGCAAGGCTCTCCGGCGTCTGCTCGGGGACCAGCACGCCGGTGACACCGTCCTGGACCGTCTCGCGGTTTGCCCCGCCCGCATAGGCGATCACCGGGCATCCGGCCGCCTGCGCCTCGACCACGGCGATGCCGAAATCCTCGGCAGCCATATGGACAAAGGCCCGCGCCCGGCCGAGCCAACCGGCCACGGCCGCATCGTCGAGGCGGCCCAGAAAGCGGATGTTGGTCCCGGCCATCATCTGCAGCCGGGCCCGTTCAGGCCCATCGCCCAAAACCACCAGCGGCAGCCCGATCCGGTTGAATGTGGCGACGACGAGCTCCAGCCGTTTATGGGCCGCCAGCCGGGACACGCAAATGAACACTTCGTCGCGCTGCGCAGCGGGAGAAAACCGGTCGACGTCCACCGGCGGGTAAACGACGGCGGATTCCCGCCCATAGGCGCGCCGGACCACACCGGCGATCCAGCGTGAGTTGGCGGCGAAAGCGTCGACGCGCCGCGCGGCCGCCCGGTCGAGCAGCCGGCCCGGACCGGCAAGCCGCCGGAGAAAGGACCCAAGACCGGCAGGCCGGTCGCCAGCCTGCTGCCAGAGGTACCGCAGCGGTGTATGCATAAACGATAAAAAGCGGGCGCCCGGAGCGGGTCGCGCCCAGTTGGCTACGGCATAATGTGAGGCGATCACGCGGTCGAAACCGCGCAGATCGAACGAGCGGACGGCCGGCGGGAAGAGCGGAAAATATCTGTAGTGGTTCGCATGGATCCCGGGCAGCCGGTCCAAAAAACTCGACCGGATATCCACCCCCTCGAGGGGGGTCCCTATCAGCGCGGCCCGGTTGTGGACCAGCGTGAATACCGGAACGCCGGGGAGCACTTCGAGCATCGCGGCCAGGGTCCGTTCGGCGCCGCCGTAAAATGGAAGCGCATCGTGCACGATCGCCGTTTTGACAGCCATGATCGAACCCGTTTATACTTCAATTCTGGACAATGAATCCCAAACCCCTCGCACACGCCGTCCTGGTGACCCTGATCTATTCCGACCTGTTCGACCAGCCCCTGAGGACGGCGGAGCTGCACCGGTTCCTGCACGGCTACCGCATCGACATCGGCGATTTGAAAACCCGCCTCGGAAACGGCGCCCTCGAGGGCTATCCGGTCGTACGAATGGATGGCTATCTGTTGCTGGCCGGCCGGGAGGAACTGCCGGCCCGGCGGGCGGACGCCGAACGGCTCGCCGCGGCACGGCTGCCGTCCGCCGTCCGCTACGGAAGGCGGATCGCCCGGCTGCCCTACGTGCGGATGGTCGGTCTGACCGGGGCACTGGCGGCCGGAAACGCGCGCGATGAGGAGGACTACGATTACATCATCGTCACCGCACCCGGTCGGGTATGGACCAGCCGGCTGTTCGTCCTCTTCCTGGTACGGCTGGCCGCCCTGCGCGGGTTCGCGCTCTGCCCGAACTATTTCCTTTCTACGGACGCCCTGGAACTCGACGACCGGTCGATCTTCACCGCCCGCGAGCTTGCGCAGCTGGTCCCGCTGGCCGGCGCGGATGTTTATGACCGGCTGCGGCGCCTCAACGCATGGGCGGATGCCCTGCTGCCCAACGCCGCCGGTTCGCCGGCGCCGGAGCTCATGCTCGAGGATCCCACAGGGCAGTCCACGACCGCAGAGCGCCTGCTCAACGGAACGGCCGGGGACCGGCTGGAACGCTGGGAAATGGACCGCAAGGTCCGGAAACTCAGCCGGGGGGGGCTCTCTCCGGAAACCGCCTTCGACGCAGCGCGCGTCCAAGGCCATTTCAACGGCTACCGCGCCCGCACGCTCGCAGAATTTGAGAAAAGCCGAAAAGCCTACCGGCTGTGAGATCGAACCCCGGGCGGCAGTGCCCCCCGGAGTTCGATCTCGCAGCCGGCAAGCGCTTCACCAAACAAAGACATGACCCGGCTCCTATTCGGCCAATCCTACTTCCTGCGCTTCGACCCGAAGCTGTGGGACGCCATGCAGCCGTACCCGCCGCTCGGCACGCTCTATGCGGCCGGCTTCATGCGGGAGGCCGGCTATTCGGTCGCGCTTTTTGACGCCATGCTGGCGGAATCCGAGACGGAATGGGCCGCCGCCCTCGACCGGGAACGGCCCGACCTGGCCGTCATCTATGAGGACAACTTCAACTATCTTTCCAAGATGTGCCTCCTGCGGATGCGGGATGCCGCCTTCACGATGGCGGGGATGGCCGCTGATCGGGGCATCCCGGTCATCATCGCCGGCTCGGATGCCAGCGACCACCCGGAGAATTACCTCGACCATGGCGCGGATTATGCCCTGATCGGGGAAGGCGAGCTGACGCTGCGCGAACTCTCCGACGCGCTGACCGGCCGGTCGGACCGGCCGCTTGAATCGATCGCCGGCCTCGCCTGGCGGGAGACGGACCCGGACGGGAAACGCCGCATCCGCCGAAACCCCCGCCGGCCCGATATTCGAGACCTGGACCATCTGCCGTTCCCGGCCTGGGATCTCGTCGATGTCGAGCGCTACCGCCGGATCTGGCTCGAACGGCATGGCTATTTCTCGATGAACATGGTCACCACCCGCGGCTGCCCGTTCCACTGCAACTGGTGCGCCAAACCGATCTGGGGCCAGCGCTACAACAGCCGCGGACCGGAAAATGTGGCCCAGGAGATGAAATTCCTGAAAGAGACGTATGCTCCGGACCACATCTGGTTCGTCGACGATATCATGGGGCTCAAACCGGGGTGGCTGGAAGGCTTTTCAGCGGCCGTCGCACGGCTGGACGCCGGGATCCCGTTCAAGTGCCTCAGCCGGGTCGACCTCCTGCTGCGGCCCGGGGAAACGGAAGCGCTGGCGCGGGCCGGGGCGGAGATCGTCTGGGTGGGCGCGGAGTCCGGATCGCAAGCGGTCCTGACGGCGATGGAAAAGGGGACACAGGTCGAGCAGATCTACGCCGCAGCCGCGGCGCTGCGGGAAGCCGGGATCCGGGTCGGATTCTTTCTGCAGTTCGGCTATCCGGGAGAGACCCGAGCGGACGTCGAGGCGACGCTCGGGATGGTCCGCCAGATCCTTCCGGACGACATCGGGATGTCGGTCAGCTACCCGCTGCCCGGCACCACGTTCTTCGAGCGCGTGCGCGACGACCTGGGGGAGCGGCGGAACTGGATCGATTCGAACGACCTGGCCATGCTCTATCGAGGGTCGTTCACGACCGGCTTCTACCGGCAGCTCCACACCGTGCTGCACAAGGAATACCGCATGCGCAAATCCTGGCAGGCGCTGCGCCGCGGCCGGTTCGATCCGAGGAGGACCGCCGGCATGGTCTACCAGGCGGCCACGCTGCCGTTCGAACGCCGGAAGCTGGACCGCATGGCCGGAATCCCACACGAGCCGGCCCGGATGACGGGCGAGAGCATGCCGTTGGAAGAGGCCTCGAGGCCATCGCCGCAATGAGGGAAAATCCCACGGCCGAAGCATTCACCCGCAAAGCTGCGGTGTACGACGCATTCGGGGAGAACCATCCCAACCTGGCTCGCATGCGCGGCCGCGTGCGGGAACATATTCTCGACCTCCTTTCGCCCGGCAGCCGGCTGCTCGAGCTCAACGCCGGCACCGGCGCGGACGCCGCCCACCTGGCTGAAGCCGGATACCGCGTCCTGGCGACCGACATCTCCCCCGGGATGCTGGCGCGAGCCCGCGCAAAGGCGGCCGCTCCGGAGCTCGGCGGCCGCATGGCCGTCCGTTCCCTTTCCTTCACCGATCTCGCCGGCCTCGACGACGGTCCGTTCGAACTCGTCTACTCGAATATGGGCGGGCTAAACTGCATCCCCGACCTCCGTCCTGTGGCGCGCGCGCTGCAGCGCCTGCTGTTGCCCGGCGGGTATGCCGTTTTCGTAATCATGCCGCGGGTCTGCCCCTGGGAGTGGCTCGCCCTGCTCAAAGGGGATGCGCGCACTGCATTGCGGCGTCTGCGGCCCGGGGGGACGGTCGCCAACGTGGAGGGCATCGCAGTGCAGACTTATTATTTCACGGCGCGGGAAACGGAACGGGTTTTTGGAAAGGAATTCACCCGGACCGGGCTCGAAACGCTGGCGTTCGCCGCCCCGCCGGCCGACCACAAAACCTTTGCCCACCGCCGCCCGCGGCTTTTCAAACTGCTGGTCCGGATCGACGACCGGATCGCCGGGCTTCCGCCGTTCAACGGCTGGGGCGATTTTTTTATGCTGACCATGCGGAGGAGAAAATGACTGATTTTGTTTGCCCACGTTGCCGGGGCGCGCTGGACCGGGAATCTCCGGACGGCTTCTTCTGCCCGTCCGACCGGCTGACTTTCGAGCGCCGCCGAGGGATCTGGCGCTTTCTGACCCCGGAGGCGATCGCCCGGACCGCAGGCTTTATCCGGGAATACGAGACCGTCCGCCAGGCGGAAGGCCGTGGCTGGCCCACGTCAAACGACTACAGGATGCTCCCGCAAACCGACCCGGCCGACCCGCTCGCCGGAATGTGGCGGATCCGGGCGGCGAGCTTCCGGTGTTTCGAGCAGCGCGTCCTTGGACGCATGACCGGCAAGCAGCGGGTCGCCGACCTGGGCGCCGGGTCCGGGTGGCTGGCTTACCGCATCGCCATCCAGGGCCACAGCGTGGATGCCGTCGACCTGCTGGACAACGACTGGGACGGCCTCGGAGCCCACCGGCACTACGAAGACGCATTCCGTCCGGTCCAGGCCTCCTTCGACGAGCTGCCGTACCGGCCGGAGGTCTTCAACCTTGTCGTATTCAACGCCGCATTTCATTATTCCGTCGATTACGAAACCACGCTCGAGCACACGCTCGCAGTTCTGAAGCCGGGCGGCGTGATCGCCGTAATCGATACGCCCGTGTACCGGCGGGAGGAGAGCGGCCGGCGAATGGTGGCCGAGCGCGAGCACGAGTTCACTGGGCGCTTCGGGTTCCCCTCCAATGCGCTTCCGCTGGAAAACTTCCTGACCTACGAGCGCCTGGAAAAGCTGGCCTCGTCGCACGATCTCGCGGTGCGGATGCATTTTCCGCGCGCCTCGCTCCGCCGGCGGCTCGAACCGCTGGCGGCCCGATTGCGGGGCCGGCGGGAACCGGCCAGGTTCCCGGTCATCGTCCTGGCGACAAAACAGCCGTGAGCCTGCCCAGGTTCCCCGGGAAATTCGGGCATCCGGCGATTTTTACGGCCGGTGACCTCGCTGCGCGCACGCCCGGCGCGGGACCGGTCCCCGAACGCATGCTGATCTGTTTCCAGGACCGGGTTTTTTCATATGCGACCCGAAAATATCGGGGGCGTAAACTGCAGGCGCCTTTCGGCGAAATCTCCAGGCTGCGCCGGGCGGCGGACGGGCGTGTCGGGGTTGCCGGCCGGTTCGGGATCGGCGCACCGGCGGCCGTGTTCGTGCTGGAGTGGCTGGCGGCCCTGGGTGCGCGGACCTTTACCGTGGTGGGTTTTGCCGGCGGTCTGCACGAACGCCAGCGCGCGGGCGACCTGGTCGTCTGCACGCGCGCGCTTCGAGACGAAGGCACCTCCTATCATTATCTGCCGCCGGCGCAATACGCCGAACCGGACATGGAGCTGACCGCCCAATTCACCGCAGCGCTAAACCAACTTGGCTATGCGCATGAGCGGGGGGCGAGTTGGACCATCGATGCACCGTTTCGGGAAACGTTCGCCGAGGTCGAACACTACCGATCCATGGACATCCTGACCGTCGAAATGGAAGCAGCGGCCCTGTTCAGTGCCTCCGCCTACCTGGGCACCGCTTGCGCCGCCGCCTTTGCGATCGGCGACGGACCAAAAGACGACCGGTGGCAGATCGATTTCGACCGCCGCGCCCTCAACACCGGCCTCGAAAAACTGGTCGACGCCGCCGTCGCAACCCTGGCAGCCGAACCGGTCTGAACCCCGGATCCCGGCTCGCGTTCCGCCCACACACTTACCCCCGCCCCACCGCCGATGCCGCTCCCGTCGATCGTCGTCAACGCGTTCAACCGCCCGGCTTCCCTCAACCGGCTGCTCGAAAGCCTGCGCCGGGCCGACCTGCCGGATGGTGCCGGTCTGCTGATCTCGATCGACGGCGGCGGAGACCCACAGGTCCGGCAGATCGCGACCGGTTTCGAGTGGCCGTTCGGGGATAAGACCGTCCGCACCCACGACCGGAACCTCGGCCTGGTCGAGCATTTCCTGCGCTGCGGCGCACTCACCCGCGAGCTGGGCGATCTCATCTACCTGGAAGACGACCTCACCGTCTCCCGCCAGTTCTATCATTACAGCCGGCAGGCCCTGGAGGCCTTTCGCACAGACGACCGCATCGCCGGGATCTCCCTCAACCGCCTGGCGATCAATGGCTACACGCATCACCGATTCGAACCGCTTCCGGATCGCAGCGACGCCTTCTTCGCCCAGGTTTATTGGTACCAGGGGCAGGCCTATACACCGGAAATGTGGGACCGATTCGAAAGCGGGTACCTGCGTGATCGCCGCCCGATCGTCCCGGAAGACGGCCTGCACCCGCTTTTCCTGCCCCACCCGCGCTGGAAAAACGATTTCTTCCCGGACGCCATGCGCTACCTCCACGCGACCGGCAGGTTCTTCGCCTTCCCACGCGAATCGCACACCACCCAGTTCGGAGACCCCGGAACGCACTTCGATCACAGCACCGACGTCTACCAGGTCCCGCTCCAGCATCATCGCTCCGATTTCCGCTTCGCCGCACCGGACGAAGCCCAGGCGGTTTACGACACTTTCCTGGAGATCCTGCCGGACCGGCTGGCCGGCGCCCTGCCCGGTTACACCTTCGACGTCGATCTGAACGGCACCAAACCGCCGGCCGCACTCCGGGCTCCTTACACCCTCACGATCCGCCCGGTTCGCTCGGCCATCGCCTCCTTCGGCCTTAAGATGCGACCGGCGGAGCAGAATGTCATCGACACCGTGCCCGGAGGAACCATCCGCCTGTCGGCTGTGGAAGATGTCCGGTTCGGGCCGTTCTCCGACCTGGCGGTCGCGGCTGCGCTGGACCGCTACCACCACCCCAATCGCACCGGGGTTACCAGGGGGCTGCTGTACCGGGTGTTCCGGGCTCTCGATCGGGGTACGGACCGGTGATCTCAATCCAGCGGCGTTATGCATTCGCTCTCGCCATGCGCCTCTTCCTGGAAATATTCATCCGCTCCGTACGCCGCCAGATGACCTACCGCGCGACCATCCTGGCCGGCCTGGCGACCAACTACATCTTCGGCCTGTTCCGGATCGCAATCCTGCTCGCCCTGTACGGAGACCGGCAGTCGGTTGCCGGGGTGGATATCGACGGTGCGGTGACCTACATGGTCCTGATCCAGGCGCTGATAGGGTTCCTGTCAATGTTCAGCTGGTTCGACCTGATGCAGTCTGTCTACACCGGCGAGGTGTCGGGAGATCTGCTCAAGCCGATCAGCCTGTATACGCTGTGGATGGCGCGGGACCTCGGTCGCGCGGCGGTCCAGTTCGTTTTCCGAGGGCTCCTGATCTTCGCCCTCTACCTGCCCTTTTTTGATCTGGCGTACCCGGCGGGCGCCGGTCAGTGGCTGGGGTTGGCGATCGTCATCGTCCTGGGCTGGGCGGTCAGCTTTTCATGGCGTTTCCTGGTCAACCTGTTTGCATTCTGGTCGCCGAACGCCCTCGGGATCGGGCGGTTCTTGTTTATCCTCTCCTGGTTCTTCTCCGGGTTCCTGATGCCCTTGCGCTACTATCCGGATTGGGTCGTTGAAATCGCCAACCTGACCCCGTTTCCGTATATGATGAACGTGGTCCTGGATGTCTTTATCGGGGTGCTCACCGGGCCGGACCTGTTCGCCGTGGTCATGGTCCAACTGGCCTGGATCGCCGCGCTCGGGTTGGCCGGTCAGGTCGTCCTTCGGGCCGGGGTGCGGCGGCTGGTCATTTTGGGCGGTTAGCTGTGACGCATACGCTGCGGATCTATCTGCGCCTGCTGCGGGTCCAATTCCGATCGCAGCTCCAGTACCGGGCTTCGTTCGTGTTCTTGCTTTTCGGGACCGGTTTGACCGCCTCGCTCGAATTCGCATCGCTGGCGCTGGTCCTCCAGCGTTTCGACACGATCCGAGGCTGGACAGTTGCGGAGGTCGCTTTTCTATATGGGCTGGTCGAGATCGCCTTCGGACTGATGGACATGGTCTTCAGCGGGTTCGACCCGCAGCGCTTCGGGTTGGAGGTCCGCAAGGGAACCTTTGACCAGATCCTGCTGCGCCCGATTTCGCCCACCGTCCAGGTGCTCGGATCGGACCTGGCCCTGCGCCGGATCGGGCGGATCCTGACCGGCGCCGCGATCTTTGCGTTCGCTATTTCGCGGGTCTCGATCGCGTGGACCCCGGTGAAGCTCGTCCTGGTGCCGGTGATGGTCGTTTCGATGGTCCTGTTCTTCGGCGGCCTGTTCATGATCGGCGCGACGATCGCGTTCTGGACGGTCGAGTCGATCGAGGTGATGAACATCGTGACCTACGGCGGCGCCTACGTGATCTCGCACCCAATGCACATCTACCAGCGCTGGCTGCGCGGGTTCTTCACGTACATCCTGCCGGCGATCTTTTTGAATTATTACCCGGCGCTGTTTATCCTGGGGAAGACGGACCCGCTCGGCGTCCCGGCCTGGGGGCCCTACGCCGCGCCCCTGGTAGGGGTCGGAGTGCTGTTGGCAGCGTTGTGGTTCTGGCGGTTCGGAATAAGGAATTACCAGAGTACGGGTACCTGAAGAATGCAGGTGCAGCGGGGGACTTCCCCTCCGCTGCACCTGCATTTTTCAGCCAAAATCATGACTGGACCGATCATCAAAGCCTCAAGCCTGAGGAAAACCTTCCGGATTTCAACCGGCGGCCTTTTCCGCCGCAACCGCCGCACGATCCATGCCGTGGACGGGATCGATTTCACGATCCAAAGCGGCGAACTGATCGGCTACCTGGGGCCGAACGGCGCCGGAAAATCGACGACGATCAAGATGCTGACCGGGCTGCTCGTCCCGACCTCCGGCGAGCTGCTGGTCAACGGCCGGGTGCCCTGGCGCGAGCGGATCGCCCACGTCGCCGGGATCGGGGCCGTCTTCGGCCAGCGGACGACGCTGTGGTGGGATCTGCCGGTCATCGAATCGCTCGAGCTTCTCCGGCACGTGTACAAAGTTCCAGGTGCCAGGTTCCTGGATAATCTCGCTGAATTCACTGAAATGCTCGAGATGGGGCCGTTTTTGGACAACCCGGTGCGGACGCTTTCGCTCGGGCAGCGGATGCGGGCCGACCTGGCCGCGGCGCTGCTGCACGATCCGGCGATCCTTTTCCTGGACGAACCGACCATCGGACTGGATGTGGTCGCCAGGGAGCGGATCAGGAGGTTCATCCAGCACGTCAACCGGGCGCGCGGCACGACCGTCGTCCTGACCACCCACGACCTGTCCGATGTGGAAAAGCTGTGCGAACGGGTCCTGATCATCGACCGCGGCAGTTTGCTCTTCGACGGGGGTCTCAACGAACTCAAGACCCGTTTCGGGGGCCGGCGCGAACTGGTCGTCGACCTGGCGGAGCCGTACGACGACGTCTCCGTACCCGGTGCGGAGGTCATCGCCCGCGAGGAACTGCGGGTCAGCTACGCCTTTGACCGGAACGACCTGAGTGCATCCGAACTGATCCGCCGGGTCTCGGGACGCTACCGGATCCGCGATCTGGAAGTCAAAGAGCCGGATATCGAGGCAACGGTGAGGAGGATTTACGAAGAAAGATTATTGGATTCGAAAAAATGAAACCGGCCCCGGTTGAAACCCGGGGCCGGTTTCATTTTTTCGTCCACCAACTGTCCGGATGTGGAGTCAAGTAAAATTGAATGAGAAACTCATGTTACCACTTGTTTCAAAAACCACAGGCAAAAAAGCACGGCCAGGCGGAGCTTCGCCTCGGCTGGCCGTGCTTTTTTCCCTGGCGGTCGTCACGTTGACAGCCTGCGGCGCCTTTCCGGGCGCCGTCCCCACGAACACACCAACCGCCACCGGCACCCCGACGGCGACCGCTTCCCCCGCCCCGACACACACGCCGACCGGCGCTCCAACCGCTACGCCGCTCCCGGAACTGACCGCCACGCAGATGCCGGCCGCGATCGGGCAGGAGAATATCGCCGCCCTGCGGCTGGCCTTCACCGCCGGCGCCGGCTCGCTCGGCGAGCTGGCGCTCCGCCCGGACGGCCGGACGATCGCTGCAGCCGGCAGCCGGGGCGTCTGGCTGTTCGACAAATTCTCGCTGGAAACCCGGTTCCGGCTCGGCGAAGACCTGGGCGCCGCCATATCGGTCGCCTGGTCCCCGGATGGGACCCGGCTGGCGGCCGGTTGGCGCGACGGCACGGTCCGGGTCTGGGCGTGGGACGGCGGGAGTACCGCCGCGCCCGTACAATCCGCCGTCCTGGTCGGGCACGCGGCCGCGGTCCGGACGGTCGCCTGGTCGCCGGACGGGAACCGGATCGCCTCCGGCGGGGAGGACCGGGCGATCCGCATCTGGGAGGCGAACTCCTTCCGGAACACTTTCTCGTTTTTCCACACCAGTGCGGTCCATTCGTTGGATTGGCATCCGGGCTCGGAACTGGTCCTGGTCGGTGAGTTCGACGGTTCGATCTCCATCGTCAATGGGACAGACGGGTCGACGGCCGCCTCGTTCTTCGCCCACGACGGCTGGATCGATGTGGCCCGCTGGTCGCCGGACGGTACCCGGATCCTGACCGCCGGGCTGGACCAGCGCCTCGTCTTCTGGGAGGCAAACCCGCGCACCGATGGGACGATCGTGTTGGAGGGTGAACTCGTGATCCCGACCCAGTTTGCCGTCAGTACTGCTTTCTGGACGGCGGACGGGGCGCAGGTCGTCGCCGCGGGAGGAACGCCCTATGACGTCCGGTTCTACAACGCCGCCCCGGCGGTGGACGACGAGGGCATCCGGACCGCGGAGCGCTCCTTGCAAGGTCATACCGCCCCGATCGAGGGGTTGGCCGCCGCGCCGGGCGGGGTCCTGATCACGACTTCCCAGGACAATACACTGCGGGTCTGGGATCTGGATACCGGTGCGGAGCTCCGGCGGCTTTCCGCCGAGGCCGGGCCTTCGATCACCGGAGGGCACACCGGCGTGGCCTGGTCGCCCACCGGGGACCGGCTCGCCACCGCCGGTTCGGACGGCGCGCTGCGCGTCTGGGATGCGGAGACGGGCCAATTGCTCTGGTCGGCGGCGGCGCATGTCGGGAGCGCGACCGGTGTGACCTGGTCCGCCAACGGCGAATGGATCGCGTCCGGCGGCAGCGACAATTTCACTCGGGTCTGGGAGGCGGCCAGCGGCGAGCTGGTGCAGGAACTGCGCAGCGAGGGCGGACGGGTCAACGCAGCCGCATTTGCGCCTTTCGGGAACCAGCTGGCGTCCGGCGGGTTCTTCCGGATCGCCCAGGTCTGGGCGGCCGGGACAGACCAGTCGCCGATCCTCCTCTTCCCGGACGTCGAGATCACGGCGCTGGGCTGGTCGTCTTCGGCGACGCTGCTGGCGATCGGCGGGAGCGATGGGAGCGTGCACCTGTACAACATCCCGGCCGTGGCCGAGATCGGCGTCTTCAGCGGGGAGCACAACACCCCGATCGCGGCGTTCGCCTGGGAGCCGGGCGGTGGGCGGTTGGCGGCGATGGACCGGCGCGGGACGATCGCGATCTGGGACAGCGCAAGCGGGGAGCTGCTCGGTCGGTACGGCGGGAGCGGCGGGGTCTGGGGCGGGCTGTCCTGGTCGCCCCAGGGCGTGCTGGCCGCCGGGAAGGACGACGGCACGGTCCTGTTCCTGAGCGCCGCGACGCTGGAGCCGCTGGCGCTCCAGGCCGGGCACGGCGCCGGGATCACCGGGCTTGCATTCTCCCCGGACGGCCGGACGCTGGCGACGGTCGATGCGGACGGGCTGATCGGGTTCTGGTCGCAGGCGGTCGCCGCGCCGGAGCTGACAGCGCTGGCGCTTCCGGAGACCGGTGAGCCGGGCGCGATGCCGGGGTTCACGTGGCCGCCGGCCGGGCCGATCACTCTGACCAACACGGTCGATGTTGAACAGCTGGCCGTGATCGGGCGTGGGACGGCCGCGGTCTACGACGGCGCAGGAGACTACCTCGCCGTGGGAGGGTCGATCGGCGCCTGGATCTACGAGCGAGCGGCGCACGCCCCGGTCCGGTATTTCGACGGCGGCCGGACGGTAGGCGTGGCCCTGTCGCCGGACGGGCGCTACCTGGCTGCCCGTGAAGTTCAGCTGGTCCGGGTCTGGGACGTCGAGCGGGCCGTCCTGCTGCGGGCGATCCCGGCCGGGCTGGGCTTGCAGGCCGCCCTCGCCTGGTCGCCGGACGGGAACCTGCTCGCCTTCGGCGAACGCAGCGGGGCGGTGACGGTCTACAACCTGCACAGCGGTGCGGTCGTTCGGTTTTGGGAAACGGGATCCGAGGTGGTCGAGCTGGATTGGTCGCCGGACGGGCGGCTGCTGGCGGCGGCGACCGGGGCGGATATCTGGCTTTGGGACATCCCGGCGGGGGAGCAGGTCGCGCTGCTGGCGGGGCATGCGGAGTTTGTGCGGGCGATCGATTTTCACCCGTTCGAGCCGCTGCTGCTCTCGGGCGGGGATGACCTGACACTGCGGATCTGGGAACTGGCTTCGATCATGGTACCTGAGGAAACGGACACCGAAGAGGAGGAGATCACGTGGCCGGCGGTCGACAGTGACGCGCTTCAGCTCGCCACGGTTGCCGAGATAAGCAGCGTATCCTGGTCGGAGGACGGAAATCTATTTTTTTCGCAGCATGGCTGCTGCGCCATATTCGAGTGGGGCTTGGCGACACGGGCGATTCAGTCACGTATTGAATCAAACGACGTCGCTGGAGGAACCGTCGGGCGGCTCCTGAGGGACGGGACCGTGATCTCGGACTTCGGCACGATCGAAGCGCATCTCCCGGCGCAGATTAGTTTGCAATGGATTACGGAGGGTGAAGTGGATCTCCTGAGCCTGGCGCTTCTCGGTGTCGACAACGAATTGCGTGTAATGGAACTGGACTCGTTCAACTGGAACGAAACCTTTGCGCAATCAAACGGCGAACTGACAGTACTCAATCTGATCCCTGGCGGTACCAGACTGACCCTGCGAGCATATTCCAACCTGAATAAGATCATTGAGATTTCCCAACCGCCGGGAGAAGAAGCGGGACGAGGTGTGGGTTTTTGGCCTGAGGCGATGCGGGAATCCTCTGAAAACTGGACTGCCGCCCAGGCGCCGGACAGCAGCGCAATCGTCTGGAACGACACCGGAACCTGGCCACAAAGTCTGGTAGCCCTTGATTTTCAGGACGGAATGACCCGCACGGTCGGGCTGCTCGAAAGCGCGGTTGAAACGGATGTGCCGCTTTCAAATAGTCTCGCCTGGTCACCAGATTTGGGCCGAATCGCCGCCGGCTTGGGGGATGGCCGGCTGAGCGTCTTTTCGGTCGATACCTCCAGCCTCGTATATGAACGGAGTTTGTTCGAGACTGTTAACGCGATCCTTTGGTCTCCGGACGGTGGTGCGATCGCCCTGGCCGGATCGGATGGCAGCGCCAACGACGGGCGGCAATTCATCCGCCTGGTTAACGCTTCCAACGGGGTCGTGATTCGGGAGTTTGCGCTCGATTTCGGCCGCACCGGACTGGCGCTGGCGTTCTCTCCGGACGGGTCGCTGCTGGTGACCGGAGATTCAAACGGCGGTGTCCAGATCTGGGATGTGGAGACCGGCGAGCGCCTGGCCGATCTGCGCGGGCACACCCTGGCAATCACCGCGATCGCCTTCTCGCCGGACGGTACGGCGATCGCCACTTCGAGCCGGGATGGGACCGTGCGGGTGTGGGGGGTAGAAAAATAAGCGGCCGGGCCGGGTGAAGCCCGGCCCGGCCGCTTAATTTTCAGAATCCTTCGAGACGCGCCATGTCGGCGGCCCCGTCGGCCAGCGCAGCGATCCGCTGCAGCAAACCCAACCGGTTCCTCCGCAGATCTTCATCTTCCACCATCACCAGCACGTCCTCAAAGAACCGGTCAATCGCCGCGATCATGGGCTCGAAGGCAGCCAGGAAGACGGCGACCCTGTCCTTTCCCCCTTTCGCAATGGCCCCCTCGGCCGGTTCCAGCGCGGCGAACAGGGCTTTCTCGGCCGCGTCCACGAACTTCCCGGGGTCGACCGGATGGGTATCGACCTCCGTGCGCGTGATCCGGACGCAGCGGGAGTAGGCCGGCAGGATTTTGTCCCAATCTTCACGGCTCACCCACTCGGAGAGCGTCTGCACGCCGCGGCGGGCGGCTGCCGGGGTATGTCCCTGCACCGCAAGGACGGCGTCGACGACGTCGAAACGATAACCCCCATCCAATACCAGCCCACGCTGGCGCTCGACGATGAAGACCAGGACCTCGGCCTGTGTGGCTGCATCGATCTCGATCGGCTGGCGGGTCGATGCGGAGCGGAGGGCGGCTTTGAGATCCAGATCGAGATCCCAATCGACCACCAGCTGCACCAGCCCCAGCGCGGCCCGGCGCAGCCCAAACGGGTCCTTGCTTCCGGACGGCTGGAGCCCGGCCCCGAACAGCCCGACGAGCGAATCCAGCCGGTCCGCAAGGCCCACGGTGAGGGAGATCTTATCGGTCGGGGATTTGTCCCCGGCGCTCTTCGGCAGGTAGTGCCCGGCGATGGCCTCCGCCACCTCCGCCGGCTCGCCGCTTTGGAGGGCGTAATAGCGGCCCAGGACCCCCTGGAGCGACGTCATCTCAACGACCATGCTCGTGGCCAGGTCCGCCTTGCAAAGCCGGGCCGCCCGGCGGGCGTGCTGTTCTTCGTCTGGAGTCAGCCCGACCCGCGGCGCCAGCGCGACGACGATCTCCTCGATCCGGTGGGTCTTGTCCAGCATCGAGCCGAGCTGCGCCTGGAAGGTCAGCGTGTCCAGTCGGGGCAGGAAGCCCTCGAGCGGTTTTTTGAGATCGTTATGGACGAAAAAGGCCGCATCGGCAAACCGGGCTTGCAGGACGTGCTCGTTGCCGGCGATCACGTCCTCCGCGCCCCCGCTGCCGCCGTTGCGGACGGTGATGAAATCAGAACGAAGAACGAATGGGGCTTTGGCGATTTTGAGGTGGGCGCCGGTGAAACCGGCGCCCACCTCAAAATCGCCGCTCCCACGTTCGGATGACGCTTCGATCACCGGGAAATAGCGCTGGTGTTTGCGCATGACCGAGACGAGGACTTCGGGGGGCAGGGACAGGAAGGTTTCGTCGAAAGCGCCGAGCAGGGCGTTGGGGGATTCGACCAGTTGGGCAACTTCGTCGAGCAGACCGGGGTCGAGGACGGCCTCCCCACCGGCTGATTCGGCAGCCGCCTGCACCTGTTCGGCGATCGCAGCCCGGCGAGCGGCCGGGTCGAGCAGGATCCCCTGGGCCGCCAGGGTCGCGAAATATCCGGCCGCATCCCGGATTTCGATCTCCTCGGGATCATGGAACCGGATCGACCGCGTCGTCCGCCCGGCGATCAAACCGGCCAGCTCGAACGGGACGACGGCCTCCCCGTGGAGCGCCAGCAGCCAGCGGATCGGGCGGGAGAAGGCGAACGCGCTCTCGTTCCAGCGCATCGATTTCCCAAACTTGAGCCCGGAGATCAGGCCAGGCAGCCCCTCTGCCAGCACTTCCACCGAAGGCCTCCCCATCTCCTGCACCCGCGCCACGGCGTAGCGCCCGCCGTCGATCTCCTCGACAACCAGGGCGGCCGGCTCGACGCCCCGGCCTCGGGCAAACCCTTCCGCCGCTTTGGTCGGGTTCCCGTCCGCATCGAAAGCCCGGTCGGCCGGCGGGCCGCGGAAGACCTGCTCGCGGTCCGGCTGGCGCGCGGCCAGGTCTTCCACGTGGACGACCAGCCGTCGCGGCGTCGCCAGGACACGCACTTCGCCGTGCTCCAGGTGCAGCCCGGCCAGCATCGCCGGGACGCGGGCCTCCAGCTGGGCGACCGCATCGACCACGTCGGCGGGCGGGAGCTCCTCGGTCCCGATCTCGAGCAGAAATGCGACGGGGGACGGGGGACCGGAGACCGGGGACGGGAGACCGGGGACCGCGACGGGCGAACCGGTCTCCCGTCCCCGGTCCTCGGTCTCCGGTCCTCCGTCTCCCGTCTCCTCGAGCCAGGGATGCCCCAGCTCCTCCCGCTGCGCGACATACGCCTCTGCCACGGCCCGGGAGAGGCCGCGCATCTGGCGGAAGAAGGCCTGACGTTCGGTAACACCGATGGCGCCGCGAGTGTCCAGGACGTTGAAGAGGTGTGAGAGTTTCAGGACCTGGTCGTGCGCCGGCAGCACGAGCCCCGCTGCCAGCGCCGAGCGGGCTTCCGCCTCGGCCAGCTGGTACATCTCGTGCAGCCGCTCGACGTCGGCGGTGTCGAAATAATACCGGCTGTGCTCGACCTCCTCGATCTTGCGGATCTCGCCGTACGTGATCCGGTCGTTCCAGGGGATCTCCCAGGCCGAGGCGACCCCGTGCAGGGCGATGGCGATTCGTTCGAGACCGTAGGTGATCTCGACCGAGACCGGGTCGAGCGGCATCCCGCCGGCCTGCTGGAAGTAAGTGAACTGGGTGATCTCCTGCCCGTCCAGCCAGACCTCCCAGCCGAGCCCCCAGGCGCCGAGCGCGGGGGATTCCCAGTTGTCCTCCACGAAGCGGACGTCGTGGCGCTGCGGGTCGATCCCGAGCGCCTCGAGGGACTGCAGGTAGAGTTCCTGCGGGTTCCCGGGGTCGGGTTTGAGGATGACCTGGAACTGGTAGTGGAGCTGGAAGCGGTTCGGGTTGTCCCCATATCGGCCGTCGTCCGGGCGAACGGAGGGCTCGACGTAGGCGACGTTCCACGGCTCCGGGCCGAGCACGCGCAGCGAGGTGGCGGGGTTCATCGTCCCGGCGCCGACCTGCGAATAGTAAGGCTGCCAGAGCAGGCAGCCCTGGTCGACCCAGAAATTTTGGAGGGTGAGGATGATTTGCTGGAAATTTAATGGCATAATCGTATCTGCGAGATGCGCATGGGTGGGCGGATGCGCCGGGATGTGCCCGGCGCATCCGCCCACCCATGCGTCAACCTCATCACGGGAAGAGATTATATCGTAGGAGCCGCGCAGGTGAATCGAGAAAGTTGGAGCAAACTAGATGACTCCTGAAATCATCCTTGTCCTGTCCATCCTGGCAGTCGCCGTCGTCCTGTTCGTCAGCGAGCGGATCCGGGTCGACCTGGTCGCGCTGCTGGTGCTGATCACGCTGGCCCTGACGGGGTTGGTGACGACCGAGGAGGCCTTTTCGGGCTTCGCCAGCCCGGCCGTGATCACGGTCTGGTCGGTCTATATCGTCAGCGGCGCATTGTTCCGCAGCGGGGTGGCCGATATCCTGGCCCGGTTCATGCTGCGGATCGCCGGCACCAGTTATATCCGCATCCTGATCGTCATCATGCTGACCGTCGGGCTGATGTCGTCCTTCATGAACAACATCGGCGCAGTGGCGATCCTGCTCCCCGCGGCCGTGAGCGTCGCCCGGCGGATCCGGGTGCCCCCCTCAAAGCTGCTGATGCCGATGGCTTTCACCTCGCTGCTCGGCGGCGGGATGACCCTGATCGGCACCCCACCGAACATCCTCGCCACCAGCATCATGGAGACTTACGGCGGGATGGAGGGGTTCGGCTTTTTCGACTTCACGCCGATGGGGGCGATCGTCCTGGTCACAGGGGTCCTCTATTTCATCTTTATCGGCCGGCACCTGCTGCCCGATCGGGCGCCCGGCGGCGATCTCTCCCAGGTCTACCAGGTCCGGGAGTACATGTCCGAAGTCCGGGTGCGGGATTCGTCATCGCTCATCGGCCAGACCCTGGCGGAATCCCAGCTCGGGAGCGGCTACGAGCTCGACGTCCTCCAGGTGCGCCGGGTCGACCGTCCGCCGCTGAACCCGGCCCCGGAGACGCGCATCCGGGCGGGGGATGTCCTTTCGATCCAGGGGTCCTCCGATAACCTGCTCCGGGCGGGCGAAGCCCTGGGGCTGGAAGCCCTGGTGGACTGGAAGTTCGACGATCCGGACGACGGCGATTCCCGGTCAGAACTGGAAATGGTCGAAATCACCCTCTCGCCGCAATCGCACATGAAGGGCCACACGCTCAAGGAAGTCGATTTCCGCGCCCGCACCGGACTGAGCGTGCTCGCCATCCAGCGGCGCGGGAAGGCCCTGGTATCGAAGATCGCCGATATCGCGCTGGAGTACGGAGATGCGCTCCTGATCCGCGGGCCGCGGAAACGGATCAACGATCTGCGGGCGGACCCGGAATACCTGGTTTTGGAGACGGCGCCGCTCGAATCGCGGCGCCTCAACAAAGCCCCGATCGCCGTCCTGATCCTGGCCGGCGTCCTGGTGCTGGTGACCACCCGCGTCCTGCACGTCTCGACGGCGATGCTGATCGGCGCGGTCCTGATGGTGCTGTTGAAAGTGCTGGATATGGACGAAGCCATCGAGGCGATCGAATGGAAATCGGTCTTTCTGATCGCCGGGATGCTGCCCATGGGGATCGCCATGCAGACCACGGGGACGGCTCAGTTCTTGGCGGGGGCCATCGTGGACCTGGTGGGGGACATGGGTCCGCTGGCCGTCGTCATGGGCATTTTCCTGATGACGGCGCTGACGACCGAGGTCATGTCGAACGCGGCCGCCGCCGTCCTGGTTACGCCGATCGCGATCGATGCCGCCCGCAGCCTGGGCGCCAACCCGCAGGCCTTTGTAATGGCCGTCGTCATCGCCGCCGCGACGTCGTTCCTGATGCCGATCGGCCACCAGGCCAACGTCCTCGTCTTTGGCCCGGGCGGTTACCGTTTTCTCGATTACACTCGGGTGGGCCTCTGGCTCAACCTGATTATCTTCGTCGTCGTTGCCATCTTCCTGCCGTTGATCTGGCCGTTGGGCGGTTGATTAAGCACCGATCTGTAAATGCGAAGAAAGGGCGAATTTTGGGGCGGGTGCGGCGGGGCCGCACCCGCCCCAAAATTCGCCGCCTCCATTTTATCGAGGACAATGCTGAAAAGATGATGGGTTACAGCGAAGGAGTAGTCGGATGAGAATCGCCTTCATCAACCAGGCGTATCCGCCGATGGTCAGCGGGGTGTCTTTTTTTATGGAGTATCTCGCGCAAGGGATGGTGAAGCGCGGTCACGACGTGCTCGTGATCGCGGCAAGCGAGATCGGGAGCGCGAAGCACACGCGGCAGGAGCGCCTGGAAATCGTCCGGCTCAGGTCCTCCCCCAATCCGCTGCGCGCCAACCATCACTATGTATCCTGGGCGTATCGCCGGGTGCTTCGGAACCTGATGGAATTCAAACCGGATGTCATCCATCTCCACGATTCATCCACCATCGGGCTGGCCGGCGTGCTGGCCGGAAAGAAGCTCGGAATCCCGACCGCCCTGACCGCCCACCAACTGCCCTGGTTCGTCGCCTCTTACATGCCCAACCTGCCCTCGCTGAAGGTCCGGGTCGAACGGGTGCTGTGGGATTATGTCCGGTGGCTGGGGGCCAACGTCCAGGCCCTGATCTCGCCGACGGAAACGATCGCCGACACGATCGAGCAATACGCCGGGACCAGACCCACGGTGATCGCCAATGGGATCGACCTCGAACGCTTCCGCCCCGAACCGGCCGGCGAGCATGAAGGGGAACACCTCTGCCGGAAGTACGGCCTCGATCCTGCTCTCCCGGTGATCCTCCACGTGGGCCGACTGGATGTGGACAAGCAGGTCGACCTTGTGGTCCGGGCGGCTGCGAAAACGCTGCGGCGGTCGAAGGGCCAGCTGATGGTGGCCGGCGACGGTCGGCAGCGGGAGCACCTGGTGAACCTCGCTGCACGCCTGGGGATCGGGGATGCTGCGCACTTCCCCGGTTTCGTCTCATCGACCGGCGATCTGCCCGGGCTGTACCGCCTGGCGAGCGTCTTCGTGACCGCCTCGGAGATCGAAGTCCAACCGCTGGTCTTGATGGAAGCGGTGGCCTCAGGTCTCCCCGTCGTCGCTGTACGGGCGACGTCGATCCCTGAAATCGTCGCAGACGGGGTCAACGGCTGCCTGGTCCCTCCAAAGGACACGACTGCCCTGGCAGACCGAATCGTCGATCTGATCGAAAACCCCGAACTCGCTCGACGGATGGGTTTGCGCGGACGCGAGATTTCCGCCGGCTACTCGATGGACGTTTCAGTTGAAAAACATGAGGCTTTCTACGCTGCGCTAACCGCCCGCGGCCGGATCCCGGCCGCATTTATCCGGGCCGAAAACCTGCGGAAGCTCTACGACCGTGTCATCAGCGTCTGGCAAATTTGAACCGCACGGAGAAGTGATATGAGCACGGGGAACCGGTACCGGTTGTTCACCGAGGTGCGCCCGTTCTTCGCCGATCTGCTGGCGACCCTACCGGAGGCGCAGTCCGAGATCACGATGATATATTTCTCATTCGTGCAGGGCGATTGGGCCGAACGGATCGCCCAGGTGCTCAAGAAACGGGCCGCAGCGGGGGTCCGGGTCCGGCTGATGGTCGACCAGGTTGGCCAGGTCGTGGACCGGCCCAAGCGCACCATCGACAACCAGCTCTTGCTCGAGGAGCTCCAGGAGGCGGGCGCTCAGGTCGATCTGTTCAAACCGGACGGGCACCGGCTCTCAGAGGACAACCGCCTGCACGCCAAGATCTGCGCGATCGATGAGACGACCGCCTTTATCGGCGGCTCGAACATCGGCGATCACTACACCGAATTGGAAGATTTCAATTTACGGGTGGACGGCCGGCTGGATCACCGTCTTCACGATCTCTATGATTTCGTACGCTTTCACGCAAAGAGCGGCGCCGATCTGTCGCGACCGGATTTCCACCTCTCAGAAATGACGGCCGGGGATGCGCACATCTGGTTGACCGTCCCGAAACAGCGCCATGACATCCGCCGGGCGATGCTGAAGATCATCCTGGACGCCCGGACGGAGGTCTCTATCCGCAACTGGTATTTCATACCGGACGCCGAGATTCTAAACGGGCTCCGTTCCCAGGCAATGAGAGGGGTAAAGGTCCGCGTGATCTTCTCGCACCGGACGCGGGTCCGCGCGATCGACGCCGCCAACCGGATCCACGCACATAAGCTGACCCAATCCGGCGGGGAAGTGTACCGGTACGACCACGATTTCGCCCATGCCAAGGTCACCTGGAACGACCGCGGAGAGATTCTGTTCGGTTCGGCAAACCTGGATAAGCAAGCGCTGCAAGACAATTTCGAGTTCAGCCTGCATTTCACCGACCCCCAACTGGTGGAGAAACTGCGCTACCATTTCGAAAAAGATGCGGCGAAAAGCATCCAGGTCGATGAGGCCGATTTCGGGGATCTGCCGCTGGCATCGAAGGCGTTCTCGTACGTCTGCAGCCTGGCCGCCCATTGGCTTTAGAATGGTTCCGAAAAATACGGGCGGGCGGATGGGGCGAATTGTATTCGCCCCATCCGCCCGCCCGTATTTTTCCGTGAAGTTTTAAGGTTGGATCTGCACGAGGACCGAAACGATCCACCCCTCAACCCCATCTTCCGTGATCACATGCAGCCATGTGACCTCGCCCAGCACGACCGGATCGTCCAGCACCTGGACGACGGTGCCGTTGGGGAGCACGGTGATCGCATTCCCCAGCGGGGCGTCCCGCAGGCGGCCGCCGTCGAAACCGGGCACGTTGACGATCCCGAAGACCGGCGTCGGGGTCGGGGTCGGCGGGACCGGGGTTTCGGTCGGGGTCCGTGTGGGCGTCGGGGTCTGGGTCGGCGTGAGCGTGGGTGTGGGGGTGATCGTGGCGGTCGGGGAGGGGGTAAGCGTGGGTGTAGCCGTCGGTGTGAGCGTGGCGGTGGGTGTGTGGGTCGGGATGGCAAGCTGGGCCCGGACGGCCACCCCGGTCGAGGCGGCGCCAAGGGCCAGCATCCCGGCGATCAGCATGATCGCCGTCCCAAACGAGTATCCCAAAATCGGAGCCGGCCGGTAGCCCATCATCAACAGAACGGCGATCCCCGCGATCAGCGCGGACAGTAGATGCAGGAGGTAAACGACGAGGGCATCCGGCCAGAGGAAGGCGACCTCGCTCGTGACCCCGAACCCGGCCGTCGCCAATGGGACATACAGCGAGAAAGCCAGCGCCACGCTGGGGACCAGCGCCTTGCGGTTGTCGCGCGCCAGCCAGTAGGTCGTCAGCAATGCGCCGAAAACGACCAGGGCGAAATTTGGCCAGAGCAGCCGTGCAAAAAACCTCGATTGGAGGAAAAGCGTCTCCGGAGTCGGGTAGAGTTCCGCTGAAACCCAGCCTCCGCCGAGCCCGGCCAGGAAGACGAGCAATCCCCCGATCAGGAGACCCGCGATCGACCGGCCGAACAACTGAAGCGACCCGAGCACGGCGCTGAGCGCCGTCCCGACCACCGGGGCCATCAGCGGTGAGACCAGCGCGCCGAACAAAAGGAGGGCGGGCTGGTCGAGAACCAGACCGGCCGCGATGATGACTCCGGTCAACAGCGAGAAAACAAAGAAATCGATGGTGGGGGCGGCCCGGTGAGCGAGCGCCCTGAAATAGGAGTCTCGCTCGTCCGCGTTCAGCGGCGCCAGCAGCCGGCGGGCGCGCCGCCGGCGAGCGGGCGGCAGCCGGTCGGGGTCGTCCGGTTCGGCGGAAGTCTGGGGGAGGTTCATACCGGTTATTATAAATTAGAATATGTTTCGATCCGATCCTACCGGATCGGGAATTGCGCGTGATGCAATTTTTATTGCGAAAATACTCTTATTGCAGAATATATTTCATGTCATCCACACACGATCTTTATCCTTTCTTTCGGCGAGTTGCCTTGTGGCTGATCCTGGGATTGGCGGCCCTGCCGGCAGCCTGCGGGAGCCCGACCGTGACGCCGGAGGGGACCGCTCCCCCGGAGGAGACCCCCGTAGTCGAGCCGACGGCGCCGCGGCCGACGGCGACGGCGGTCCCGACGGAACGGGCCGCGCTGGTCGTGCTGCTGTCGCCCCCGGGCGTCGATCCGGCGCTCGAGAACGAGATCGAGGCGCTCGTCTCGGCCGAAGCCTCGGCGCGCGGGCTCCGCTGGCAGCTCCGGCAGACGATGTCCGTTGAGGATATTGCAGCCGAGGCCGATTTCCTGATCGCCCTTCCCCCGCAACCCGAGCTCAACGCGCTGGCGGCTGGAGCGCCGGCCACCCGGTTCCTGGCGATCGGCGTTGACGGCGCCGAAGCGGCCGCAAACCTGATCCTGGTCGAGAACATGACCGGGACGGACGCGATCACCGCTTTCATGGGCGGTTATATCACCGCGCTGCTGACGCCGAGCGCCCGGGTCGGGATCATCACCGTGCAGGACGGCCAGGAAAACGAGCGCTTTGCCGCCTTCGAGAACGGGATGCGCTACTACTGCGGTCTGTGCCGGCCGCAGGTGGCCCCCTTTTACCAGTACCCGTTCTTCCTGAGCCTTCCCGCCGAGGCGAGCGCGGCGGAATGGCGCGCGCTGGCTGATTTTATGCGAGACCGGTTTGTCGGTGCCGTCTAC